>NZ_JAXBLV010000078.1:0-1510 GCF_034097035.1 Gemmata algarum
ACCAGAGGGCGCAGACTTCCGATGTGCCGTTCGCCACGAAGTCGCGGTAAGGGCGGCCGACGTTGGCCCGGCCGCCCCGGCGGAGCCCGCAAGAAGAGGCCGGTGGGCGCGTGGCAGCGCCGCGCGCAACACATGGTCGGGTCGGTCGCTGAGTTGCCCCAGCCGGTTGGGGCTGTCGAGTACGCAGGCGTGTTCCGCGAGACCGCAGAGCACAACATCTACCTGCTCGACCAAGAGATGGCCCGTATTGGGGTGCGATACTTCGCCGAGTTCCGCGGGCGGAGGTATCGCACCACGCGGTTCACCATCTTCGTACCCACGGAGCAGGTCGGCGCGGTTGCGGCCATCGCGGCTCGCCTCCGCCGGGTGTAGGTGCCGAGGCCGAACCCGGCGCTGCACCTGACACCGCCATCGGCCACAGTTGTGTCGCTCACTGTATCATGGCGGTGCAGGTGAGCTGTTCGTTCGGCACCCAGAGGGCTTACCGATGGCGACGGCCGTGAAAGAGGATCGCAGCCCGGAGATGGTGCGGCTGGTATGGTTCCTCCACCGCTACGCCCGTACTCCGGCGGGTGGCCGTTACGTCCCACCGGCCGAATTCGGCGACCTAAATAAGCGAGAGGTGTACGACCAGTTCTTCCCGCAGCTCGGCGGCGGGAGGTCGTTCAAGACGTTCCAGGGGAGCGCTGAGGGACTGCGGAAGGGCAACATCCGCGAACATCTGGAGAACGACACGCCGTACCTGCCCATGTACGAGGCCATCCTCCAGACCTGGCAGCACCTGCCCCGCGAGAAGCAGTGGGAGTACTTGCAGCAGTACCAAACGGTGTAGCGAACACGGGCGGTAAAGCACGCCGAACCCGGCGCTGCACCTGACACCGCCGGCTGACTTGTGACGCATCACTCATCGGGACGGGCGGTGCAGGTGAGCTGTTCGTTCGGCCACAGAAGGCGCGGCGGGAGGGCGAATGCTCGAAGAAAGCCGATGCCTACCCGAGCAGCGGTTCCTAATGGTGATCGGGCAGTACTCGGCGGCGACAACCGCGAAGACGCTCAGAGCCGTGAGAGCCTACTACGCCCAAGAGAGGCGCCGCTTCGATGGTGCGGCGGCGGCGCTCACGGAAGAGTTCCTTGCTTGGTCAGGGTCGTTCAGCGGTGGAGTCCTCCAGACATGCTATTGCCACGCAGACGTGGCGCGGGGCCGGGTCTTCGATGTCGTGTTCGGCATGGCCACGGCCGCCCGGGTCGAGCGCACGCGTGCCGTGGTGGAGTACAACGTCATCTGGGGACAAGTCGCCTCGGCAGGCCTCGTTCACGGCTGGCACCAAGCCGCGTTCTTCGAGTTCCCCGACGGAGTGCCCGAGTTGGTGGCGTCGCTCCCGGTCGATGACTTCCAGGCGCGGCCGTTAATCGGCCTGTGCGCGTCGGAGGATTGGCCGGCAATCGCCCCCGAACTGGCTCGCCAAAAGGCCGAACCCGGCGCTGCACCTGACACCGCCCGCTGAGTTGT
>NZ_JAXBLV010000079.1:0-1509 GCF_034097035.1 Gemmata algarum
GGCATGGAAGCCGCAACCCAGGTGCGCAGGCGGGATCGCGAGGAACGGGACCGGACCCGGGCGCGGTTCGCAGCACTGTTGACGGCGACGGCCGAGGCGAACGGGGTGCTGCGTGCGGTCACGCATGGGGTACTGGAAGCGCTCGGGTTCCACCGACACCACCGCGGGGAGTGGCGCATGAAACGGCAGTTGCAAGAACTGCGGGACACGCTGGCGAACCTGAAAGAGCGCGTCGAGAAGCGGAACCCACTGATCGAGTACCGCGCGCCGAGCAACGACGCGGAAGCGATCGAGCTGTTCGCCAAGGCCCGAACCGGCGACTCGGGCGCGAAGGCTCAGGTGGCGGCGCTGGTCCGGTCGCGGGGCTGGTCCAACTGGCTCGGGGATCTGGGGCGACAGGCCACGGTGCAACTGATCCGCACCGCTGCGGGCGACGATCCTGTGTGGGAAGCCGGGATCACCGAGAAGGTCGTCGCGCTCCGCGCCCAGGTGCTGGGCGACAACCCGACTGTGCTGGAGGAGTTGCTCGCGCGGCGGGTGATAAACGGGTGGCTCACCGTTCACGCGCTGGAACTGGAGCTGGCGGTGCGCCCGCCGACCCGTCCGCAGGACCGTGAGCACCTCGACCGGATGCTGACACGCGCGCAGAAGCGGTTCACCGATGCGGTCCGCGAACTGGCAAAGGTGCGGCAACTCAAGGCCCCCGCGATCCTGGCCCAACTGAACCTTGCCGCCAATCAAACCGTCGTGAACGGAGCCGCGCCCGGCGAGGTGCCGGCGCCCGTACCCGGCACCCCGTCCTCGTCTCAGCCGGGTTTGGCGCCAGCCGGGGCGATCCCTGAACCGAACTGAGGGCTTTACCGTGCCGTTCTCGAGCCCCGATCGAGCGAGGGATTACCAGCGCGAGTACCGGCGCACGCGCCGCGCCGGCGACGCGTGTACAACCCCGCGTACATCCGCAATCCCGATCACGTTCCGGCTCCAGACCGCGCAAGACGTGATCGACCTGCTGGAAGAGCAGGTCACCGCGGTCCGCGCGGATGAAGATGCGGGTACGCTGGAGAAGGCGCGAGCGGTCGGGTTCTTGGCCGGTGTGGCGCTGCGGGCGATCGAGGCCGGCAACGTCGCGGCCCGACTCGAGGCCCTGGAAGCGGCCTTGAAGCACCGCGCGGAGGGCACGCCGTGAACACCAAATCCCTCTCGAAGCATTACGGGACGCTGTCTGCGGCCGAACGGCTGTCGCTGCTGATGGCGGCCGGCGCGCGGGGCGACGACGTGGAGCACGCGCGGGTGGTGGCCGCGGCCCCGTGGGAAACGTGGCGCGTGCCGGACACGTTCGGCCGGGCGCTCGCTTTTCTGGCCGTGTTCGGTCAGCACCGGATGGAGCGGCTCGAGTTGGCCGCGCTGTTCTTCAAAACGTCCGCGCTGGCCGATTCTGCGACCGAGCCGTTGGCGACGCGACTGCGGGACGCGGCGCGACTGTACGGGTATCTGGTCCGGGTTCACGGC
>NZ_JAXBLV010000008.1:0-16328 GCF_034097035.1 Gemmata algarum
CCGACCACCGAACTAAGGCCGCTTGAGCACCGGTTGGGGAGGGGGAGGGGGACGAACACGCCCACGCTATCGTGAATGAGGTCTACTAAGATTCCCAGAGAATTGAGTGCGTTCACCCTGGAGCAGTTACACCCCGAGCACGTATACAAACTTATCGGCACCCCTCAAAGTGAATAACGGAACGGCCCTGACCACCCATGCGGTCCGCTATTCCTAAATACTCCCACTTGAAACTTCTGGATTTGGTATCACTCATCCCGGCTCCGCTCGCGACCCCGTGAACGCCTACTCTTTTTTCTTTCGCGTTTTGGGTTTGGCTTTTGGTTTCGGGGCTTCTTCTTCGGTTAGTAATGCCGTGATTGATGGCCCGCCCGTCTCCACCCCGGCGACCCGCGCCGCCAGCCTCGCCACTTCGTCCGCCAGAGGGGTGCGCTTGTAGCGATACACGCCGGCGCCGAACGCCACCTCCGATTCGTCGTCGGCGCGCATCTGTTCGGACACGCACAGTACGAACTTCCCCGGCACCCCTTTCGACAGGTTCCGGTAGTGCGCCTCGATGTCGCCCTTGCGCCAGAAGCCGAAGATCTCCACGAACACCTCTTTGCCGGTCGCCGTGTGCATGAGCTTGAAGTCCGGCACCCACGTGTTCGACGGCAGCAGGATGGGGTGCGGGTCCGAATCGATCGTCCAGCCCTTCACCTTCGCCGCGAACGACTCGGCGAACATTTGCAGTTCGGGGGGCGTGTAGACGCCGAAGTCGGGCGCGTGCGACTTCAACCCGTCGAGGCCCGAGAGCTGGAACGTTTTCTCCTTGCGCTCCGCGCCCCACCGGATGTTCGCCCGGAGGTCGAACGCCTTACAGTGCAAGAGTGTGGGCAGGAACATCGCGAGCTGTAGCCCGTACTTGTTCGTGGACGAGAACAGCGAGAGCGGGCCGTCGAGTGTGAGCTTGTAGCTGCCGCCCGGGGTTTCTTGGATCGTACAGATGAGCCGGTGGAACTTCACGGCGCGGAACAGTTGCCGAAACCGGGCCGGCGTTTCCGCATACACCCGCACCTCCAGTAGCGTGGCGCGGAGCAGAATCGCTTGTGCTAGTGCGACGTTGTAGCGGTTAAGGAGCTGCTCGGCGGTGATGTCGTCGAACGAGATGACGCGCTGCTCGTCCTTGAGGTCGGCGAACAAGCTGCGGTCGATGTCCTCGGGTCGAATGGTGAGCGACAACTGCTCGGCCACCTGGCGCATGACCGCGCCGCGGTCGAACGGGCGCATCGAATTGGCGGCCTCGGCGCGCTCAACGGCCGCGGCCTTGAACACCGCCTCGCGGAGCTGGTCCGGCGGATGGTCCGCGGACACCTCGAACTCGCACCGGTCTTCGAGCAGTTTCGCGAGTCCCGCGGGGAGCAGCCCGCGGGGGCCTTCGGGGACGAGGTCCGAGAACTCCTCTTCGATCTCGCCGCGCGTGCGCCCGGGCGCACTGCGGTACGCGAGCAGGAGCTGCTCGGCGAGCGCGCGCAGGTGCTCATCGCTCGGTTCGATGTACAGCGGCACCAGCTTGTTCTTCGCGTGCCGAACTCGAACCATCTTGCCGGTCAACATAAAGCACTATTCACCGCAGAGGGCGCGCGAGCGCGCAAAGAAGACCAGGACAGATCTGGTGGTTGCACGCTCTTTAAAATTCCCTGCGTCCTCTCGAGCCCTCTGCGGTGAATCCTCTTCTTGGTTACTGGAACGCGCGATGCTGGCGGCGGCGGTCGCTCACG
Source organism: Gemmata algarum (assembly GCF_034097035.1). Lineage (NCBI taxonomy): Bacteria > Pseudomonadati > Planctomycetota > Planctomycetia > Gemmatales > Gemmataceae > Gemmata > Gemmata algarum. The sequence goes on from NZ_JAXBLV010000008.1 coordinate 1,761, forward strand.
AACTCCTCGGCGGTGTTCCGTGTGATCACCTCGTACAGCACCGCCTGTTTGTCTGCGTACTTTCGCAGGATGCGGCCGAGCCGCTGCACGTTCTCGGTCGCGCTGCCGGTGCCGGCCAGTACGATGCCCACGCCCGCCGCGGGCACGTCCACGCCCTCGTTGAGCACCTGACACGTCACGACCGCGTTGAACGCGCCGGAGTGGAAGTTCGCCAGGATCGCTTTGCGCTCCTTGGGCTTCGTCTGGTTCGTCATTGCGGGGATCAGGTACCGGCGCGCGACCTCGTACACCGTGGCGTTGTCAGCGGTGAAGATCAAGACGCGGTCGTTGGCGTGCTGCTGGAGCAGGTTCTCAAGCTTTCGGAACTTGCCGCTCGGCGTTTGCATGATGCGCTTCTGCTCGCGGTACGCGCGGACCGCCTTCCAACCCTCCGGGGCTTTGCTGGCCTCGAAGAGGAACCGGCGGAACCCGTCCGGGCCGCTCATGCTGATGCCGCGGTCGGCGGCGAACTTGCGGTACTCTTCGCGACAGTTGCGGTACGTCTCCTCTTCCTCCTGGGTGAGTTCGACGTACACCCGGCGCGTTTCGTAGGGGGCCAGGAACTCACCCGCAACGTCTGTGATGTCGAGCCGGTACGAGATCGGGCCGATGAGTTGCGGGAACATTTGTTCGCCGCCGTCGGCGCGCTCGGGTGTCGCAGTCAGCCCCAGCCGGAACGGGGCGAGGCTGGCGTTCGCGGCTTCGGAGTACGACGGCCCCGGAAGGTGGTGGCACTCGTCGAACACGATCAGGCCGTACTTGTTCGCCCACGTTTCCAGGTGGATGTACGCCGAGTCGTAGGTGGTGACCGTAATGGGCTGGAAGTTGCGCTCGTTCCCGCCGACCATTCCGACCGCGACGCCGAAGCTCTGCTCCAGCTCGCGTGCCCACTGCACCATTAGGTCGATTTTCGGCGTCACGATGATGGTGGGGCGGCCCACCTTCTCGATGCACAGGAACGCGACGAACGTTTTCCCGGTGCCGGTCGGCATTACCACCACGCCGCGGCGCCCGGCCTTCGTCCAGTCGCCGACGGCCGCGAGTTGGTAGTCCCGGGCGGTCCGCTCGGCGTTGAGCTTCCACCCGCTCGGCTCCTTCGGCCATCCGCGGGCGGTGTCCTCGTACGGCAGTTTCTCTTTGATCAGGTGCTCGACGATGGTGCGGTAGTGCCGGCCCTGCGCGCGGTGTGTGGACGTGCGGGGGTCGAGCACGACTCCCGGCAGGTCGCTGTACACGAACCCGTCGGGGCCGCCCGTCACGGTCACGGTGCCGCGGTCGTAACCCAGCAAGACCGGTGTGTCGCTCATGCCGGAATTATGCCACCGCGGCCTGCACTTTCCTAGCGCAGGTAGGTTAGCATCGGGGCCGCGGTCGCGATTTTTGCGCGACGCGCGCCGGCCGTACCGCGGAGTAAGGGATGGAGGGGGACCGATGAGTGCGACGCGTCCGACCGAAATCCTGCGGCGACTGGAGCCCGCAGCCGCGCCCGACGGGGAACTACTGGCGCGGCTCGAGGCGCACCGGGACCAGAATGCGTTCACCGAACTGGTGCGGCGTCACGGCGGGGTGGTGTTGGGCGTGTGCCAGCGCGTCACGCGGTCGCGAGCGGATGCCGAGGATGCGTTCCAGGCGGTGTTCCTGGTTCTGGCGAAGAAGGCCGGCGCCATCCGTGATCCCAAGGCATTGGGTGGTGTCCTACACGCGTTGCACGGCCGGGAATGCCAACCATTCGGCGAGCGACCACACGTGATCGGTGAGCCCGGCCACCATCGCCGGGGTTCGTGCCCGATAGCAGCCGCCCTCGCCTTTCACGCGCGGTGTGCGGACGGGCCAGCAGAAGTTGTAGCTGAAGTAACGGAACGCGGTCGCGGCCCGGTGCGTGCCACAGTCCTTCGAGACCCCGCAGCTCTTGCGCACCTTGCGGCGGCACCGGTTCCGATCGGTCCCGTTGTGCCGCTCCACGAAGCACGTGTTCACCACGGCGCTCACCGCCGACGCCACCAGCGCGGTTGCTACCGCGGCCGCGGTCCCGAACACCACCCGCGTACTCACGCCCACCACGCGGTTGTTCTTCCGTTCCTTGTGCACGGTCGCGTACGTGACCGCGGGCGGGATAACCGTGTACGGGTTCCGCGGGCGCCCCGGTCGCCCGGTCCGGGGCGGGGTCACCACTCGGCCGTACGTGGCGCGGACCGCCGTCTCGTACACCGGGTACTCGTCGGAGGTGATCAGCCGCATGGTCCGTCCGTCGGTCCGCCGATGCGCGTCCCGCACCCGCTCGTCGGTCGCGTCCTCGGTCCGCTTGGCGACCACCCGGCTCACCACCAGGCGGTGCTCCGGGTCCAGGGCCACGTGGCCCCAACAGTCCCCACGGCGCCGCTCCTCGGGACCACAATTCTTCTCCTTGCGGGCCACGAAGCTCCACTTCTCATCGAGCTGGAGTTCGTTCGTGCGGGGGAGAAAGGGCCACCAACTCATCGTGGAGCTGCTGGGCGTGTTCGCCGGCCTGACGGATGTACCGGGTGATCGTGTCCCGGTGTACTCCGACCAACCGAGCGGTCTTGCGCGCACCGGCGCCCTCGGCCACATGGGCCAACACCGACACCACCGTGTCGGCAGATAACCGGGTGCCGTACAGGGGCGTGCCCTTGCGCTCCGAGAACCGCGCCTGGCACGTGGAGCACCGCAGCACCCGGGTGCTGTTCGGCCCGTACCGGGCCGGCACCGTCAGGTTCCCGTGATTCCGCTTCCCGTGGCCCGGGCAACCCGCGTTCAGGCAACAGAACCGACTCAGGTCGCCCATAACTGATCTCGACCCGCGCGAGGGCAAACACCACGCCAACGACGTAACTTCTTACCACACATCAGCAGCCGCACGCAAGACGAACAGGACACCACCGTTGCTGAAAGGCCGCCAACAACGAGTCGGATGACACGGGTGCCACCGGTGCCCTTCCGCAACGGAGTAACTCACAACCCGTCAACACATTAACCAACATTCCAAACTTTGCAATCGTCCTGCCTGCCCCCGGTGGCTCGTTGACACGGGCGCCCAGATCGTGTTAACTATTTAGCGGAAATACAAATTGCGAACGGCGCGGAACGGCTACAGCTTTGACCCATTGCTGGCGCAACTGTTCCGACGGCGGCACGCCCGGCCGGCATCCGCGTTCCACCGTACGCGCGCCGGCACTCTCTCGCCGGACCCGCTGCGATGAGTCAAACCAACAATACCGATAGGCCGTTGCGTACCGAAACGGAGTTGCTCGCGGCCATCGTCGCCACCCAGCAGGAGGTGGCTACCGCCGGGCTCGAGCCCGACGCCGTCATGCGCGTCATCACCGCGCGCACCCAGACGCTCACCGGCGCGGACGGGGCCGTCGTCGAGCTGGCCGAGGGGGACGAGATGGTGTACCAGGCCGTCGCCGGCACCGCCGCCGCGTCCCTGGGCGTCCGCCTCAAGATCGCCACAAGCCTGTCCGGTCTGTGCGTCCGCACCGGCGAGGTGCTCCGGTGCGACGACTCCGAGACCGACCCGCGCGTCGACAAGGACGCCTGCCGCCGGGTCGGGGTCCGCTCGATGGTCGTCGTCCCGCTCCGCTACCAGGGCACCGTCGTAGGCGTCCTCAAGGTGCTCTCTAACCGCCCCGGGGCGTTCGGCGACCAAGAAGTCAACACCCTCCAGCTCATGGCCGCGCTGCTCGCCGCGGCCCTGCACAACGCCCAGGCGTTCGAGCGGGGACGGGCGGCCACGGCCGAGCGGGGGGAGGCCCTGCGGCGGAGCGAGCGGCGGTACCGCACCCTGGTGACGGCCGCGGCCCAGATCGTCTGGGTCATGGCCCCGGACGGCACCCCGGTCGTCGTTCACGGGGGCGAGGACTACTTCGGCGTTACCGACGCCCCGGTCCCGGCCGCCAGTTGGCTCGAGCGCACCCACCCCGACGATCGCGCGCGGGTTGGGTCCGTCGCGTCCGACGCCATCGCCCGGGGGCAGCCGTTCCAGATGGAGTACCGGCTCCGGCGGACCGACGGCACGTGGCGCCAGGTCGCGTCCCGCGGGCTCCCGGTGCGGGACGCGGACGGGCGGGTGCTGGAATGGGTCGGGGTGATCGACGATGTCACCGACCGGCGGCAGCTCGAGGACCAGTTCCGGCAGGCCCAAAAGATGGAGGCGGTGGGGCGGCTGGCCGGGGGCGTCGCGCACGACTTTAACAACCTGCTCACCGTCATCAACGGGTTCAGCAAGATCGTGCTCGACACGCTACCGAGCGGGACCCCGCACCGCGAGTCGGTCGAGATGATCCGGGACGCCGGGCAGCGGGCCGCGGTGCTCACCCGGCAGCTCCTGGCGTTCAGCCGCAAGCAGGTGCTCCAGCCCACCAGCCTGAACCTGGACGACCTGCTCGCCGGCATGAGCCGGATTCTCGCGCAGCTCATCGGGGCGGACGTGGACCTGACCGTCCGCGGCGCCCCCGAGCCGTGGGTGGTCCAGGCGGACGCCGGCCAGATCGAGCAGGTGGTCATGAACCTCGCGGTCAACGCGCGGGACGCCATGCCGACCGGCGGGCAGCTCACCATCGAGACGGCGAACGTGACGCTGGACGCTGGGTACGTGAGCGTCCACCCCGAGGCCCGGCCAGGGCAGTACGTGCGGTTGGCCGTGACCGACACCGGGTGCGGGATGGACGCGGCCACGAAGGCCCGGATCTTCGAGCCGTTCTTCACCACCAAGGGGGAGAACGGGACCGGGCTCGGGCTGGCCACCGTGTTCGGCATCGTCAAGCAGTCCGGCGGGCACATCGAGGTGTACAGCGAGGTCGGCGTCGGGACCACGTTCAAGGCGTACCTGCCGCGCGACCGGTCCGCCCCCTCGTCCTCCGAGTCCGGGGCCGCGCTCCGCCCCACGCCCGCCCGCGGGAGCGAAACGGTTCTACTGGCCGAGGACGAGGACGGCCTGCGGCGGCTGGCCAAGATGGTCCTCCAGCGGGCCGGGTACACGGTACTGGAGGCCCGGCACGGCGGGGAGGCGCTGCACCTGTGCGAGCGGCACGACGGGCCGATCCACCTGCTGGCGACGGACGTGGTGATGCCAAGCATGGGCGGCCGGCAGGCGGCCGAGCGGCTGCGGGTCCTGCGCCCGGAGATGCGGGTGCTGTTCCTGTCGGGGTACACGGACGACACGGTGGTGCGGCACGGGGTGCTGGAGGCCGACGTGGCGTTCCTCCAGAAGCCGTTCTCGCCCGACGCCCTGGTTCAGAAGGTCCGCGAGGTGCTCGACGCCCGATAGCCGGGGTGCGCGTGTCGTCCCACTGTCCTCCCGGGCGCGGGGCGCGCCGCCACGACCGAGAACCCGCGGGGCGGCTCGGCCCGTCGGATGTTGGCGCGTTCGGTCTTCTTCGTAACGGTCAACGCGCCGGTGGCTTCATCCGGAGTGCGGGCGCGGTAGCGCGTCCCCCCCGGCCGACGGTGAGGCCGCTGTCGGCATCCCCGTGGTCCGGCCGGGCGCGCCTTCCGGTCCCGTGCCGGCCCTGCGGGCAGAACCCGCGCCGCCCGGCGGGTGTCAATCAGTCGGATTGTTCCCGCACCCGTTTGCCCCGATCACATTGCGGTCACGGGCCCGTGCGGTACGGGCCGGCGGCCGTTCGCTCCCCGCCCAGCGCGAGCCGATACAGCCCTACCGGATCGAGCACCAGCACCACGCTCCCGTCGCCCATGATCGTCGCCCCACCGATCCCGTCGAGCCGCCCGAACATCGGCGGCACCGGCTTCAGAACGACCTCCTGCTGCCCGCGGAGCGCGCCCACGGTGACGCCGAACCGCTCACCGCCCACGTTGAGCACCACGACCGGCACCCGGTCGCCCGCCGGCTCAGGCGCGCCGTCGAGGCCGACCAACTCCGCCAGAGGCTTTACCGGCGTGATCGCCCCGCGGAGCGCGACCGCGCGCACCCCGCGCAGGTGCCGGAACCCGCCCGGCTCGACCTTCAGGGTCTCCTGAACCGTGTCGATCGGCACCCCGAACAGCGTGCCGCCGGATTCGACCAGCACCACCGTGGTGACCGCCAGCGTCAGCGGCAGCGCGAGCCGCACCCGGGTCCCCGCCCCCGGCTCCGAGTGGACCGTCACCGCGCCCCCGAGGGCCGCGATGTTGCTCTTCACCACGTCCATGCCGACGCCGCGGCCGGACAGGTCGCTGACCGCCGCGGCGGTGCTCAGCCCGGGGGCGAAGATCAGTTGCAGCGCCTGCTCGCGCGACAGCGCCGCCGCCTGTTCCGCGGTGACCACGCCCATCGCGACCGCCTTCGCCTTGACCCGCTCGGGGTCGATGCCGCCGCCGTCGTCCTGCACGTCGATGAGCACCGCGTTCCCCTCGCGCCCGGCGCGCAGGGTGATGGTGCCGGCGCACGGCTTACCCGCCGCGGCGCGGCGGTCCGGGGCTTCGACCCCGTGGTCGGCCGCGTTCCGCACCAAGTGAACCAGCGGGTCGCTCAGCGCCTCGGCCACCTGCTTGTCGAGTTCCGTGTCCTCGCCCTCGAGCCGCAGTTCGATCTGTTTGGAGAGCGTCTTCGCCACGTCGCGCACGAGCCGCGGGAACCGCTGGAACACGGTGCCGACGGGCACCATGCGCATGGACATCGCGTTGCTCTGCACGTCGCCGGCAATGCGGCACACCTTGTCGATGGCGTCCTTGAGGGCGGCGTGCCCGGCGCGGTCCGACTGGAAGTGGCGGTGCGCGTGGACCAGCGCGTTCCGCGCGATCACCAGCTCGCCGGCGAGGTTCACGTACTCGTCGAGCTTGCGCTGGTCCACGCGCATCGTCTTCGCGCTCGCCTTCGCGGTCGGTTCGGTTGCGGCGGCGGGGGCGGGCTTCGGCCCCGGCTCGGGCGTCGCCGCACGCGGGGCCGGGGCGGGCGACGGGAGCGGCGCGCCCACGTCCGCGGCGCCCGGCCCTTCCGTGCCCATCGCCGCGAGGAGGTGCGTGCGGGCCGCCGACAGCCGGTCGAGGATCGCGGTCAGCTCGCCGGCCTGCTCGGGGGCCAGTGCGGCGGACGCCGCGCGCACGCGGTCCAGCGCGCCCGGGGAGCCGTTCCGGGCGAGCGCCGTCAGCTCGCCCGCGAGCGCCTCCAGCGGCTCCCCCGGCGGCCCCCCGCGCCCCTCGGCCGCGCCCGCACAGAGCGCGTCCAGCGACGCGACGAACGCGGCCAGGTCGCGATCCGCCTCGCCCGCGGGCGACAGCGCTGCGACCATCGACTTGAGGTGATCGAGCCCCTGGAACACCAGGTCGGTCACGGCCGGGGTGACCGCGAGGCGCGAGCCGCGGCACAGTTCGAGCACGTTCTCGAGCCGGTGGCCGAGCGCGCGGAGCTGCGCCAGGCCCACGAAATCGGCCGCGCCTTTGATGCTGTGAACCGCGCGGAACATCCGGTGGACGACGCCCGCGGTGTCGGCGCCGGCCTCCAAGTCGAGGAGCGCGGCCTCCGCGTCGTGCAGGCCGTCGAGCGCCTCGGCGGTGAACTGTGCCAGCGTGTCGGCGGCGACCGCATCACCCGGGCCGGGCCAGGGCGCGAGCGCGGCTCCGGACCGCGCCGGCCCCGGCGCCCGCGCGACCGCTGCGCGTAGCGCGTCCTCAGCTTGGCCCACACACACCAGGTCGGTGGGTCCGGCCAGGGCGTCCGCGGCCGCCAGCAGCGCGTCCGTCAGTCCGTGGGCAGAACCGACCCGGCCGTCCCGCAGCTCGACCGTGACCTCCGCGAGCAGGGCCGCGAGCCGGACGACCGCCGGGTCCGTCCCGGCGAGCGCGCCCGCCAGCGCCCGCGCGTCGCCCGCGGCGGCGCCCAGGTCGGACCCGTCTTCCAGGCGCAACAGGCTCCGCGCGAGCGCGGCCACGAGGTCCGCGGTTGCGGGCGCCACGGGCGGCTCGCCCGGTGTGGCGCTGTCGCATTCGGGTGCCGGGCTCATAAGCGTTTCCCTTCTCGTCTAAGCTCCTGCATCCGCACCGGCGGCTCGGCCTTCCGCCCGAACGAGTTATACGGCCCCGGCTCGGTCGGATCGGCGGGAGCGTGCGGGTTGGTGTGCGGCGTCACGGCGGCCGCGCCGTCACGCGCCGGCGCCGGTCGGGAGCCGGCGCCCGCCGGGTTTGCGGTACACCACCCCCCCGTCGGCGAACTGCACCGCCTCGAACGCCCGGGTGATCCGGCCCACCGACTCCGAGTGCCCGAGGAACACGAACCCGCCCGGCCGCAGCGCCTCGTGGAAGCCCCCGAGGACCCGGCGCCGGGAGGCGTCGTCGAAGTAGATCAGCGCGTTGCGGCAGAACACGAAGTCGAACCCGCGCTGCCGCCCCATGCGGTCCGCGTCCATCAGGTTCAGGCGCTCGAACGCGACCATCTTGCGGATCGGGTCCGCCACCCGGTACCCGTCGCGGACGGGCACGAAGTACCGCTCCAGATACTCCGGGGCCACATCCTTCACGTTGCGCCGCGGGTACTCGGCCTTGCGGGCCTCGGCCAGCACCTTGGTGTCGATGTCGGTGCCCAACAGCCGCACGTCCCACCGCTTGAAGTCGTCCAGGCACGCGGTCAGGATGATGGCTAGGGTGTACGCCTCGTCGCCCGTGGAGCAGCACGCGCTCCACACGCTCAGGGCGTATTCACCGGCCCGGCGCTTCTGCTCCGCGACCTGCGGCAGCACCTCGTTGGCGAAGCACTCGAGCTGCGGGTAGTCGCGGAAGAAGTACGTCTCGTTGGTGGTCACCTGGTCCACCAGCTCCTGGAACTCCCGCCCGTCCGGATCCCCGTACCGGAGCAGGTGGTAGTAGTCGCGCGGGCCGTCGCACCGGGCGGCCCGGACCCGCCGCGCCACCCGGGGCGCCAAGAACGGCCGCTTCTTGTCCTCGAACATCAGCCCGGTGCGGTCGTAGATCAGGTCGCGGATCAGGGCGAACTCTTCCTGGGGAAGGTCCATTGGGGTTTTCCGATGTCAGCGGTTGCGGCGCAACAACGACACAACTTTGGTCGCCACCTCGTGGCACGGGAGCACGTGGGCGGCCCCGCCCCGGGCGGCGGCCACCGCGGGCATCCCGTACACCACGCACGTGCTCTCGTCCTCGGCGATGGTCTCGCCCCCGGCCCGGCGGATGGCCACCATCCCGTCGGCCCCGTCGCACCCCATGCCGGTGAGCAGCACGCCCACCACCCGCGCCCCGAACGCCTCCACCGCCGAGTGCATCATCACGTCCACGGACGGGATGTGCAGCGCGTCCGCCGGCTGGGTCACGTACCGCGCCATGACCCCGCCCGTCGGGCGCCGGTCGGCGAAGATCAGGTGCTTGCCGCCGCGGGCCACGTACACGTGGCCGTTGAGCAGCACGTCCCCGGCCTCGGCCTCCTTCACCGGCATCTGGCTCGTGCGCCCCAGACTGCGGGCGAACGAGGCGGTGAACGTCTCGGGCATGTGCTGCACGATCACCACCGCCGCGGGCAGGTCCGGCGGCAGTTGCGGGACCACCTCCTGGAGCGTCTTCGGCCCCCCGGTCGAGACGCCGATCGCGACGACCCGGTCGGCCCGCGCACCCTTGACCGCGCTGCGCTCCGTGGGGAGCACCGCAACTTCGGGCGCGGGGGCCGGGGCCGGGGCCGGGCGCCGGGCGCCGGGGCGCCGCACCCGGGCGCGGGCCGCGGCCTTCACCTTCTCGATGATATCGCGGCTCTGGCGCTCGATGTCGGCCGAGATGGTGCCGCCCAGTTTGGGCAGCACGTCCACCGCGCCCAGCTCCAGGCACTCGTAGGTGGCCAGCGCGCCCTCCTGGGTGAGGGAGCTGATGATGAGCACGGGCCGCGGGGACTCGTGCATGATCGCCTGGAGCGCGGTCATGCCGTCCATGACCGGCATGTTGATGTCGAGCGTGACCACGTCCGGGTCGTGCTCGCGCACCGCGTCCACCGCGGCGGCCCCGTCGCGGGCGCACGCGACCACCTGGAGCGCCGGGTCCGATTCGATGATCTCGCGCAGCTTCTTGCGCATCAGGGCCGAGTCGTCGGCCAGAACGACCCGCACCGGGCGGGCCGAGTTGGTAGTTGACATGATCCGCCCCCACACGACACAACGGAACGAACCCGGGGCGCCGGACCGGCGCCGCACGGCCGCCGCGGCCTACGCGGCCTACGCGGCCTCGGCCTTGAGCAGTTCGTCGGCCCGGAGCAGCAGGAACATGCGGTCCCCGCGGTTCAGCTTGCCGACGCCCTCGATGATGTGGTCCCCGTACCGGCTGCGGACGATGGGCGGGGCCGGCTCCAGGTCCCGGGCCCGGACCCGCATCACCTCGGACACCGCGTCCACGATGATCCCGGTCTTCGACCCGCCCAGGTCCACCACCACGACCCGGGTGGCGTCCGAGTAGTCCTTGCGGGCCAGGTGGACCCGCTTGCGCAGGTCGATCACCGGGAGCACGCTGCCGCGCAGGTTCACCACCCCCTCGACGAACTCGGGCACGTGCGGCACCTTGGTCACACGGCCCAGCCGGACGATCTCCTGCACCTGCATGATGTCCACCGCGAACTCCTCGTCGGCGACCTTGAAGGTCACCAGTTGGCGCTCGTCGGACTCGGCCGCGCCGGCCCCCTGCTCCGCCCGGCCGCTCGTCTCGGTCATCGCGCTCAGCTCCGACTGGGTGACCAGCTTCTCGACCGCCAACAGCATGATCAGCCGCTTGCCGCCGTTCAGCTTGGCGATGCCGCGGACCTGGGTGTCCCCGGCCCCGCCGCCCATGATCGGGGGCGTGCGCTCGACCGTCGCTTGGGGCACCTGGAGCACCTGGTTGACGGCGTCCACCCGCAGCGCCAGCGCGGCCCCGCCGACGCCCACCACCAGGCACCGCTCGTCGCCGCGGCGGGCGTCCTTCGGGAGCGGGGGCAGGCCGAATTTGGCCCGCAGGTCCAGCACCGGCAGGATGCGGTTCCGCAGGCTGGCGATGCCGACCACGCCGGCCGGGGCGTTGGGCACCGTGCTGATGGGCGGGACGCGGATGATCTCCTGCACGTCCATGATCGGGACGCCGTACTCCTCCGCGCCGACCCGGAACGTGACCAGGTGCTCGTGCTCCTCGGCCCGCACCGCCGCCGCGCGGAGGGCGGCGCCGGACGCGGCGGGGTCGGCGCCGGGGTCCGGGCCGCGCGGGGCCGCGTCGTCGGCCGGCCGCGCCGCGTCGAGGATCGAGTTGTGGTCCAGCAGCAGCACCAGCCGCTGGCCGCCGTTCAGCTTCACCACCCCGCGCAGGAACCGCCCGTCCACGCTCTGCACCGCGGCCGGCGCGCGCTCCACGTCGGACGGCCGGACGTGCATCACCTCGCGCACCGCGTCCACGATCAGCCCGGTGGGGGCGCCGTTGAGTTCCACCACCACCACGCGGTTGTTGTCCGCGTTGTCCGCCGGCGGCATCCCGAACCGGGCGCGGGAGTTCACAATCGGGAGCACGTTGCCCCGCAGGTTCGCGACCCCCTCGACGTACCTCGGGGCCCGGGGCACCGGGGTGATCTTGGGCCGCCGCACGATCTCCTGCACCGCGCTGATGTCGATCCCGAACTCGACCCCGCCCAGCACGCAGGTGACCAGCTCGTGTGCCTCGCCCGCGCCGTCGCCCGCGGGGGGCCGGAGTGCGGAAGTCTGCTCCGCCATGTGCGATCCTCCGTTTATAGGGGTGGGGGTCAGTTCTGGAGCTCGTCGGCCAGGGCCGAGATCTCCTCGACCGCCGACGCCAGCTCGTTCATCCCCTTCCCCCCCTGCTGGGCCGCCGCCGACGCCTGGGTCGCCACCTCGCTGGCCTCCTGCGCCGCCTTCGCGATCTGCTGGACCGCGGCGGCGGCCGTCTGGACCGCCTGCAGCGCCTGGTCCTGGCCGGCCTTGATCTCGCTCACCCCGCGGCGCACCTCCTCGAAGTCGGCCGTGATGCGCTCCAGGTCGGCCGTCGTCTTCTTGGCCTTCTGCACCTCCCCCGCGGCCTCCTTGCCGGACGCCTCGATGTCGCCGGCCACGGTGGTGATCTGCTTCTGGATGTTGCGCACCAGGTCCTTGATCTTGTCCGCGTTCTCGCTCGACTCGCCGGCCAGGTTCCGCACGTCCGCGGCCACCACCGCGAACCCGCGCCCGTACTCCCCGGCCCGGGCCGCCTCGATCCCGCCGTTCACCGCCAGCAGATTCGTCTGGATGGTCACGTTCACGATCGCGTCCACGATCTTGTCGATCATCCGGGTGCGCTCCTCGAGCGCCTTGATGTTGGACGCCGACTTGACCGAGGCGGTGGCGGCGTCGTTGATCCCGCGGATCATGGCGTCCACCCCGGCCTTGTTCTCGGCCAGCAGCCTCATCAGCGCGTCGGCCCGGTCCATGGACTCGGTGGCCTTGCCCTGCATGGCCCGGGCGGCGCCCTCGATCTGCTTGGCGGCGGTGCCGGACTGGGTGGTCGCGGCGGCCTGCACCTGCGCGCCCTTGGCGATCTGCTGGATCGCGGCCGTGATCTGCTGGCTCGCCGCGTTCGCCTCCTGGATCGTGGCCGACAGCTCCTCGGCCGCCGCCGCCAGCTCCTCGCTCGACTTCTCCGAGTTGGTCGAGGTCTTGAGCTCCTCGGCCATGTTGCTCAGCTCGTCCGCCCCCTTGCTCATCTCCTCCAGCGCCTTGCCCTGCTCGCCCACCGCCTTACTGGCTTCCTCGGCCGCGGCGCTGGCCTCCTCGGAGGCGCTGGCCACCGCCTGCGCGCCCTGCTGGAACTGCTCGGCCCCGGTCGCGGCCTCCTTCGCGCCGTCGTTGATGGCCGCGCACGCCTTCTGGATGTCAGCGGTGTCGTCTGCCACCCGCTTCAGGTCGGCGGTCACCTTCTTGGCCTTCTCCACCTCCTCGGCCGCCGCCCGCCCGGCCTTCTCCACGTCCGCCACCACCAGCTTCACGTCGGCCTGGATCTTCTCCACCAGGTCGCGGATGTTGCGGGCCGACTTCTCGCTCGTCTCCGCCAGGTTGCGCACCTCGTCGGCCACCACCGCGAACCCCTTGCCGTGCTGGCCCGCGCGGGCCGCCTCGATGGCCGCGTTCAGCGCCAGCAGGTTGGTCTGGTCGGCGATCCGCACCACCGCCTCCACGATGGTCCCGATCTCCGCGCTCTGCTGCTCCAGTTGCGCGACCAGCTTCGCCGACTCGATGTTCGCCTGGGCGGACGTGCTGACGCCCTGGATCAGCAGCTCGATGTCGGTGCTGGCCCCGCGGACCAGCTCCTGGATGTTGTTCACCTTGCGGAGCGACTGGGCGGCGGCGGCGACCGCCTGGGTGCTGGCCGCGTTGATCTCCTCGATCGCCGCCAGGCTGCTCTCGGCCGCCTTCGAGGACTCGACCGCCCCGCTGGCGATCTGCTCCATCTGCCGCTCGAGCTGAGCCACCGCGGCGTTCGCCTCGGCCACGCCCCCGGACAGTTGCTCGGTAGCCGCGGCGATCCGCTCGGCCGCCTGCTGCCGCTTGGCCGCGGTCCGCGCGCTGGCCTTCTCCTTGGCCCGGTCGCGGGCGCTGGCCCGGTGGGCGGAGGCGTCCGGGTCCGCGCCGGCGAACCGGTTGTGCGGCGCCGCGTGACCGTTGTTCGACGAGCCGGGCTGGGGTGCGAGTCGGGCCATTGCGCGTCTCCGGGTACGAACGTCCTCGTGCCGACCGAACTGCGGCCGGTCAGTCTAAATGGTCAGTAGCCGGTGTGATCGCTGCAAGCTGCTGCGGCACCGGCAAAAGCTGATTGAGGTCTGGCCAATGCTCAACGTTTAGAACGCCGATTTTCTGACAGGAGGAATGCGGACAAACTTGGCACTTTTTTTCTCAGTTCGCGCAGCCGTGTCAGTTTTCACACGTCCCCTTAAAGGGGCTCTATCCGCGGGCATGAAAACCCCGCGGCCGACAATAGTCGCTGCACGAATTCATCGAGGGGTTGAAGCGTGTGCAACAATGCCCACGGAGCTTCGATCTGGGGTTGTTATCAGCACCGGCGAGGACACAATGAGCCCCCCCGTTCCCCCGGCCTCGGCCGGCCCCATCCGATTGACCCTCACCGAGACGGTCGAAGCGGACGAACTCGCGGCCCTGCTCACCGCCGCTCGGGCCGCGGTGGACGGCCGGCGCGGGGTCACGTTCGACTGCTCCGCCGCCCCGTTCCTGCCGACCGGGGCGGTGCAGCTCCTGTTCGCGGCCGGCCGCGCGTGCCGGGCGCGCGGGCTCCCGTTTTCGGCCGCCGGGGTGCAGCCGCCCGCGGCCGCGTACCTGCGTCTAGCGGGCCTGGGCGCGGCCCTCGGCCTCTGACCGGCCCAACGTGACCTTCGGGGGCAAGATGATGGCTCCGACCGACACCGCACGCGCACCCGAGGTCGGGGTCGTGCTCGACGTACTGTCCGCACAACTCGGGGAGACGGCCCGACACATCGAGGGGGCGGTGGCCCAGGTGTGCACCAGCTTCGCGAGCATCGCTCGGCGGAGCAAGGAGGGGGCGGCGCGGGCGGCCCGCGCCGCCGGC
>NZ_JAXBLV010000080.1:0-1496 GCF_034097035.1 Gemmata algarum
CCCAATGGCACTTGCTTTGTGATGTCAAGTGTCAATCGGTTCGTGCGGGCGGTTGCGGCTCGTGTGCGTCCGGTAGTGTGCTCCGTGGCCGGTTGGGGAACTTGCGTGCCCGTCGGATCACGGTCCTGGGGTACGTGCGCCCGGGCCGCTCGGGCACCTTCCGTTGAGCCGCCCCGCGGAGCACCCACTCGAACTTCTGGTCCCACTGCGCGGCCGACCAGGTGGTGCGACTCAGCAGCACCACCGCCGTCAAGCTCCACGTGCCCGCGAAGCTGAGCCGGCGCGGCGCCACGCCCGCTCGGGCGGCGGCCAGCCGGCGCACCTGGACCACCAAGTTGTACGCCACCAACCCGGCCGACAGCTCCTTCCGCACCGTGTCCACCGACCGCCCCCGCAGTTCCTCCAGTTTCAGCGTCCGCTTCACGTCCCGGATGTCCGTCTCCACGTCCTGCCGGTGCCGGTACAGGTCCGCCAGCTCGGCACTCGGACGGTCCAACGTGGTCACGAGCCACAGGGTCCGCGCGTCCGATACCCGGACCTCGTGGAGCCACACCGTGAGCTCCGCGCGGGCCGGCAGCTCGGGGTGGTTGTGGCGATCCCAGCGGCTCGGCTCCCAGGCCCGCTTCCACACCCCCGGTGCCACCGCGGTGGCACCCTTCACCCACGCCCGGAATCGGGCCTCGGTCAACCGGGTGAGCACCTCGTGGCCCGCCTGCTTGGCCCCGTGAGCGAACGCGAACACCCCGAAGTTGCGGTCCGCCAGCAGCACCGACCGGGGCGGCAGCCGGGACAGCAGCCGGAGCCCCAGGGCCAACTCGCTGACCCGCTCGGGGCCGTACATGGGGCCGGTCTCGGGACGGATCGCGCACCCGCTGGCCAGCTCGTGCGCCACCACCCAGTGCCACACCGGCCACGCGCTGGTGCCCGCGCCGTTGGTGGCCGGCGGGAACACCCGCTGCAGTTCGGCGGTCGGGGCCAGGGTGATGGTGGTGCCGTCCACCACGAACACCCGACGGGTGCCGAGCGACGGTGCGGTCCCGGCCACCAGGGTGTCGAACACCCGGTCGGCCACGTCGTCGGGAATGTGGGACCGGAGCCGGGACCGGGCCTGGCTGTACGCCGCGGTGTTGGCCGACAGGGTGCCCGCGGTGACCCGCCGGTTGGGCGGCAGCAGGTCGGTCGAGCCGAGCAACGCGGCCACCGCCTGGGCCAGCGACGCGTTCGCGTGGAGCCGCTGGTACACCATCAGCCACAGCACCACCCACGGGGTGTACACCGCGGCCGCACCCGTCGGCTGGGCCCCGTTGATGACATCCGGGTCCAGCACCGCACACAACCGCTCCAGAGCCGACTCGCGCTCACCCGGATCCGATGCACCCGCGGTCATTCAGGCGGCCTCTGCGGAATGGAACCACAACGGCACAACGTACGGAACCGAAACGGCTATCCGAACCACGCGGGGACACTTTGCCGTACAAAGCAAGTGCCATTGGGCC
>NZ_JAXBLV010000081.1:0-1467 GCF_034097035.1 Gemmata algarum
TACTACTCCGTTACTCTTTGAGCGGGTGTTGGTGGGCCGCTCGACAGTAGGTACAGTCGGGCTTGGCTAAGGGCATCAGCAGGCGCTGCAACGCGCGCCGAATGCCGGGTAACGTGAGCACCGGCTCGGTAGCCCTTTTTTACCCGCTCGGGGCGGGCGGCCTTCTTCTGCATGCGTTCTTCCGTTGCCCGGTGCCGCTCCAGGAGCAAGAACCCGTAGGCCAACAGGGCCATCGCCGCGTGGTGGTGGAACCCGCGCCACGATCGGCCCTCGAAATGGTCCAACCCCAACTCTTCTTTCAACTGCTGGTACCCTTGCTCCACCGGCCACCGGCTCTTCCACAACCGCACCGCCCCGATCCGACTCGTGCCCGCCGGCAGGTTCGAGAACGCGAACTTCAACGGGCCGTCGTCGCCCGGCTTCTCGATCAGCACCCATAACGGCTGTTCGTCCGCGCAGTCGCCCGTCTTCCACCCGTGGCCCGGCCACACCCGGAGCCACGCGAAGTGCCCGGACAACATCCCCTTGGTACCTTCACGCCAATCGACCCGTTGCCGCCGGACCCGCTCGGCCAATGCACTCAGGGCTACAGGCCGGGGACGGCTTGGGGCCAACGGCGGCCGTGTGCGGGGCCGGCCCGAGCCGGGGCGACCGGGCTCGGGCCGGTCCCACGTCGGTTGTTCCGTGAACACGACGAAATCTCCGGTCACGCCGACGATGTACGTCAGCCCGCGTTGCTCCAACCCGGCCCGGAACGGTCCCGAAACACCGTACCCGGCATCGGCCACCGCGGACCGACCGGGCAACCCCTCGGCCCGGACCCGGTCCAACAACTCCGACGCGATTTCGGGCTTGGTCAAGGCGCGCCGCTGGTCCTTGGGGACGCCCGCCTTATCGAGCCGCGTACCGTCCGTGAGCCAAGAATCCGGCAGGTACAGGCGAAGGTCCAGCGGGTAGTGCCCTTTGGGGCTGACGTAGTGCACGGACACCGCGACCTGGCAGTTGGCCTTCTTGCCCAACGCCCCGCAGTACTGCCGCTGGACGCCAACGGAGTGGGTGCCCTGCTTGGGGAACGAGACGTCGTCGAACAGGAAGATCCCGTCGGGGGACGCGAACGTGTGCGCCAAGTGAGCCCGGTACCGCTTGAGAACCGCGTCGTGGTCCCACGGGCTCTGGTTGACGAACTGCTGGAGCGGCTGCTCGGGGTCCGTGGAGGAGAGCCCCTCAGGAAGCCGGACCCGGTGCGAAAGTGGCTCGATGGATTTGCGCTCTCCGTCCAGGAGCAACCCCTGGAGGTACACACCGGCCCACGCGGCGGGCTTGGACTGGGGGAACTCATCCGCGAACAGATCCGCGTACTCACGGAGCCGGTCGAGAACCGCAGGTTCGAGGCACGGAGTGTAGGTCTTCATGCAACATTAGAGGTCCGAATCCCTTGAGTCGATTCCGACCTCTAACGGAGTAGTA
>NZ_JAXBLV010000082.1:0-1444 GCF_034097035.1 Gemmata algarum
TCTGTACTTTCCGCGAAGTTCTAGGCCGTTGGCGTGAGCCTCGGGATTGGTAGTAGACGAGTGCCGGTCCGCCCGGGACGATGGCGTTACCACACGACCAACGTACTCCGAACGGACGCGGCCATGTTATCGTCGCATACCCCGGTCCCTCGATGCCAGTGGTTTTCGGTGCTCGCGGGGGCGTTGGACCCGCGGTCCGGGCGCCGGCTGGTGGTCCTGTTCTTGGGCCGGATCCTGACCCGCGGGCGCCGCGCCCTGAGCAACTGGATTCGGGCCGCCGGGCTCTCCACCCAGTACCGCCGGTGCTACGCCACGGTCGCGGCCGTCGGGCGCCGCACCGACCGCATCGCCACGCGGCTGTTGCTCGAGGTGCTCAAGCCCGTGGTGGCAACGGGGCCGCGGGTGGTGCTGGCGTTGGACGACACCCCGACGGCCCGGTACGGGTCGAAGGTGCAAGGGGCCGGGGTGCATCACAACCCGACACCCGGGCCGGCCGGGAGCGGGTTCGTGTACGGGCACGTGTGGGTGGTCCTCGGGTTATTGGTGGCGCACCCGCTGGGCGGGGTCGTGGCCCTGCCCCTGTTGGCCCGGTTGTACATCCGCAGGACCAACGTGGGGGCGGTCCGGGCGACGGATCGGCCCCCGTTCGCAACCACGCTGGCGATGGCCGTGGACCTGGTGCGGTGGGCTCACGGGTGGCTGACGTTGTGGGGGAAGGCGGTGTGGGTGGTGGCCGACGGGGCGTACGCCCAGGGGCCGGTGCTCAAGCCCCTGCGCAAGCTCGGGGTGACGGTGGTGAGCCGGTTGCGGCGGGACGCGGCCCGGTGCTCGGTGCCGGGCCCGCGAGCCCCGGGCACCCGCGGGCGCCCGCGGGTGTATGGCACGGACCGGGTGTCGCTGGCCAAGCGGGCCGCCCACCACGGCGGGTGGAGTACCGGCACGTTCACCGTGTACGGGAAGTCGGTCGAGAAGAAGTACAAGACGCTCGTGGCCACGTGGCGCCCGGCCGGCGGTGCGATCCGGGTGGTGCGGGTGGACGAGCCCCACGGGTGGGTCGCATTCTTCGGCACCGACACCACCGCGACGGTGGCCGACATCCTCGAGCGGGTGGCCGACCGGTTCGCCCTGGAGACGTGCTTCCGGGACCTCAAGCAGACCGCCGGTGCGGGCCACCAACAGGTGCGCCGGTTGCCGACCAATATCGGGTCCTTTCATCTGTGCCTGTGGTCGTTCACCATGACCGAGGTATGGGCCTGGGACCGGGAGGCCGAAGAACGGGTGGGGCATCGGTCGGCCTCCCCTTGGGACGACCCGAACCGGCGCCCGAGCCACGCGGACAAGCGCCGGGCGTGGCAACACGAGCTGTTGGCCCAGGAGATTCAGGCCGTTGTGGGCGAGCACCACGACCACGCGAAAATCCGCGACCTCGCCCACCGGTGCTTGG
>NZ_JAXBLV010000083.1:0-1406 GCF_034097035.1 Gemmata algarum
GAGGCCACGCCACGGTTTGTAATGGACCTCGGGGCCGCCGGCAGGGATGATGGAAACGCGGTGTGCGCGTTCGTCGTAACTGATGGGCAGGACGAGCCATGAGTACGCCACGTTTCACGACCACGGAACTGGACCGGCTCCGGGAGTTGGCCGCCGAGTGGGGCAAAATCGTGTCCAAGCGGGCGTTCGGTGAGGACGGGCCGGGGTTGGACGTGGACTTCCGCACGATGGAGCAAATCGCCACCGCGGCGGCACAAGGGCTGACCGCGGGCGCGCTCCAACAGCAGGCCCAGAAGGTGCCCGAGGAGTCCCCATGCCCCGGGTGTGACCAGAGGTGCCCGACCCGACCCCACACCCGGGCACTCGCGGCGCAAGGGGCCACGGTTCAACAGGCCGAACGGATCGCCCACGGTCCCGCCTGCCGACGGGACTTTTTCCCCCCTGCGGGCGGCTCTGGGGCTGGATGAGCACGCCTTCAGCTCCTCCGTCGTCGAGTTCGTCGTCACCGCCGCCGCGCGGTTCTCCTCATTTCGTGATGCCGCCGACGCGGTGCGGATGACCGGGATCTCGATCAGCGAGAACCACGTGCGGCGATTGGCTCACGAGGTGGGCCGGGAGTTGATCGCGGCGCGCGACCGGAAGGTGGTCGAGCACCGGCGCCGCCAGTTGGAACCGCGGACCGAGGTGGTGCCCGAGGTCGTGGTGGTCGAGGTCGACGGGGGGCGGATCCGGACCCGTGCCGCGGGCGCCGGTCCGGGTGTTCACGAGGCCCAGAACAAGGAAGACAAGGTCGCCTGTTTGGCCACCCTGAGCGGCCCCACGTTCGCCACCGACCCGTGCCCCGAACCGCCCGACGGGTTCCAATGCCCGCGCCGCGTGCGCCGCTTGGTGCAACAGATGAAGGGACTCGCGGGTGAGGCCACGGCCCCAGAAACCCGGGGCGAACCGGCGCCTCCGGTGCCACCCAGCGACGAGCCCCGGGAGCGCCCGCGTTGGTCCCCGGAGCGGTTGGCACGGACCTGTGTGGCGAGCCTCGAGACGAGCGCCTCGTTCGGCCCGATGATGGCCGCCGAAGCCCAGGAGCGGCACTTCTACGAGGCCCCGCGTCGGGCGTTCGTGGCCGACGGTCAGGCGTACAACTGGACCATCGGGCGCGGGTACTTTGGTGCGCTCGAGCCGATCGCGGATTTCCGGCACGCGGTGTGTTACGTGTTCTCGGCGGCTGCGGCCGTGAGCCCCGATGAGGCCGCCGGTTGGTCCCAATACCGGGTCTGGATGCGGGCATGTTGGCAGGGTCGCGTCGGGGACGTGTTGACCGAATTGGACCAGTGGCAGGCGCGTCTGGGCGAGCCCCCGCCGTGTGAGGCGGTGAGGGCCGAGGAGCGCCGGGACCCGCGCCGGGTGGT
>NZ_JAXBLV010000084.1:0-1396 GCF_034097035.1 Gemmata algarum
AACAAGCTCACCTGCACCGCCACCATCGGATGAGCGATGCGTCCCGAATCAGATGGCGGTGTCAGGTGCAGCACCGGGTTCGGCCTCTGGGCTAGTACACCCAGCCAGACCAGCACCCGATCCCGGACGTGCCGTGGGTGATGTTGTAGATGAGGGCGAAGAACTGGCCGTACAGGACCAACCACGCCCCGACCCCGCGCGCCCACTCGCCCCGGCACACCCCGGTAACGCCGGCCCACGCGAGTGGTGCCAGCAGGAGCACGAACCACGGCCCGAGGTGGCGATCCCGCTGGACGGCCAACATCGGCCCGAGCAGCCCGAGCGCGATCGCGTAGGCGAACACGACCCACGCGAGTCCCGCCCGCCGGATCTGGGCCGCGTCCTCATCGCGGATTCGCGGCCGGCCGACCGTAAGCAGGATGACGCCTCCCAGCCACACCACCGGCGGTATCCAGCCGTGGTAAAAGATCCACGCCTCTCGCGCACCCCAGCCGACGGCGGCGGCCAAGCTCGCGGTCACGGGAAGGCAGAGCAATGCGGTCCAAGCCCTCCGCCGCATCCGCTGAAGTCCTCTGGTGCCGAACAAACAGCTCACCTGCACCGCCATCACACGATGAGCGGTGCGTCCCAAGTCAGCGGGCGGTGTCAGGTGCAGCGCCGGGTTCGGCGGTGTTGCTCACGAGCCCTGATGATTCTCGGCAAGCTCCCAACCCTCGCCAGATGTAGGGACGACTGGATGTTGAGTTCGGAACCCCGCCTCTGCAGCCATTTCAGCCGCTTGCTCCGGAGTGGCGAAATCGAACCACCGGAACAGGCCGTACAGGAGCAACGTCACGTTGGGCACAACCAGTACCGGAACCGGGAGCACCAACCCGGCTTTGATCTCGGCAAGCTCCGGCCGCGCGCTGACGGCCGAATAGTACACCACACCCGCGACGACCGACAGCAAATGGAATGCGGCTTGGAGCCAATACCCGAAGCGGCCGGGCAGAGCCATCGACACGGCTACTAAGGGCACCAAGCACACTAATGATAAAACGCGCGGCACCCAAGCTGGCACCCGCTTGTTGAGATACACGTTGAGGAATTCCCCCACGTCGAGGCAGGCAAAACACGTCGTCACAACGAGGATGGCACCGCACCACCAACGCACGTAGCCGGCGAGGACGGAATCCCAACGCGTGCGAATGCGGTGGCCATTGAACGTCCCACCGAAGAACCCGTCCGAGCGCTCAGAACCGACTGCGATGACGAAAGTGCAGACCGGGACCAAGGGCAGAAAGCACCAGTGGTGAAACAGCGTTGCGATGTAGAACGATCCCGGAACTCTGCTAACCTTTCCGCAAAGGCGGGTTCCTGCGACCGTAATCACGTCGATTACCTCTGTGTGCCGAAC
>NZ_JAXBLV010000085.1:0-1359 GCF_034097035.1 Gemmata algarum
GTCGCAGCCCCGGATATCGCCACGCACGTGGTGTGTGCTCAACGCCTCACGGCGTCACTGAAGTCTGCACTGCCACGGTCGCGCCCGCGGCGCCGGCTCAGCCGGTGTGCTCAACGCCTCACGGCGTCACTGAAGTCTGCACGTCCACTTGCGGCGGCCAATTTCGGGGCCGTCACTGTGCTCAACGCCTCACGGCGTCACTGAAGTCTGCACTGAGCCCGACCCACTCACCGAACCGCAATCTGTACTGTGCTCAACGCCTCACGGCGTCACTGAAGTCTGCACCGTCCACCAAAGGACACGGCTGGATGCAAACTCTTGTGCTCAACGCCTCACGGCGTCACTGAAGTCTGCACGGATCACCGATGCCTGCCACCCGCGGCGCACCAATTGTGCTCAACGCCTCACGGCGTCACTGAAGTCTGCACGCCCACCGCGGCCGGCACCGTCGCCACCTTCACCGAGAGTGCTCAACGCCTCACGGCGTCACTGAAGTCTGCACCACTCAGCCTCGCCCTAATCCTCTCCACCTCTGCCGGTGCTCAACGCCTCACGGCGTCACTGAAGTCTGCACGGAGGGGGCCAGCACCGATCTCAAGTCCCTCTGTGGTGCTCAACGCCTCACGGCGTCACTGAAGTCTGCACAACCTCGACCCACTGTGGGCATCGAACAGGATCAGTGCTCAACGCCTCACGGCGTCACTGAAGTCTGCACAGTACGGCCTGAGCGAAGAGCAGGTGGTTTCGCTGTGCTCAACGCCTCACGGCGTCACTGAAGTCTGCACACACAGTCCGCCTACCTGTAGCCAGATTCACCACATGTGCTCAACGCCTCACGGCGTCACTGAAGTCTGCACCTCTACCTCTGCCCAGCACTCTTGGCACTCTTCGAGGGGTGCTCAACGCCTCACGGCGTCACTGAAGTCTGCACACCCACTCCCGCACTTCCTTAAGAGCTTCCCCGACGTGCTCAACGCCTCACGGCGTCACTGAAGTCTGCACACAACTGATTGCCGAGTTTGCCGAGAGCGGAGAGCGTGCTCAACGCCTCACGGCGTCACTGAAGTCTGCACCGCGGTCCAGGAACCCGTCCCCGCCGCACTCGGCGGTGCTCAACGCCTCACGGCGTCACTGAAGTCTGCACCTCGCGGATCATCTCGTGGAGGTACCGGTAAAACTGTGCTCAACGCCTCACGGCGTCACTGAAGTCTGCACGATGATGTCGGCCGCCCGTTCGGCCGCCCGGCGTTGTGCTCAACGCCTCACGGCGTCACTGAAGTCTGCACCTGGCGTTCGTCCGCCTGGACGCGGCCACGGGGCGCGGTGCTCAACGCCTCACGGCGTCACTGAAGTCTGCAC
>NZ_JAXBLV010000086.1:0-1347 GCF_034097035.1 Gemmata algarum
ACAGCGCGATCACCTGGCGCGGGAACCGCACGGCCCCGCGGGTCGCCCGCTCCAGCCGCTCCCGCGCGCGGCGGAGCACATGGGCCAGGCACTGCTGGTGGATCGCCCCCTCGAATCGCTCGTAGGAGGCGAACCCGTCGTGGCTCAGGACGCCCGACCCGTCCGCCCCGATCACCCGCTCCAGGGCGTCGGCGCTGCGTTGTGAGTCGATGGCGTACGCGGTGGCCCGGTCACCGACCCACGCGTGGAGCCCGGCCGTGTGCCCCCCGATCCGCCACCCGGTCTCGTCCGCCGCGATCGGCTCGGACGACCGCACGTGGTCGAGGATCCGCTGGTAATCCGGTTCCAGGCGGGCCGCGGCCCGAAGGTCGATCTGGGCGCTGGCCCCGCGGGTCAACGTGATGCCGAAGAGTGTCCGGAAGACCGACGCCACCTTGCCGTGCGACAGGCCCATCTGGGTGTGCAGGACCGCGGCGGCGGTCTGGGCATCGGGGCCCACCTGGCTGGCGGCCGCGCCCAGGGCGTCGGACGTCTGGAGCGGATGACGGCCCTGGGCTCGCTTCCCGCACGCCTCACAGTGCCCGATGTGGATGCGGAACTTGCGGATCAGCGGCCGGCGTGGAATCTCGGTCTGGAACTGCTCGGCCGTGCCGGTCTCAACGAGCCGGCCGCGGCAGTGCGGGCAGGCGTCGGGGAGGTCGGCCTCGTGGCACTCCGCGACCTGTTCGGGTGGGGGCGGCGAGCGGTGACCGTGCTTGCCGTGGGCATCCCCCGATCGGCGGCCGGGTGGCTTCGGGTTCGGCTTGGGCGGACCCTTGCGGAATGGAGCGGCCTGCCGCTTGCCCGCGCGCGTGGCCTCGTCCAGCCACCGGGTCAGTTCGGCGACCTGGGCCGTAAGTTCGGCGACTTGCTTGGAGAGGTCCCGGCAACCGGGGCACGCGGGCGTGTCCATACTACGATGTTACTCGATTGACCGCGATTCCGCTGCACCGGGCGATGACCGAGGCGCTAAACAAGTACGTCTGCACACGGTCGGGGCCGGGCCGGCGTCGCCCAAAAGAGGGTGCTCGACGCCTCACGGCGTCACTGAAGTCTGCACGCCGAGCAGCTTGCGCCGCTGGCGGGCCGAAACCTAGTGCTCAACGCCTCACGGCGTCACTGAAGTCTGCACGCTTTGCTCGCGTCGCACCGGTAGAACCGGTTCATGTGCTCAACGCCCCACGGCGTCACTGAAGTCTGCACGAGCAGCACAGCCAGCGAGCCCGCGAACGGCTCGAGTGCTCAACGCCTCACGGCGTCACTGAAGTCTGCACTTGAACGCGAGCGATACGAGCGTGGCGCCGGGCG
>NZ_JAXBLV010000087.1:0-1319 GCF_034097035.1 Gemmata algarum
GCGTACAGCCCGTCGGCCAACTCGTCCACGTCGAACGGGTTGGCCAGCACCGCGTCGGTCAGCTCCCGGGCGGCCCCGGTGAACGTGGACAGCACCAGCACCCCGCGCTCGTCCCCGCGGGCGGTGACGAACTCCTTGGCCACCAAGTTCATGCCGTCGTGCAGCGAGCTCACCACGCACCCGGCCGCGTCCCGGTACAGCGCGAAGATGTCCTCCGGCCCGTGGTGCGCGTTGAGGAACACCACCGGCTGCCAGCCCGCCGTCCCGTGCTCCCGGTTGATCCGCTCGGCCAGCCCGTTCACCTCGGCGGTCAGGTCCCGGTACGCCGGGATGCTGGACCGGCTCGGGGCGCCCACCTGCACGAAGTGGAACCCGCCCTTGAGCTCGGGCCGCCGGTGCAGCAGCCGGTCCACCGCCCGCAGCCGCTCCGGGATCCCCTTGGTGTAGTCCACCCGGTCCACGCCCACGATCAGCGGCCGGTCCGCGAGCCCGTGCCGTCGCCGGATGGCCCCGGCCCGGGCCGCCCAGTCGTCCCCCAGGTACTCGCCGGCCAGGGCCGGGTCCACGCTGATCGGGAACGGCTTGACGGTGGTCGCCTGGCCGCCCCGCCGGACCGCGAACCGCTCCCGGTCGATGCGGCACTCCAGGGCCCGGTCCACGCACTCCAGGAAGTGGTTGCAGTCGTGCTGCGTGTGGAACCCCATCAGGTCGTTGCCCAGGAGCCCGTCCAGGATGTCCGTGGCCCACGGGCACACCAGGAACTTCTCCGGGCCGGGCCACGGGATGTGCCAGAACTGGGCCGTCACCAGGTCCGGGCGGGCCGCCTTGAGGAGCCGCGGGAGCAGCGCGAAGTGGTAGTCCTGGATGAACACCAGGGCCGGCCCCCCCTGGGCCTCCTCGAGCACCGCGTCGGCGAACGTCTGGTTCACCCGCCGGTACGCGTCCCAGTGCCCCGGGTCGAACGCGGGCCGGGCGAACACCTGGTGGCACAGGGGCCACAGCATCCCGTTGGCGGCCCCGTAGTAGTACCCGTCCTCCTGCTCCGGGGTGAGCCACACCCGCCGCAGCACGTAGTTCGGGTCGTCCGGCGGCACCCCGACCCGGCCGCTCGGGTCGGTAACCGCCCGGTCCGCGTCCCCGGACCCGTGCGCCACCCACACCCCGCCGCACGCCTGCATCACCGGGTCCAGCGCCGTGGTCAGCCCGCCCGCCGGGCGGATCCACTCCACCGCACCGCCCGCCGTGTACCGGTGGATGTACGGCTCCCGGTTCGCCACCACGATCAGCTTCGCGCCCCCCAGACGTGTGCGCGCAACTTC
>NZ_JAXBLV010000088.1:0-118984 GCF_034097035.1 Gemmata algarum
CGTTCGAGGCCGAAATCACTCGTCCGACTGCTTGGCCGTCGAGCCGGGGGCCGGCGGGGTGGCGCCGGGCATACCCGGGTACGCGCCGGGCAGGTTCGCCATCACCGTTTGGTTCTTCGACTGCACCTCGCCGGACGCGTCCAGGTAGATCTTGTCCTGGAGGATCTCCTGGATCACGACCGCCATGCGGTCCGGCAGGCCGCGGGTGTCCACCAGCGGGGTGGCCTTGTTGTTCAGCGCGACCATGCGCTTCTGGATCAGCGTGGACAGCTTGAACCGCCCGCCCACCTTGTTCACGATGCCTTCTTCTTTCAGCTCGTCGAGCATGGTCGCACCCTCAGCAGTGGAATTTTTCGCGAATCACGTGGTCCAACTCGCGAACCGCGGCGTCGAGGTCTCGGTTCACGATTCGGTGATGAAACTGGTCCGCCTGGGCGAGTTCCATCCGGGCCGTTTCGAGCCGGCGCCGGATGCGCTCCTCACTCGTGTCGTTCCGCCCGCGGAGCCGGGCCTCCAGCTCTTCCATGCTCGGCGGGGCGATGAACACCGACAGATGGTCGTCGGGCATCAGCGCGCGGACGCGACCGGCGCCCTGAACGTCGATCACCAGGATCACCCCGGTCCCGCCCACCCGGTACGGGTCCACTTCCAGACGCGGGGTGCCGTACAGGTCCGTGCCGAACACCTCGGCCCACTCCAGCATTCGGTCTTCGGCGATCGCCCGGCGGAACTCGTCCTGCGTCCAAAAGTGGTAATCCACCCCGCCCTGCTCGCCCGCGCGCTGGCCGCGGGTGGTCGCGGTGACCGCCCGCCGGAGCTTGTGGCCCGCGCCCGCGAGCAGCCGGTCCACGAGGGTCGTTTTCCCGACGCCGCTCGGCCCGGAAACGACGATCAGCGGCGCCGGTGAAGGTGGGAACATTGCCGGTTGGTGCGGGTTGCGGATGTCGATCGAAGGAACTCGCCGGGGCCTCGCCGCGTTTCAACCGGCGATCACAAATATCAAACCGCCAATTACCCATTCTACTCGACGTTCTGCACCTGTTCCCGCAATTTCTCCAACGTCGATTTCATCTCGACCACGTGGCGGCTGATGACCACGTCGCCGGCCTTGGAGCCGATGGTGTTGGTCTCGCGGCCCATTTCCTGAATGACGAACTCCAGCTTGCGGCCGGCCTCCTCGCCCTTCCAGAGCAGGGCCGCGAACTGATCGAGGTGGCTGCTCAGCCGCATCACCTCTTCCGACACGTCGGTGCGGTCGGCGAACAGCGCGACCTCGCGCACGACGGTCTCGGCGTTCAGCACCAGCCCGGCGTCGGCCACGGCCGTTTTGACGCGCTCCAGAATGCGGTGCCGGTACTCGGTCACCACGCCGGGCAGCAGCGTCTTGATCGCGTCCAGTTGGTCCGCAATGGTCTGGCGGTGGCCGAGCAGTTCCGTGGCGAGCGCTTTGCCCTCTTCCCGGCGCATTTCGGTGAGCTTCACCAGCGCGGCCTCAAGGGCCTTCTCCACCACCGGCCACTCGTCGTCGGGCGGGGCGGCCCCGTTGCGCGTTTCCGGAGCGACCCCGGGCAAGCTCAGCGCGCCGGCGGCGAGCGAGGCGAGCAGTTCCGGCGTGCCGGCGGCGAGGCACGCTGCCCGGAGTTGCTTGAGGTAGTCGCCCAGAACGGCGGTGTTGAGCACCGGCGCTGCGGCGGCGCCCTGTCGCTCCACCCGGATGTGAACGTGAAGCGTACCGCGGCGGACGTGCCGGCGAACGACCTTCTCCAGTTCACTTTCCAGAAGCGGGTACGGATCGGACCCGCGCACGGTCAGTTTCAGGTGCCGGTTGTTGACCGCCCGAACTTCGACCGCAACGCCGAAACCGTCGGCGTCGATACGGGCCGCGCCGAACCCGGTCATGCTCAGCAACACGCCGGTGCGCCTCGTCTGCAAAGGATGGGGAAAGGGTAAGAGTGACCCTTCCGCGGGCGGGCGGGTTCGCGGAAACGCGGTTCGTCGGCCCCAAAGAGGCCGACGAACCAGAACACACATCAGCTCGTGCTCGTGATTTGCGACTTGTTCTTGTCGGCTTCCACGTCGTACTTCACCACTTTAACGTGGATCATGATAATCAGCACCCACACGCCCGCGAGCCAGAGGGTGATTTTGACGAACTGGTCGGCGGCGCGCGACCCGAACGGGCTCGACCCGCCGGCGCCACCGAACGCCCCCGCGAGCCCGCCGCCCTTGCCGCGCTGGATCAGCACCAGCAGCATCAGCAGGAACCCGATGCCCAGGACGATGGCGTTGAGCACGTGCGACGGCCACCACGCGGCGATGAGAGACACGGCCGACCTCCACTCTTCTGCGGGCCTTAAATTCGGCTGAACTGCTACTGTACGAATTCGCCACGGTACGGGAAGCCCGAGTTCCACGCATCGGCCCGACCGGAACGAACGGCGGCTGCACGGCGACAGGTTCCGACCCGTCTCCGCACAGTCGCGGAATCAACAACTCGTAACCGCTTTGTGAATCACGGGTTAGCCGGCGGCCTTCACGATGGCGAGGAACGAGTCGGCTTTGAGGCTGGCCCCGCCGACGAGCGCACCATCGACATCGGGCTGGCTCATCAAACCCACGGTGTTGTCGGGGGTAACCGAACCGCCGTACACGATGGGAGTCGAATCGGCGATTTTATCGCCGTAGAGTTGCCGAAGTTTCGACCGCACGAAGGCGTGCGCCTCTTGCGCCTGTTCGGGTGTAGCGACCTTGCCGGTGCCGATGGCCCAGACGGGCTCGTAGGCGATAACGATCCGGCCGAACTGCTCGTCGGTGAGCCCGGCGCAGGCGGCGTACACCTGGCGCTGGAACACCCGCTCTTGAAGCCCGCGCTCACGTTCGGCCAGCGTCTCCCCCATACAGAGGACGACACTCAGCCCCTCTTCGAGCGCCGTGTGGACCTTGTGGTTGATGAACGTTTCGCTCTCGCCGATGATGTGCCGCCGCTCGCTGTGGCCGATGAGGGCGTACTTGCACCCGGTTTCGAGCAGCATCGCCGGGCTCACCTCGCCCGTGAACGCGCCCTTCTTCTCGGAACTCACGTCCTGGGCGCCGAGCGCGACGGGCGAGCCCTTGAGAACCTCGCCGACGGCGGTGAGCCACGGGTACGGCGGGAACACCGCGACCGTAACGCGGTCGTCGGTCACGCCCTTCGCCACCGCCGCGCCGAGCGCCTTGGCCTCGGCGAGGGTGGTGTTCATCTTCCAGTTCCCGGCGACGAACTTCTTGCGAGTCGGCATAGCATCTCCCGGCGCCCCGGCCGCAACGTTGTGGCGGCGGTGGCCTGACAGCGAAGAACGAGCCAGTAATCGCACCTCGCGGCACGATCGATCAAATCCCCATCTGCATTATTTTGAGACGGCGCCGGACCGGCTCACTCACTTCGCGCGGCGCATCACGACAAGAGTACGGTCGCCGGCGGCGGTGTCCAGGAACACGACGAGTTGGTCGAAGGCCGGGTCACACTTCAATAGGACTTCCTCAGTCACTGCGCCGGAGTCGTTCCGCACCCGGCTGGTCATCGAACCGCCGTTGCCGGCGCCCAGAAGTGAACCACCCCAGGGGGACAAGCGATACGGTCCCGGCAGTTGAGGTGGTGCGACGACCTCCCACCCAAGATGCGACGCGGCGATGGCCTCCAACGGAACGAACGGGCGCTCCGGAGGGGCCACTGGTTCCGGCCGCCGGATCGAAGTCGCCACAACAGTACCGACCGCCGCGAGCAAGGACAGCACGACGAGAAGGGCCAAGAGCCGCCGGCGCGTTCGCATACGACCGCCTCCATCGGACCCGCGCTCACAACTCGATCGGTCGGCCCGCCCGCCGCTTACTTCTCCGCCGGCGCCCAGAACTCGCGGCCGAGCGCGCCGGCGAGCTTCCGCAGGTCGCCCATCAGGTCGAGGAACTGGTGCGGGAGCAGCGCCTGCGGGCCGTCGGAGAGGGCCTTCTCCGGGCAGTTGTGCACCTCGACGTGGACCCCGTCCGCCCCGGCGGCGACGCTCGCCCGGCACATCGCCGGGATCAGGTCCGGGCGCCCGGTCGCGTGCGACGGGTCCACGATGATCGGCAGGTGGCTCTGGCCCTTCACGTTCGGGATCGCGCTCATGTCGAGCATGTTGCGCGTGCTGTCCTCGAAGCTCCGCACGCCGCGCTCGCACAGCACGACATCTTTGTTGCCCTCGGAGAGCACGTACTCGGCGGACATCAGCAGGTCTTTGACCGTGGCGCTCATCCCGCGCTTCAGGAGCACGGGCTTCATCGCCTTCCCGCACTCCTTGAGCAGGTCGAAGTTCTGCATGTTGCGGGCGCCGATCTGCAACATGTCGGTGTACCGGCACACGAGCTCGACCTGCCGCGGGTCCATCACCTCGGTGACCACCGGCATGTCGTACTTGTCGCCCACGTCGCGCAGGATCTTGAGCCCGTCCTCGCCCATCCCCTGGAACGCGTAGGGGCTGGTGCGCGGCTTGAAGGCGCCGCCGCGGAGGATGTTGGCCCCGCCGGCCTTCACGTACTTGGCGATGGCGTCGAGGACCTCGTACCCCTCGATCGCGCACGGGCCGGCGATCATCGCGAGGCTGCCCCCGCCGATCTTCACCTTGCCGACGTAGACGGCGCTGTCGGACTTGTGGAACTCGCGGCTCGCCAGTTTGAACGGCTTCATGATCGGCAGCACTTGCTCCACACCCGTGATGGCCGAAAAGTTCTCCGACCCGGGCTTGGTTTCGTCCCCGATCACGCCGACGATGGTGCGGGCCTCACCGCGGCTCACGTGCGCGGTGAACCCGAGCTCGCGGACCCGCTCGATCACGTGATCGATCTGTTCCAGGGTGGCGTCCGGCCGGATGACGAGGATCATGGGAGGGTGGTGGTCAGTCGTCGGTGGTCGGTGGTCGGTTCTCAACGATCTGTCAGGAGATTCCACCGACCCTGTTCATGCTACAGGATGTGCCGGGCCGTGACAGGGGAGCCGCCGCGCCGGGACCGCCCGGCGCACGCGGCGGGCGGTCACTCGTCTTCCGCGCGGGCCTGCGGGAACGAGCCGAGCACGGTCAGCGTGTCGCACAGCTCTTCCAGCGAGGCGAGCGTGCGCTTCACCTTGGGCTCGTCGCGGTGCCCGTCGAAGTCCACGAAGAACACGTACTCGCCCTTCGCCTCGCGGAACGGGAACGACTCGATCCACGTCAGGTTGATCTTGTTCGACTTGAACACCGTCAGCACGTCGGCCAGCGCGCCCGGGGTGTGGTTGATCTGGAACATGAGCGCGGTCTTGTCGGCGCCCGTTTTGGCGGAGTCCGTGGCCCCGATCACCGCGAACCGGGTCTCGTTGAACGGCGAGTCGGCGATGTTCTGCGCGACCACCCCGAGCCCGTACCGCACCGCCGCCTCGCGGCTGGCCACCGCGGCGACGTGGTCCTCGGTCTGGACCAGGCGGGCGGCGTCCGCGGTGCTCGACACCGGGTGGATCGACGCCTGCGGCAGGTTCTTCGCCAGCCAGTTGCGGCACTGGCTGAGGGCCTGCTCCTTCGAGTAGACCCGCCGCACCTCCGACTGGGCGCAGTTCGCCAGCAGGTGGTGCCGCACCCGCAGCCGGATTTCGGAACAGATCTGGACCTGGTCCGGGAACCGCATGAACATTTCGAGCGTGTCGACCACGCGGCCGTCGGTCGAGTTCTCGAGCGGCACGACCCCGAAATCGGCGTGCTTGCGAACCACCTCCTCGAACACCGCCGCGATGTTGGCGGTGCGGTTGTACACGGAGGCTTCGCCGAACCGCTGGATCGCCGCCAGGTGGCTGTAGCTGTACTCCGGCCCGAGGTACGCGATCTTCTGCTGCCGCTGGATCGCCCGCGACCCGCTCATCAGCTCGCGGAAAATCGCCTTCACGGTGACCGGCGCGAGCGGCCCCTTGTGCGCCGCCAGGACGTTGGCGATGACCTCCTCCTCGCGGGCGGCGGAAAACACCACCTCGCCCTGATCCGCTTTCACCTTCCCGATTTGCGCCGCGACCGCCGCCCGCTTGTTGAGCAGCTCGAGGATGCTGGTGTCGAACTTGTCGATCTGGGCGCGGAGCGCGGCGAGGTTCGCGGCGCCCTTATCGGGCGCAGAATTCGAGCTGGGTTCGCTTTTACTGCGTGCCATGATGGTCCGGACCCGCGTGCGGGAGGTCGTTAGAATTGCGGTGAATCTACCGGCGCGGTGCGGATCCGTCAACGAACCCGGCAAAGTCCGTTCCGATTCGCGTGGCACCGGATGCGCCAGATGTGACCCCAGGGCGACATTTGCCGGCGTCGCAATCCCATCACTGACGCGACGTTGCAACAAGGCTGCTGAAATGTCAGCCGGTCGGCACCGGGAGCAAGCTCAAACTGCCCAGCGAATGCCGCAAGTTCAAAGCCGGTTGTATCTTGCGGCCCCGATATACGGCCAATTGGCCCGACGGCATGGTGCTTGCATATTAGCGGCGAAAACCTTGAATCGCGAAGGAACTTTCTCAATCCAAGTAGCAGTCGAGCGAACGGGAACCAGCAGCACCGGCGTTCGGGCCGGCCCCGTCCGCGAGAAACGCAGCACACTCGGCGCTCCGGCGCGTACCACTACCTGAAAGGGAACACACTATGGCGGAAGAGAAAATTATCGGCATCGACCTCGGGACCACCAACTCCGTCGTCGCCGTCATGGACGGCACCACGGTCAAGGTGATCCCGAACCAGGACGGCAACGCCACCACGCCGTCGGTCGTCGCGTTCACGGACAAGGGCGACCGGCTCGTCGGCGACCAGGCCAAGCGCCAGGCGGTGACGAACCCGCGCCGCACGATCTACTCGATCAAGCGGTTCATGGGCCGCCGGCACAACGAGGTGGAGAGCGAAGAGAAGCTCGTCCCGTACAAGATCGTCGGCGGCGCCAACGACCTCGTGAAGGTGGACATCGACGGGAAGAACTTCACCCCGCCGGAAATCTCGGCGATGGTGCTCCGCAAGCTGAAGGAAGCGGCGGAGGCGTACCTCGGGCACACCGTTCGTAAAGCGGTCATCACGGTCCCGGCGTACTTCAACGACGCCCAGCGGCAGGCCACCATCGACGCCGCGGCCATTGCCGGGTTCGACACCGAATACGAGATGCGCGACAAGGACGGCAAGGTCGTCAAGCAACGCATGCGGATCATCAACGAGCCGACCGCGGCGGCGCTGGCCTACGCGCTGGACAAGAAGAAGGACCAGAAGATCGCCGTGTTCGACCTCGGCGGCGGGACCTTCGACATCTCGGTCCTGGACGTCGGCGAGGACGGCGTGTTCCAGGTGAAGAGCACCAACGGCGACACGCACCTGGGCGGCGACGACTTCGACCAGGTGCTGATGGACCACATCGCCGACGAGTTCAAGAAGCAGAACGGCATCGACCTCCGCAAGGACCAGATGGCGCTCCAGCGCCTGAAGGTGGCCGCCGAGCAGGCCAAGAAGGACCTGAGCAGCCAGACGAACGTGGACATCAACCTGCCGTTCATCACGGCGGACGAGAACCGCAACCCACTGCACTTGGTGACGAGCATCAGCCGCGTGCAGTTCGAGCGGCTGGCCGAGCACCTGATCGAGCGGTGCAAGAAGCCGGTGCTGGCGGCCCTCAAGGACGCCAAGTACACGCCGCAGAACATCGACGAGGTGGTGATGGTGGGCGGCATGACCCGCATGCCGCGGGTGCAGCAACTGGTGAAGGAGATCTTCGGCAAGGAGGGGCACCGCGGGGTGAACCCGGACGAGGTGGTGGCCGTGGGCGCCGCGATCCAGGGCGCGCAACTGCTCCTCGGGGCCGCCGCGGACATCCTGCTCCAGGACGTGACCCCGCTGTCGCTCGGGCTGGAAACGCTCGGCGGCGTGATGACGGTGATGATCCCGCGGAACAAGACGATCCCGACGAAGGCGAGCGAGAAGTTCACCACCGCGGCGGACAACCAGCCGTCGGTCGAGATCCAGGTGTTCCAGGGCGAGCGCCCGATGGCCCAGGACAACAAGCTGATCGGCAAGTTCCACCTGGACGGCATCCCGCCGGCGCCGCGGCAGACGCCGCAGATCGAGGTGACGTTCGAGCTGGACGCCAACGGGGTGCTGTCGGTCAGCGCGAAGGACCTGGGCACCGGGAAGTCGCAGCAGATCCGCATCGAGGGCTCGTCCGGGATGACCAAGGACGAGGTCGAGAAGATGAAGCGCGACGCGGAGGCGCACGCGGAGGGGGACAAGCAGAAGCGCGAGTTCGCCGACGCCAAGAACGCCGGCGAGGGGCTCATCCACCAGTTGGAGAAGATGTTCGCAGACGCCGGCGACAAGCTGACCGACGCGGACAAGGCCCCGATCAACGCGGGCATCGCCAAGCTGAAGGAGGCGATCGGCCGCAACGACCTCGCGGCGGTGAAGGCCGCGACCGCCGAGCTCCAGCAGTCGTCGCAGGCGATGGCGTCGCACATGTACTCCAAGACCGGCGGCGCCACCCCGGGCGCCGGCACCCCGCCCCCGGGCACGAAGGACGGCCCGGACGACGTGATCGACGCCGAGTACGAAGTGAAGAAGTAAGCGCGAGCGTTTGCGAAGAAACGGCCCGCGGATCGCGCCTCGCCCGCGCGAACCGCGGGCCGTTTCTTCGCAAACGGCTGCGGCGCGGGTAAGTTAGTACATGTGACGCCCGCCACGGAGCTTCGCCATGCAGTCGCCGAACCCGAAAGACGCTCAGGCCCCAGAAGAGCCCGTACCGTTCGCGATCGGGAC
Organism: Gemmata algarum; assembly: GCF_034097035.1. Lineage (NCBI taxonomy): Bacteria > Pseudomonadati > Planctomycetota > Planctomycetia > Gemmatales > Gemmataceae > Gemmata > Gemmata algarum. The sequence goes on from NZ_JAXBLV010000088.1 coordinate 8,799, forward strand.
GCTGCCCGAGGAGGAGTTCTGGGAGCGGTACAACCGCCGCCTGGAGTTCCCGCTCGCAGCGGTTGCAGCGGTTCTGCTGCACGTGATCGTCTTCGTGGTGCTCGTGTTCGGGCTGCTCTCGCTCATGTCGGGTACGCAGACCCCGGACCCGAAACTGGAAATGGTCGACGTGCGTGGCCTGGATGAGTCGGGGCTGGGCTCAATGGGATCGGGCGGGAACCCGGACCCGAACATCATCAAGGACGTAACTCCGGAGCAGGCGCTCCGAGACGTGTTACCGACGCCGCAGGCGATCGCGGAAGCGAAAGAGAAGATTCAGAAGATCGTTCTGGATGACCCGAGCGAAAACATCCCGATTTCGCCGCAGAACCTGGGGAAGTACAGCCAGCTCGACGACGAGCTTCGGAAGAAGTTGCTCGGCAACGGCTCGCAAAAAGGGAGCGGCCCTGGTGCGGGTCGCGGAGACAGCGGCGATCCGGGCGCCGGACCGGGGGGAACGGGTGCCGACTCGACCCGCGCACGCGGGCTGCGGTGGGTGCTCCGGTTCCAGGTGGCCAACGGGCGCGACTACCTCGAACAGCTCCGCGCGATGGGGGCCGAGATCCTGGTCCCGCTCCCGCCGAACGATAAGGAGAGCATCCTGTTCCCGGACCTGAACAAGCCTTCGCAGAAGCGGACCGCGACCGACGACGACTTCCGGCGGCTCGCGCGCAAGATTCAGTTCGGCGATACCCGCCGGGACGCGGTCGTGGGGGTGGTAGGCGCGCTGGGGCTGGACGTGACGCCGAAAACGTTCTTCGCGTTCTTCCCGAAAGAGCTTGAGGAGCAGCTCGCGCGGCTCGAAACCGGGTTCAAGGGCCGCCGGGCGGAGCACATTGAGGAAACGATCTTCCGCGTCACGGTGCGCGGCGGCCGGCACGAGTTCGTGGTGGAAGAACAAACCGCCAAGCGATAAGTCGCCGGGCGAGCCTAGCACTCCGAGTAGACACTGCGCGCGCACGACGGTGCGACCTTACCCCGAGTGAGCTTGGCGAGCGGAGGGCGTGAGCCCTCCGAGCCGACATTACCCGGGGAGCCGGGCGAAATCGGTTACCGCGAGCGCCCGAGCAGAAATCACACGCACACGGCAGTGCGCACTTGCCACTTCGCTTGCGCCGGTCCGGTGGTGTCGCCTCGGAGGGCTCACGCCCTCCGCTCGCCAGTTCGCTTGGAGAACCATTACGCACGGCGGTGCGCACTTGCCACTTCGCTTGCGCCAGTTCGGTGGTATCGCCTCGGAGGGCTCACGCCCTCCGCTCGCCAGTTCGCTTGGAGAACCATTACGCACGGCGGTGCGCACTTGCCACTTCGCTTGCGCCAGTTCGGTGGTGTCGCCTCGGAGGGCTCACGCCCTCCGCTCGCCAGGCGACTCGATCCAGTTAGTGCTGTCCGGTGCGTGCGGACGTTCCCACCGACACACCCGCCGGTTGCCCCTGGATCGGGGCCGGCTCCGCGGCCAGCAACTCGTCGTACAGTTTCTCCCCGCGGCGCGGCACCAGCAACTTCGCCACCAGTGCGGTCCAGCCGGTCTGGTGGTTCGCGCCCAGCCCGGCGCCGTGGTCGCCGTGGAAGAACTCGTGGAACAGCAGGTAGTCCCGGAAGTGCGGGTCGTCCTGGAGCTTGTCGTACTTCCCGAAGCACGGCCGGTGCCCGTTCACGTCCCGGAGGAACAGCCGCGTCAGGCGCCGGGTGATCTCGACCCCCGCTTCCTGAACGGTGATCTCCTTCCCGCTGCCCACCGGGAACTCGATCTTGAAGTCGGTGCCGTAGTAGTGATGGAACTTCTGAAGGCTCTCGATGATGAGGAAGTTCACCGGGAACCAGACCGGCCCGCGCCAGTTCGAGTTGCCGCCGAACATCCCTGTGTCCGAATCGCCCGGGACGTAACCGACCGTCACGCTGTGCCCGCTCATGCGGAACGTGTACGGCTGGTCGTGGTGGTACCGGGACAGCCCGCGCACGCCGAACGGGCTGAGGAACTCGTTCTCGTCCAGCACCCGCGCCAGCAGCTTCTTCATCCGGTGCCCGCGCAGCAGCGAGAGCAAACGCCGCTCGCCGCGCCCGGGCTCGAACCACCGCGACACCAGGCCCGCGAGGTCCGCGCGGTTGTCCAGCACCCACCGCATCCGGTTCGCGAAGTTCGGCATCCTCGCCAGCAGTTCGGGCTCCAGCACCTCCACCGCGTACAGCGGGATCAGGCCCACCATCGAGCGCACCTTCAGGCGCTCCACGCGGCCGTCCGGCAGGGTCAGCTCGTCGTAGTAGAACCCGTCCTCCTCGTCCCACAGCCCGACGCCCTTCCCGGCCATGTCGGTCATGGCCTTCGCGATCCCGAGGAAGTGCTCGAAGAACTTGATCGCGATGTCCTCGTACACCGGGTTGCGCGTCGCCAGCTCCAGAGCGATGCGCATCAGGTTGAGTGCGTACATCGCCATCCACGCGGTGCCGTCGGCCTGGTTGATGAAGCCGCCGGTCGGCAGCGGGTGGCTGCGGTCGAACACGCCGATGTTGTCGAGCCCCAGGAACCCGCCCTGGAACACGTTCCGGCCCTGCGCGTCCTTGCGGTTCACCCACCAGGTGAAGTTGATCATCAGCTTGTGGAACACCCGCTCCAGGAAGTCCCAGTCCGCGTCGCATGCGTCCTCTTCGTGGTCCCCGTGCTGGACGTGGCCCCCGGTGCGGGCCATGTGGCGGTACTTGCGGTCGATCTGGAACACCCGCCACGCGGCCCAGGCGTGGACCGGCGGGTTCGCGTCCGAGAAGTTCCACTCGTAGGCCGGCAACTGGCCGTTCGGGTGCATGTACCACTCGCGGCACAGCAGCAGCAGTTGGTCCTTGGCGAACTCCGGGTCGAACGGCGCGAACGCGACCGCGTGGAACGCCGAGTCCCACCCGGCGAACCACGGGTACTCCCACTTGTCCGGCATCGACAGGATGTCGGACGCCTTGAAGTGCTGCCAGTCGCTGTTCCGCGCGTACCACCGCTGCTCCGGCGGGGTGATCGTCGCGGCGTCGCCCTTGAGCCAGCGGTACGTGTCGTACTGGTAGAACTGCTTGGTCCAGATCAGCCCCGCGACCGCCTGGCGCTGCACCCGGCGGGCGTCCTCGTCCGGGATGTCCTTCTGGAACGCCGCGAAGTAGGTGTCGGCCTCGGCGATGCGGTCGGCGAAGATCTGGTCGAAGTTGACGAACGGGTCGTCCGGGCCGTCCGACGCGTGCCGGAGCCGGCACCGCACGGTGACCGACTCGCCCGCGGGGACGCTGAACTGGTAATGCGCCGCCGCCTTCGTCCCCGTGCCCTCCGGGCTCACCGCTCCCTTGTTCTGGCGGATCACGTACTCGTGGAAGGCGTCCTTGAAGTAGCCCTCCGCGGGGGAGTTGAACAGCGCCGGCGAGTTGGTCTCGTTGTCGGTGAAGAGGTACCCGAGGCGCGTGAGCGACGGCACGCCCTCGTGGAACGTGTCGTTCGAGCGGGTCGCCCCGCCGGCCCAGAACCGGTACGCGTCCCACTCGGGGTGGAACAGTTTTAGACCGCCGTGCGACGAGTGCATGATTGCCGGGCGCGGCTGGTCCGGCTTCCAGGCCCACGTGTTGCGGAACCACAGTTGCGGGAGGACGTGCAGTTCGGCCGCGTCCGGGCCGCGGTTGTGCGCGGTGACGCGCATCAGGATGTCGCGCGGCCCGACCTTCGCGTACTCCACGAACACGTCGAAGTAGCGGTTGTCGTCGAACGCGCCGGTGTCGAGCAGCTCGTACTCGGGCTCGTACCGGCTGCGGCGCTTGTTCTCCTGCTGGAGGGGCTCATACGGGAACGCGCGCTGCGGGTACTTGTAGAGGAACTTCAGGTAGCTGTGCGTCGGCGTGGCGTCGAGGTGGTAGTACAGCTCTTTCACGTCCTCGCCGTGGTTCCCGTCCTCGTTGGGGAGCCCGAACAGCCGCTCCTTGAGGATGGGGTCCTGACCGTTCCACAGGGCCAGACCGAGGCACAGGTACTGCTGGTCGTCGCTGAGTCCCGCGAGGCCATCCTCGCCCCACCGGTACGCGCGGCGGTGCGCGTGCCAGAACGGGAAGTACGCCCACGGGTCGCCGGTGCCGGAGTAGTCCTCGCGGACGGTGCTCCACTGCCGGTCCGACAGGTACGGCCCCCACCGCCGCCACGACGGCAGCTCGGCGAGGTCGTTCATCCGATCGAGTTCGGGATTCGACGCGGGCATGTAGAGAGGCCCCATGCGAACCCCGCCCGCGAGGGCGGGGGTAGTTCGAGCGAACCCGCACGGTGCGCGCGGCCGCGCCGCCTTCGCGGGCGGGCGCCGAGGGGTTCGCAAAGCAGTTTAGCTCGCTACGGCCGGCTTGTCCGTTGTAACCGCCAGTTCTTCCCGGTACGCTTAACCCGGCTGTCCCGCCTAACCGGAACCTGTCGCATGCGCACCCGCCTCTCCCTCGCGACCCTCGCGCTCGCTTTCGCCTCGCTTTCGTTCGCCGCGGACTCGTGGCCGGGGTTCCGCGGGCCGACCGCCGACGGACACTCCCCGAGCAAGAACCCGCCCACCAAGTGGAGCGAGAAGGAGAACCTCGCCTGGAAGACCGAGATCCACGGTAAAGGGTGGTCGTCGCCGGTGGTGCTCGGCGATCAGGTGTGGGTGACCACCTCCGACGAGGTGCTCGATCCCGCGCCGCCGAAGAAGAAGGGCGGGCCGCCGGCCAACCCGGTGAAAGAGGTGAGCCTGTTCGCGATCGGGCTGGACCGCAAGACCGGCAAGGTGCTCCACGACCTGAAGCTAGGCCGCGTTCTGAACCCGCAGTACTGCCACCCGTTCAACACCTACGCGTCCGGCACGCCGTTCCTCGAAGAGGGCCGGCTGTACGCCCACTTCGGCAGCCTCGGCACGTTCTGCATCGACACCCACACCGGAAAGACGCTCTGGGAGCGGCTCGACTTCAAATGCGACCACTTCCGCGGCCCCGGCTCGTCGGTCGCGGTGTACGGTGATCTCGTGTACCTGATCTTCGACGGTGCCGACCTTCAGTACGTGGTCGCGCTCGACAAGAAGACCGGGGAAACCAAATGGAAGGCCGACCGGAAGATCAAGTACGGCCCCGGCCCGGCCGACGGCGACCACAAGAAGGCATACGCCACGCCCGCGCTGCTGAAGGTTGGCAACCAGGACTCGCTGGTGTGCCCGTCCGCGGAATGCACGATCGCCTACGACCCGAACAGCGGCGCGGAGCAGTGGCGGTTCGCGCACGGCGGGATGAACGGCTCGCTCCGCCCGGTGCTGGCGAACGGGCTCCTGTACGCCACCAGCGGGAGCAGCGGCAAGCTGTTCGCGCTCAAGCCCGACATGCTCAAGGGCGAGGTGCCGAAAGACGCGGTCGTGTGGCAGGCCGCGAAGGGGGTGTCGGTGCGGCCGTCGCCGATCGTGGTGGGCAACCTGCTGTTCATGGCCGCGGACAACGGCGTCGCGACCTGCCTCGACGCCACAAGCGGGAAGCTGCACTGGACCGAGCGGCTGGACGGCGAGTTCTCGGCGTCCCCGGTGTACGCGAACGGCAACGTGTACTTCTGCAACCAGATCGGCAAAACGTTCGTGGTGAAGGCCGCCGCCTCATACGAGCTACTGGCGGAAAACCGACTCGACGGCGGGTTCATGGCGTCGCCCGCGATCGCCGGGGACGAGCTGTTCCTGCGAACCAAAACGCACCTCTACGCGATCGGAAAGAAGTAACGCGGGTACTCGCCGAGCGTGCCACGTTCGTTCGCGGACGGTTCAATTCCGGACCGCGAATGGGCCGGCCCGCGTGGGCTGACGCGGGACGCGGCACCTCAGAGGTCACTTCGGAACCTTCGGGACAGACCACACCAGCGCGGTCGTGTCCGCGTGACCGGTGATGAGCTTGGTGCCGTCGGCCGTGAAACGCATGACCTCCGCGAACGAGTAAATGGTGTCGCCCTTCTCGGCGGGCGGCGACCGGTGCCGCGCGAGCAGCTTTCCGGTGCTTGTGTCCCAAAACGTGAGATCGGTGAGACCGGCCGCCGCGAGAACGCTGCCGTCCGAGTTCAGCGCCACGCGCCCGCTGGACCCGGCCGGCAGGTCGCACAACTTGGCCCCGGTGGCCACGCCGTAAACGACCCCGCGCATGACGCGCCGCGGGCCGCTCTCGTCGATGTACGTAAAGGCGATCCGGCCGCCGTCCGCCGAGAACGCGCCGGCGTCGAAGCCCGGCCCGAGCGTGCGCGGCGGGAGCAACCCCTTCGTCGGCCCGTCCGCGGTGAGGAAGACGTCGCCGTGGAGCGACGCGTAGAGGGCGTTGGGTGAGAAATTGATGCAATAGCGGCGGGCGTTCCAGTCGAACGGGTCCAACTTCTTCGTGAACTGCCGCCGACCGCTCTGCGCATCCCAGGTCGTGAACACCGAAGTGCGCGTGCCCTTCACCCGCCCGAGTGTGACGCCGGTCAGCGTCGTGTCGTCGTCCGACAACCGCAGCCCGATCACCATCATCTGGCGCGGCTCCTTCGGGTCCACAGCGAACCGCCGGAGTTCCGTTCCCGTGGCCGCGTCCCACTGCACGATTTCACCACCGACCGGCGCGAACAGCGTTTTGCCGTTGCGGGAGAACTCCAGGTTGTGCGGCCACTGGTTGTCGCTGGGCACGGTCGCGACGGGTTTCCCGGTCGCGGCATCCCAGACCCGGATTCGTGAGCCGGCGCTGGTCGCGTAGCGCGTCCCGTCAGCCGATACGCCCAGCGCGCGGACCTTTCCGAAGTGTGAGCCGGCGTGAACCTCGGGGAACAGCGGTTTCCCGGTCGCCGCGTCCCACCGGAACAAGACCCGGCCGGTCGTCGCGACGAGCACCTTCCCGTCCGGAGTGAACCGCGCGACCGGCGTCGCACCGTACGAAAGCTCACCGGTGGCTCCGTCGAACTGGCGGAGCAGCCGCCCCGCGATCGGGTCCCACCAGCGGACGCCGCGGGCGTCGCCGATCAGAACCGTCTTCCCGTCCGGTGCGAACGTTACCCAGTCACCGCCGTCCGTACCAGTTGCTCCCTTCTGCGCCTTTCCGGTGACCGCTTCAAAGAACCGGACATCGAGGTATTCTTCCGTAGCCACCTTGTAAACGCGTGCTGCGACGACATCGCCCGTGGTGTTCAGGGCGACGTGACTCAGCTTGAGCCCGTCGACCGACCACCGGGCCAGTTGCTTGCCGGTGCCAAAATCGAACACCAATAGCTCGTGGACCGTGTTAACCGCCACGCGCCGGCTGTCCGCCGAGAAGCGAACTTCTCGGATGTGGCGAAGATCGGTCACGAGGGCGCGCGACTGCCCCGTCTGGACGTCACACACATGGACCGCGTATTCGTCCTTTTTGCTTTCTGTCGTGACGACAACAAGTTTCTTACCGTCGGAAGCAAAGGCACCTGATTCGACCCGGGGGAACTTGAACTTCCCGATCTCGGCCGGAACGTTTTCTCCACGGCGCTCGTACACGATCACGGATTCAGGGGCGCAACAGGCGACGCGCTTGGCGTCGGAAGAAATGTACGACCGGAAGCGCCCGTACCATTCGTCCGATACCCGGACCGGTAGTCGCACGGCGGGTTCCGGTGTGTCCGATTCGGGCTGCCAGAGCCGCAAATCGCCTTCCTCGCCCACGGTCAGCACGGCCCCGTCCGCGACGATGCCGAAGCTCGTAACTGTGGCCGCACCTCGCAGCGTTCCCAGTCGCATGAGCGCGCCGGCGGGGAGCGGGTCGCCGAACGCGTCCGCCCGCGTTCTCACTTGGGCGGGCGGCTCGGCGTTTCCCTCTTTCAGCGGGGGCGCCACCGTTAAGGTCTCGGAGCCGATCAGCGAGGCCCCGGCTGCGACCAGCCCACCCATCAGCACCACGACCGGTATCACCGATTTCCACGACACGAAAGGAAAAGTAACAACCGCCCCCATCCGCCGTGCTCCGAACACAGCGGCCCCGCGCTGGGCAAGGGCCGCTGGCACCGCGGCGCTCAGCCCCCACCCGGCGTCCCCGCCAAGTGCAGCCGCGACCAAACCCGCACCAACCACACCGCGGCGGACGAGCCGCCGGTTCAACCGGTCCAGCCCATCGGCCACACGCCGCTTGAGCGTGCTGAGCGATACCCCGAGTGCCGCCGCCGCGTCGTCACGCGTCCGCCCAGACAGGAAGCACAGCACGAGCGGCGCGCGGAGGCGTTCGGGCAGCGCGTTCAGCTCTTCGTCGAGCATCGCCAGCACCTCGTTCCACGACAGGTCGGTGAGCGGCTCCGGGTCAACAACCGGTTCCGTGGCCACCACGACTGGAGGGCGCCGGGCTTTGAGTTTGACCGCGGCGCGAAACGCGGTGCGGTGCAACCAGCCGGGCAGCGCGGCGGGTGCGCGGAGGCTGCGGGCGTGCTCGACCAGGGCGAGGAACGTGAGCTGGAAGGCGTCGTCGACGTCAGCGCCAGATCCGAGCACCCGGCGGCAGACGCTCAGCACCATCGGGCCGTACCGGCGAACCAACTCGGCAAAGGCGGCATCGTCGCCGTTCAGGACGGCGGTCATGAGGGCGCGCTCGTCGAGGCCCGGACGGGCCGTGCGTGCCAGCGATCGGATCACAACGCTTGCGGACATGAGCTTACTCCGGCGGCAGAGTGCCACCATTATGAGCCGCCCGCCGGTCTCAACGGGTCAACATTTCAGCCGGCGCCCAAGTGGTTGGGGCGTTAACAGGGCATGAGTGAAAGCAGGCCAGGACAGAAAAAGTGGCCACACAAAAGCACAACGGGCACAAAAGGAAGAAGGCGAAGACAACAGAAGCGTTTGGGATTCACTCGTCTGCTTTGGTCTTTTGCTTCCTCTTGTGCCCGTTGTGCTTTTTTGTGGCCGCGTTCGGTCTTTCTGCCCGGGGAATTTGTTGATGGCTCATTCCGCACGCACGAACCCGCACCTGCCGGTGCCGCCGATCGCCCGGGTGGCCCGCCCGCTCGCCCGGTTCCTCCGGATCGAGTCCGCCAGCGGGATCGTCCTGCTGCTCTGTACCGTGATCGCCCTGGCGCTCGCGAACAGCACCGCCGCGGACGCGTACCACCGCCTCTGGCACACACACGTCCAACTCGAAGTCGGCACGTTCAACCTCGGCGGGGAACTGGGCCACTTCTTCGTGAACGACGTGCTGATGACGGTGTTCTTCTTCGTCGTCGGTCTGGAGATCAAGCGCGAGCTGGTCGCGGGCGAGTTGCGGGACGCGCGGAAGGCGGCGCTGCCGGTGGCCGCGGCGCTGGGCGGGATGCTGGTGCCCGCCGGCATTTACATGGTGCTCCAGGCGAACGCGCTCGGCCAGCCGGAGTTCCGCGGCTGGGGCGTGCCGATGGCTACCGACATCGCGTTCGTGGTCGGCGTGATGGCGGTGCTCGGGAAGCGCGTGCCGCTCGGGCTGAAGATCATGCTGCTGTCGCTCGCCATCGCCGACGACATCGGCGCGGTGGTCGTGATCGCGGCGTTCTACAGCACCGGGCTGGACTGGCTCATGCTCCTGCTCGCGGCAGGCGGGTTCGCGGCGGTGCGGATCATGAACGCGACCGGCGTGCGTTCGGTTCCGGTGTACACGATCATCGGGGCCGGCATCTGGCTCGCGGTGTACAAGTCCGGGGTGCATCCGACGGTCGCGGGCGTGCTGCTCGGGCTGCTCACGCCGTCGGAGGTGTGGATCGGCCGGGATGCGTTGCGGCTCTCACTGCGGGACGTGCTTGGCCGCGTCGAGGACGAGAACGACGACCCGGACGCGCACGAACTCGCGGTGATGGCGTTCGCGGCGCAGGAGAGCGTGTCGCCGCTGGAGCGGCTCGAGCACAAGCTGCACCCGTGGGTCGGGTTCGCCATCATGCCGCTGTTCGCGCTGGCCAACGCCGGGGTTCACATCGAGCCGAGCGCGGTCACGGAGCCGGTCGCGGTGGCGGTCGCGCTGGGGTTACTGCTGGGCAAGCCGATCGGCGTGGTGTTGTTCAGCTTCATCGCGGTCCGGCTCGGCGTCGCGCGCCTGCCGCAGGGGGTGACATGGCCGGTGCTGCTCGGCGGCGGGTTCCTCGCGGGCATCGGGTTCACGATGTCGCTGTTCGTCGCGGGGCTGGCGTTCGCGGGGCACGCGCCGCTGCTCGCGGAGGCGAAAATCGGCATCCTCCTCGGCTCGGCGCTCAGCGCGCTGCTCGGCACCGGTGTGTTGCTTACGTCACTACGTGGGAATCCACAGGCAAAAAGTCCACATTGAGCTTGACAGGGGTATCTAGAAATCGGTTCGGATCGGGCTACGATACTCAGAGCGGGGCGGTTCCACGTCGGGGCCGCCCCGCGTCGTTTTTTATCGGGCTCACCATGTCGAACCTGCGCACGCCGCTGTACCAGTGGCACGTCGATCACAAAGCGCGGATGGTGCCGTTCGGCGGCTGGGAGATGCCGGTGCAGTACGCCGGGATCGCGCCCGAGCACAAAGCGGTGCGGTCCGGGGCGGGGCTGTTCGACATCTCGCACATGGCCCGGGTGAACTTTGACGGCCCCGACGTGCTCGCGTTTCTGGAGCGGGTGTTCACCAACTCCGTTGCCACCATGAAGGCGGGGCAGGTCCGTTACGGGCTGGTGTGCAAGGAGGACGGCGGCATCCTCGACGACATCCTCGTGTACCGCCTGCCGGGCAGCTTCGCGGCGGTCGTCAACGCCAGCAACCGCGAGAAGATCCTCGCGTGGTTCGCGCAGCAGCGCACCGGGCTGGCGGTCGAGGTGGACGACCGCACCCTCGCCACGACGATGATCGCGGTGCAAGGACCGAAGGCGGTGGAGCTGGTCGCGGGGGTGTTCGCGGACGACGTGAGCGCGCTGAAGTACTACTTCGCAACGCCCACCCACTACCTCGGCAGCCCGTGCGTGGTGAGCCGCACCGGGTACACCGGCGAGGACGGGTTCGAGGTGATCGTGCCGAACGCCCTCGGCGAGCCGCTGTGGAACGAGTTCGTTGCGAAGGGCGCCGTGCCGTGCGGGCTGGGGGCGCGGGACACGCTCCGGCTCGAAGCCGCCATGCCGCTGTACGGCCACGAGCTGAACGAGGGCGTGAACCCGATCCAGGCCGGGCTGGCGTGGGCGGTTAAACTCGACAAGGGCGACTTCCTCGGCCGCGACGCGATCCAGAAGGCCGCCGCAACCGCGACCGAACCGGTGCGGGTGGGGTTGGAAATTGAGGGCAAGCGCGCCGCCCGCGAGGGTTGCCCGGTGCTCGCCGGGGGGCGACCGGTCGGCGGCGTCACCAGCGGCAGCCTGTGCCCGTGGCTGGACAAGTCGCTCGCGATGGGCTACGTCGAACCGGCAGCCGCCGCGGTGGGCACCAAACTCGAAGTGGACCTGCGCGGCGCCAAATTGCCCGCGACCGTCGTTCAGCTGCCGTTCTACAAACGGAAGAAGTGAGGGCGCGCCGCGCCCGCGTCATTCAAGGAGCTAGCTCATCATGGCGAACCCGTCGAACCTGAAGTACGCGACCACGCACGAGTGGGCCAAACTGGACGGCGACACGGTGGTTGTGGGCATCACCGCGTTCGCGGTTGAGCAACTGACCGAGCCGACCTACCTGGAGCTGCCCGCGGTGGGCACGGCGCTGGCCCCGGGCGGGAAGTTCGGCGTGATCGAGTCGTACAAGTCCACCTCGGACCTGTACTCGCCGGTCGCGGGGACCGTGGTGGAGCGGAACGACCCGCTGACGGGCGACCCGAAGCCGGTGTACGACGACGCCTTCGGCGCCGGGTGGATGCTGAAGATCAAGCTGTCCCCGGGCGCGACGCTCGACCACCTGCTGAGCGCCGAGCAGTACGACCAGCAGCTCGCGACCGAAGGCCACTAACCGTTCGGGCCGCAGGTCGTGAGGTCGCAAAGTCAGTTCAGACGGGGCGGCTTTGCGACCGGGCGACGTGTGACTCCCGTTATGACTACCGGTCGCAGGAGAACTTCGTGTCTTACGTGCTGAACACCCCGGACGATCAGAAGGCGATGCTGGCCGCGATCGGGGTTTCGTCGGTCGAGGAGCTGTTCGCCAACATCCCGCCGGAGCTGCGCTTCCCGCGCGAGCTGAACGTCCCGGCCGCGATGTCGGAGATGGAACTCCAGGCCCACCTGTCGCGGGTCCTGGCGAAGAACAAGGCCGCGGGCGATCTGGTGTGCTTCCTCGGCGGCGGCGCGTACGACCACTTCATCCCGTCCGTCGTCGATGTGGTCGCGGGGCGGAGTGAGTTCTACACCGCGTACACGCCGTACCAGGCCGAAGCCAGCCAGGGCACCCTCCAGGCGGTCTTCGAGTACCAGTCGCTGATGTGCGAACTCACCGGCCTCGGGCTCGCCAACGCGAGCCTTTACGAGGGCGGGTCGAGCGTCGTGGAAGCGGCGCTGATGGCGCTCGGGATCACCAAGCGCACCGAGATCCTGATCGCGGACAGCGTCCACCCCGAGTACCGGCAGACGCTGGCGACCTACGCCGCCACGCTCAACTGCACCGTTCGCACGCTCCCGTGCCCGGACGGGGTGCTGAACCCCGCCGACGTGCTGGCCGCGGTGAGCGACAAGACCGCGTGCGTGATCGCTCAGTCGCCGAACTTCTTCGGGCACATCGAAGACATGAAGGCGATCGGCGCCGCCGCGCACAAGACGGGCGCGCTGTTCGTCGCGAGCTTCGATCCGGTTTCGCAGGGCTTGCTGAAGAAGCCGGCGGAGTACGGCGCCGACATCGCGGTGGCCGAAGGACAGGGGCTGGGCGTGCCGCTCCAGTACGGCGGGCCGTACCTGGGCATCCTCGCGTGCCACGACGAGATGGCGTACCGGCGGAAGATCCCCGGGCGCATCGTCGGCGAGACCACCGACCGCAACGGGAAGCGCTCCTGGGTGCTGACGCTACAGCCGCGCGAGCAGCACATCGCGCGTGAGAAGGCGACGAGCAACATTTGCAGCAACCAGGGGCTCCTGGCGCTGCGGGCGGCGGTGTACCTGAGCGCAGTCGGACCGCAGGGACTGAAAGAGACCGCCGAGCTGTGCGTGCGGAAGGCGCACTACGCCGCGGAGCAACTGACGAAGGTCCCGGGCGTGTCGCTCCGCTTCCAGACGCCGTTCGTGAAAGAGTTCACGCTGAAGGTGCCGGGCGACCCGGTCGCCCTCCTGGCAAAGCTCCGCGCCGCCGGCTACCACGCTGGGTTGCCGCTGGGCCGGTGGTATCCTGGGTTGGCCGACTGCGTCTCCGTGGCCGTGACCGAGAAGCGGACGAGGGCCGAAATCGACGGGCTCGCGGAGGCGCTGAAGGCCGCGGTGTGAGGGCGTCATGGCGTACAGCGAGTTCGACCTGGCCGACGTTGCGGCCAAGCTCGGCGTGACGGTGACCGACGCCCCGGACCTGTTCGCCGGGGTGCCGGGCGTACCCCTGAGCCCCACGGTTCAGGGGCTGTTGCCGCTGTACTTCCCGCTCGCCATCGCCAACGGCACCGAGAAGGCGCGTTCGGAGCTGCTGATCGCCCCGGTGCTCGCGGACACGCGCGAGCAGCTCGGCCGCCGCGTCAGCCTGTTCTCCGGTTGGGACTTCGTCGTGGACCGGGCCAAGGGGCTGAACGGCGTGTGCGACTACATCCTGTGCGGGTCGCCGCAGCAGGAGTTCATAACGTCGCCGGTGGCGGTGGTGGTGGAAGCGAAGAACGAGAACATCAAGGGCGGGCTGGGGCAGTGCGGGGCCGAAATGGTGGCCGCACAGTTGTTCAACGAGCGGAGCGGCCGCCCCGCCGAATCGGTGTTCGGATGTGTGACGAGCGGCAACGTGTGGCGGTTTCTGCAATTAACTGGCAGCGAACTGCGCATCGACCAGAAGGAGTACTACCTCACGACGCAGCCCGACGCGATCGTGGGCATCCTGTTCCACATGCTCGGCGGAACAGGCGCGACGCTTCGCGGGCGTGGCGACCCGCGGTAGATCGAGTACCCGTCTGTGCGATGAGGTGCCGTTCCGATCGCGCTGGCCTGAAGCCGTGAGGAGGAGCCGTAATGCCGTCGCCGTTCCCGGGCATGGATCCGTGGCTGGAACGCCCTCCGGTGTTCCCAACGCTCCATAACGCTCTGATCATTTACATCCAAGCAGCGGTCAATGCCGCACTCCCGCCCGGCTACGTCGCAGCTAATGACAGCCGGGTGTACGTCGATCCCGAACTGCACCGGGTTCCCGATGTGGGCGTGTTCGGACCGGGCCGGGCGCCGGACGCTTCGGCCGTAGCTGTTGCGACACTCACGCGGGCCGGACTGCTCGAAGCCGCGACCGAGGTTGTGATAGACCCGGTCGAGGAGTTCTACCTGGAGATCCGTACCGTCGATGACGAACGGCTTGTGACCGCGGTCGAAGTGGTGAGCCCGGCGAACAAGCGAGCCGGCGAAAACGGGCGCGCTTCGTACCAGCAGAAGCAGGACGAGTTCCGGCGGTCGCAGGTGAATTTGGTGGAGATCGACCTGCTGCGGGGCGGCCCACACACGACGGCGGTTCCGCTCGCCCGGTTGCGGGCGGTGGCCCCCAACTGCGATTACCACATCAGCGTGATGGTAGCCGGCTCGCCGCGGCACTACTTCGTCGCGCCGATTAAGCTGGCAGACCGGCTGCCGCACGTACCGATTCCGCTCGACCCCGGAGTGGAACCGGTCACCATCGATTTGCAAGCGGTGTTCGATCGGTGCTATGACGAGGGCGGGTTCGTGCGCCGCGTGAAGTACGCCAAGCAGCAACCGGAGCCGTCGTTGACACGCGAGCAGCAGGCGTGGGCGGAAGACCTCCTCCGCGCGAAGGGGCTGCTGCCGTGAACGAGGGCGAGGCATTCATCCGGGCGATCGTAGGAGTCGTCATCGAGTGAGTGGGGCGTGGGACGGGGCCGTTCTGAGTATGCGAGTAAAGGCGTGAGGAGATAGGCCAATGCCGTCGCCGTTTCCGGGAATGGACCCGTGGCTGGAAGGCGAGGAGGTGTTCCCGGACCTCCACGACAGCTTGGTATTTCTCCTGAAGGAAGCCGTTAACGCGGTCCTGCCGCCGGGGTACGTGGCGACGAGCAAAAACCGTGTGTGGGTGGACGACGAATTACGCCGCGAGCCGGACGTGGCCCTGTTCGGCCGCGACCACGGTCCGAACGGCAACGGTGGAACCGCGGTCGCCCTGGAGGGATTGGTTGCGATCGGCCAGCGCCTTTCCCCGGAGCCGTTCGAGGAACCGTATCTGGAAATCGTGTCCGCAAAAGGCCGGCGGCTCGTCACTGCGGTCGAGGTGATCAGCCTGACGAACAAGAAAGCCGGTGAACAAGGGCGGAAGACGTACCAGGACAAGCAGCACGAGTACGCTCTCTCCGGCGTACACCTAGTCGAGATCGACCTGCTCCGTCGCGGCCCGCATGTGACTGCGACGCCGCTTCGCGAACTTCAGAAGCGGCTCGGGGCGTTCGACTACCACGTCAGTGTCGTGGTCGGTGGAGCCGTGCCGTCGCACTTCGCGGTGGGTTTCAAACTGAGTGACCGGCTCCCCGCGTTCGCGATCCCACTCGACCGCGGCGTTGCGCCCGTTACAGTGGACCTCCAACCGCTCCTCGACCGCTGTTACGACAGCGGCAAGTACGCGGCTCTGGCGGACTACCGCGAACCGTGCGATCCGCCGCTGGCGCCCGAGCCGCAGGCGTGGGCCGAGAGCGTCCTCCGCGCGAAGGGGTTGCTGCCGTGAGCGAGGACGAGGCGTTCATCCGTGCGATCGTGGACGGCCCCGGGGACGACACCCCGCGGCTGGTGTACGCCGACTGGCTCGACGACCGCGCCGACCCCCGCGGCCCGTACCTCCGCGCCGAGCAAGCGTTTGCCCGCGAGCCGTCACCAAAAGCCCTGCGAGCCGCGAAGAAGCTCGCGAAGCCCCTCGACTCGCTGTGGGTGGCGCGCGTCAGCCGGCCGCCGCTCGGCGTGTGCTACGACCGCTTCGCCAAACCGTCAGCCGAACCCCCGGTAACACCGGACGAACTGGACGGGGCTGCCGAATCGTTAGGCGCCGCCCTCCCAGAGCAACTGCGCGCCCTGCTCCTGAATTACAGTCTCGGGAGTGTGCTCGGGAGGCTCGGCGGCTACCTCGTACTGCCCGCGTCGGGCGACCGCGCCGAGCGCGCACTCGACGATCTCGTCTGCTACATCGATCCAGACAGCATTGACGGCTGGGTCAATTGCGAGTTGATCGACCGCACGTGGCATTTGCGCGACGAGTTCAACTTAAACGAGCGGTTTGTGTTCTTGGCGGGGAACAACGGCTACGACGACGCAATCGTGGTCTCGTGCCGAGGGCGGGATCGCGGCTCGGTGTATCTGATGGATGAGGAGAAGATGTACGCAAACCCAAGAGCCGGAGTTGCCCGCGTCGCCGCATCCATCGGGGAGTTCCTCTCAATCCTCAGTCTTAAATCATACCAGAAAATCCACAAGGATAGCTGAAAGCAATGAACAACACGCAATCGACCGAAGTGATTTTCGAGCTCTCGAAGCCCGGGCGCCGGTGCCACCGGCTGCCCGCGTGCGACGTGCCGGCGTCGAAGCCGCTCGCGGAGCTGATCCCGCAAGATCACCTCGCCAGCAGCCCGCCGCCGCTGCCCGAAGTGGGCGAGATCGACCTGATCCGCCACTACACGAACCTGTCGGCTCGCAACA
This sequence comes from Gemmata algarum, assembly GCF_034097035.1. Taxonomy (NCBI): domain Bacteria; kingdom Pseudomonadati; phylum Planctomycetota; class Planctomycetia; order Gemmatales; family Gemmataceae; genus Gemmata; species Gemmata algarum. Next base: position 25,544 of record NZ_JAXBLV010000088.1, read on the forward strand.
TGAGCATCGACACCAACTTCTACCCGCTCGGGTCGTGTACCATGAAGTACAACCCGAAGCGGCACGAGCGGCTCGCCGCCCTGCCCCAGTACGCGAACCTGCACCCGCTCCAGGACGACGACACCACGCAGGGGATGCTCGAGATCCTCTTCGAGATGCAGCAGTTCCTGGCGGAGATCAGCGGGCTGCCGGCGGTGTCGCTGCAGCCCGCCGCCGGGGCGCACGGCGAACTCGCGGCGCTGTTCGTCGCCGCCGCGTACTTCCGGGATAGGGGCGAGACGCACCGCAAGAAGGTGCTCGTCCCCGACTCCGCCCACGGCACCAACCCCGCCAGCGCCGCGCTCGCCGGGTTCGACACCGTCACCGTCAAGAGCGGGGCCAACGGGCTCGTCGACCTCAACGACCTCAAGGCGAAGCTCGGCGACGACACCGCCGTGTTCATGATCACCAACCCGAACACGCTCGGGCTGTTCGAGACGCAGATCAAAACGATCACCGACCTGCTGCACAGCAAGGGCGCGCTGGTGTACCTCGACGGCGCCAACATGAACGCCATCATGGGCATGACCCGCCCGGGCGACTTCGGCGCGGACATGCAGCACTACAACGTCCACAAGACGTTCACCGGCCCGCACGGCGGCGGCGGCCCCGGGTCCGGGCCGATCGCGGTGCGCGACTTCCTTGCCCCGTACCTGCCCGCGCCGGTGGTGGTGAAGGACGGCGACAAGTTCAAGCTGAACTTCGACATGGCCAAGAGCATCGGCCGCGTGCGGAGCTTCTTCGGCAACGTCGGCATCCTGTTCCGCGGGTACTGCTACATCCGCACGCTCGGGCCGGACGGGTTGAAGCAGGCCAGCCAGCAGGCGGTGCTCAACGCGAACTACCTGCGCAAGCGGATCAGCGAGGGCTTCGAGATCCCGCACGCCGGCCCGTGCATGCACGAGTTCGTCGCCAGCGGCCGGAACCTGCTTCGCGAGAAGAAGATCCGGGCTATCGACCTGTGCAAGCGGCTCCTCGACTTCGGGTACCACGCGCCCACCGTGTACTTCCCGATGGTGGTGGCCGAGGCGCTCATGATGGAGCCCACCGAGACCGAGAGCAAGGAGACGCTCGACGCCTTCGCCGACGCGCTTCTGAAGATCAAGGACGAGGACCCGGAGACGCTCAAGACCGCGCCGCACACGCACATCGTGAGCCGGCCCGACGAGGTGAAGGCCGCGAAGGAGCCGCGGCTCCGCTGGCGCGTCGCCCCGGCGGTGACGGTCCCGTCGAGCGCGGTCCCGGCGGCCGAGCGGGTCGTGACCACGGGGAGCCCGGTCGGCAGCCCGTAAAGAGGAACCCGTGGCCGGCGAACCAGAAGTAGATGACGCTCCTCACTCCTGGTAGGGTTGATTATGGCGAGCAACGAACCGCGTTTGATCGTGACGACCGCGATGGGCGTGGACGGGTTCGAGGTGGCCGAGCACCTGGGCGTGGTGCGCGGCATCGTGGTCCGCGCCGCGACCATCACTCAGGGCATCCGCGGCGCGTTCAGCAGCTTCTTCGGTGGGAACATCACCGCCTACGAAGAGGTGTGCGAACGGGCTCGCTCGGACGCGTTCAAGCGGATGGCTCAACAGGCGCGTGAGATCGGCGCCGACGCGATCATCGGCATGGCCTACGACGCGACCGAGTTCGCCCCGAACGTGACCGAAGTGCTCGCCTACGGCACCGCGGTCACGCTTCGCCCGAAGTCCGCGTAGCGAACTGGCCCTCCGATTCGTGCGATGAAAACTGTTTGACAGGATCAACAGGATAGACAGGATTTCAAAAACAGCCATCTATTTGATCTGACCTTCCTCTTCGATCCTGTCATATCTTGTTAATCCTGTCGAAAAATTCTTCGCACCGTGACAATTGTCTCAAACCGAAGCGCTCTCGCTGTGACTGGCCTGGTAGGCCAAAATGTTACGGCCTGCGATCTTCCGGGCGCGTCCACGCCCGTCTGACTTGAGAGGTGATGGAGGTATGGCGCACGTCACCAGCATCGTTTACCGTCCGAAAAAGACCGGCCGTCCTCAAGACCGCTACGAGCGCGTTCCGGCCGAGCGCGTGCAACTCGCCCCGTTCAAAGGCATCGTCGGCGACCAGAAAGGCGGTTCCACGAAGCGCCAGCTCAACATCATGCTCGCCGAAACGCTCGCCGAGCTGGGCGAAGAGGGCTTCAGGGTCGCCCCGGGGGAAATGGGCGAGCAGATCGTGCTCACCGGCCTCGACCCGGCGGCGCTCGCGGAAGGTACGCAACTCAGGCTCGGCGGTGCGGTGGTCGAGGTCGGCATTCTGCGCACCGGGTGCGCGCGGTTCGAGATGATCCAGGGCCAGCCGCGCGGCCGCGTCAAAGGCCGGCTCGGTGTGCTCGCAACCGTCGTGACTGGGGGCGAGGTGGCGGTCGGTGACGCGGTGGAAGTCGTAACCGGTTAACGCACTTCGTCCTCAACCAGTTCACGTGCGGCCCCTGATGCCGCGCGGCCCCTCCCTGCGACCGCGAACATCCCGTCCGCCGGTTCGCGTCTCGAGCGGCGGCACGGGCACACGTTGAGCGCCATCACAACCCGGAGCAGCGGACGGGACGTCCGCGGTCCCAGGGAAACACCGGTCCAACGACAACTTCGTTGGGAACACAACCGGTAATCCGCACCGATTCGCTTCAATTCTGGCCCGGCGCGGGCGAACAACAGAATGAATTCGGGTGTCGGTTCGCGGCACGATCCCCGTTTAACGCCAGGGGAGGCATCCGATGGTTGCGTTCTTTCGCGCGTCTGTTCGCGCATTACTGCTGCTGGTCGCGCTCCTCGCCCCCGCGCGGCACGCGCTCGCGACCGAAACGGCCGCGCCGACCACCGCGGCGCGGACCGACCCTACAGAGTCCGATGACGACTCCGACGGGTGGCTCATTGTCGCGGGGTTGGTCGGTGCGGTCGTGCTCGTCGCCTGGATCGCGAGCCGGCTCGGTGAGGACCAGTAGGGCCGCGCTCCGCCGGCCTTTTCGGTTGACACGGTTCGCGCGAACCCGACACTGACGGCACCCCTAACCAGAGGTGCCGTTCGTGTTCCGTACCGCTGCCGCGCTCCTCGCCGTCGCACTTTTAGCCCCGTCGGGGCGAGCCGCTGACGCTGCCAAGCCGAACATCGTGCTCATCGTCGCCGACGACCTCGGGTGCTTTGAACTGGGTTGTTACGGCCAGACCAAGATCAAGACGCCCCACATCGACAAGCTGGCGCAAGGGGGCGCGAAGCTCACGCGGTTCTACTCGGGGAGCCCGGTGTGCGCGCCGTCGCGGTGCGTGCTCATGACCGGCAGGCACTCGGGCCACGCCACCGTCCGCAACAACTTCGAGGCGAAGCCGGAAGGACAGTTCCCGATCCGCGCCGAGGACGTGACGATCGCCGATGTCCTCAAAGCGCGCGGGTACGCGACCGGCGCGATGGGCAAGTGGGGGCTCGGCATGTTCGACACCGCCGGTAGTCCCCTGAAGCACGGCTTCGACCTGTTCTTCGGGTACAACTGCCAGCGCCACGCCCACAGCCACTACCCGACCTACATCTACCGCAACGACAAGCGCGTCGAGCTGAAGGAGAACGACGGCAAAACCGGAAAGCAGTACACACAGGACCTTTTCGAAGAAGAAGCGCTGGGGTTCATTGAAGCGAACAAGGCGAAACCGTTCTTCCTGTACCTGCCGTTCACGGTGCCGCACGTCGCGGTGCAGGTGCCGGGGGACTCGCTCGACGAGTACAAGGGGAAGCTGGGCGACGACCCGGCCTACGACGGCAAGAAGGGGTACCAGCCCCACCCGGCCCCGCACGCCGGCTACGCCGCGATGGTCACCCGCATGGACCGCAGCGTCGGCCGGATCGTGGAGAAACTGAACGCGCTGGGCCTGGAGAAGAACACGCTGGTGCTGTTCACCAGCGACAACGGGCCGACACACAACGTCGGCGGGGCGGACTCGGACTTCTTCAACTCGGCGGACAAGCTGCGCGGGCTGAAGGGGAGCGTGTACGAAGGCGGCATCCGCGTGCCGTTCATCGCGTACCACCCCGGCACAATTAAAGCGGGGACCGAGTCCGACACGCCGCTCTACTTCCCCGATGTCCTGCCGACGCTGTGTGCGTTCGCCGGCACAAAGGCCCCGGAAGCGATCGACGGCATCAGCTTCCTGCCGCTGCTGAGGGGTGAGAAGCAGCCAACGCACGACTTCCTGTATTGGGAGTTCTCGGGGTACGGCGGCCAGCAGGCGGTCATCGAGGGCGAATGGAAGGCGGTCCGCCAGGCGCTCGGAAAGGGGGTAGCGAAAACGGAGTTGTACAACCTCGTCAAAGACCCGTCGGAAAAGGAAGACGTGGCGGCCAAGAATCCCGCGGTCCTCGCCCGGCTCGAAAAGCGGATGAAAGACGAGCACACGCCGAACCCGAACTTCCCGCTGCAAACGATCGACCCGAAGAAGTAGTTCGGTTCGGCGCCCGGGTAACCGACACCACGTTGCGCCGCAGGATGTCTCCTTCGGAACGGTTTTCGCTTCTCGACGCGGCAACGGCTCCCTTCCCTAACCCCGGGCGAGTTCCATGCGGTCGTTCTTCGAGGAGTTCAAGAAGTTCATCCTGCGCGGCAACGTGGTCGATCTGGCGGTCGGCGTCGTGATCGGCACCGCGTTCGGCAAGATCGTCGATTCGCTGGTGCGCGACATCTTCATGCCGATAGTCGGGCTGCTCACCGGCGGGTTCGACGTGTCGGCGCAGTCGGTCACACTTTACAAAGACGCCAAACTCGCCTGGGGCTCGTTCGCGCAGACGGTCATCACGTTCGTCATCGTCGGGTTCTGTATGTTCCTCGTCGTGAAGGGCATGAACGCGCTGCACAAGTACGTGCTCAAGGACGACGAGGGGGCGCCGGTCGTCGAGCCCCCCCCCACCGAAAAGCTGCTGACCGAGATCCGCGACCTCCTCAAACAGCAAGTAACCCAGCCGCCGCCCGCTTAATGCCGCGGCCCGGTGCTGGGCCGCGAAGTCAGAAGAGGGTTGGCCACAAAAAAGCACAAAGGGCACAAAAGAGAACCGAAGACCAAGACTGAAGAGCGAGTTTAAAAACACTTCCTTCAGTCTTGGTCTTCGGTTCTCTTTTGTGCCCTTTGTGCTTTTTTGTGGCCAATCCTCTTCTGCTTCTCACACCATTCCCCAGAGCCGGCGCAGGCCCCATTCGGCGCCCAGCAGCGCCACGAACACCACCAGCCAGAACGGCAGGAACCCGCGCGACCGGTTCCGGTTCCAGTCCGGGTAGTACCGCGGCTTCTTGCCCAGGTCCGGCGGCGCTTCGACTTTCAGTTCCTTGAGGAACCCGGGCAGCTCCTCGACCCGCAGCGCCCGCCCGCCGTTCGGCTCCGCCAGCCGCCGCATGAACTCCGGGTCCGCACTGACGCGCAGCATCTCGTCCGAGACATCGGGGACCGCGATGAACTTCGCGGTGCCGCGGTGCAACTTGTCGGTCCCGTCCGGGTTCTTCTCGACCTTGCCGTCGGGGGTCGTGACCGGGCTGGTCACGGACACGAAGTACTCGCCCGGCACGGGCGGGCGGAACAGCACCTTGCGGCCGTCCCGGTCGGCCAGCACCGTCAGCGGCGCGGCCCGCTTTTCGTCCTCGGGCTTCGGCTCCAACTGCCCCGGCGCGAGCGGCAGGACGCGCACCGCCACCGGCGCGTTCGGGTCGTCGGTGCCGTCCGCCTTCTTCAGCCCCACGCGAACCGTCTGCTCGCCGGTCACCTTCATCTGCCGGAACTGGGGCCGCGCGTACGCCTGGCTCTCCTCTTCGTCCTGGTGGGCGAGCCACAGCACGCACTGCCGCCAGAACCGCTCGTGCAGCTCGATGCCGAGCCGCTCTTTCGGCAGCCCGAGGCCGCGCCAGAGGTAGGTGTCGAACGCCCCGAACGCGAGCCACCGGCCCTTGCTCGCGTCGCCGCGCTGCGAGCCCACCAGGAGCGGCTCGTGGACCGCGGGGTCGAACTCGGTGCCGGCGCCGAGCGCGTTCGGGTCGTTGGGCGTGATGAGGACCCTCCGGTCGCGGTCGAACGCTTCCTTGTCGAACCGGGCGGTCCACGCGAACACGGTGTCGAGCCCGCCGGGCCGCAGGGTGATCCGGTTGTGCCCGTTGAGCAGCTCCCCGGTGCGGAAGTTGTTCATCCGGTTCCAGGCGTCCTTCGCCGGAAAGACTTTCGGCGCGGGCGTGCCGGGGGCCGGGGCGAACTTGAACATCTTGCTCAGCCCGTTCGGGTTCGGCACCGCGGGGAAGGACACCAGCGGGTCGCCCGTGGGGCTCAGCGCGTCCACCACCCGCCCGCCGGTCGCCGGGAGCAGGTCGGTCGGGATGCCGTCGAACGCGTACTCGCCGCCCAGGAACATCACGCCCAGCCCCTTCGTGGCGCTGAGCCGGGTCAGCTCGTCGAGGAAGTTCGGGGCGGCCCTCCTGAGGTGCCCGGCGTTCACGTTCCCGATGATGACCACGTCGTAGGCCTGCGCGTCGAGGCTCAGCAGCTTCCGCTCGCCGTCCGTGACGGTGGCGTCGGTCTGCCGGATCACCTCGTACACGTCGAACCGCTTCTCGTTCCGGAGCGCGTCGCGGATGAACGTCTCTTCCCACCGGAGCTGGTCCACGATGAGGACGCGGACGCCCTCCTTCTGAACGGTCAGGTACGTTTCGGAGTGGTTGTTCAGCGCCGACAGTTCGCCCGGGAGCGCCTCGAGCTTGTCGCCCCGCGGCGTGCCGACTTCGACCTTGATCTTGTACTCGCCCTTCGTCTCGGGCGCCTTGGTGGTCAGTTTCAGCTCGTTGCCCTTCTCGCGGTCGAGCGTGAACTCCTTGCTCTCCACCGGGCGGTCGTTGATGAACAGCCGCGCGGTGACCCGCGAGCCGACGAAGTTGTACGCGTTCACCTTGGCGGTGGCGGTGAACTCCGCCTTGATGAACGCCGGCGACGGGTTGCACTCCACCCCGGTCACCGCCACGTCCTTCGCGTCGGACGACGTGTCCTTGCCCACCACGGCCGTGTGGACCGGCACCCCGCGGCGGCCCCAGCGCCCGGCCTCCGCATCGGGCGCGTACGCCTCGCCGTTGTTGGCCCCGTCGCCGACGACGACCAGCCCGCGGACCCGCTCGGCCTGCCACCGGTCGTAAGTGCGATTCAGGAACGCGCCGTAGTCGGACCGCTTCGCGTCGAACGCGGTCGCGGGGTCGTACCGGCCGGTGGCCTCGTTAAAGTCCGCCGCACCGAACTTGTACAGGGCCACGCTGATCCCCTGCTCGGCGAGCAACTCGTCGAACAGGGGCTGGCACTTCTCCAGGGCCTTGCGGACCGCGTCGGCGCGCGACTGGCCGCCGAGCTCGTCCTTCACGGTCAGGCTCTCGGACACGTCGATGCCGAGGATCAGCGTGGACGGCTGCTTCGGGTTCTCGTTCACGCCGACGCTCGGCCGCACCGCGGTGACCAGCGCGACCAGCAGCGCGAGGACGCGCAACACGAGGATGAGGAACACGCGCCGGCGGCTGGCCCGCGGGTGCCCGAGATAGGTCCAGACGGTGAAGACGACGAGGAGCACCGCGACGGCCGCGAGCGCCGGCAGCCCGAGCGGGTACGTCGACCACGGGTACGCGGGTCGCGACGAGAAGAAGTAGTCGCCCATGAAAACATGATACCGACGCGCGAGCGGGATGGGGAAGCGGGGTCACCCCCGCTTCCCGATGCGCGGGGAGCGGAGCTGCTCCAGCACGGCCGGTTCGAGCTTCGTTTTGCCCAGGTTCGTCGCGTTACGGTTCACGGCGTCGGCGACCGCGTGGCCCAGGTCCGGGAACCGGATCAGCACCCCGCTCACGGTGACTCCCGCCCGGTCGAACCGGGGGCCGTCCGCCTTCGGGCCGCCGGGCGGGCCGAACTTCGGCACCGGCTCGGCCAGCACCTCCAAAAAGAGCCGGTTCGACGGCTCGGCTTCGTTCTTCAGGGCCAGCACCACCGCCAGCCCGAGCCGCCCGGCGATGCTGGCGGTCCGCGCCGCGGGCTCGCGCCACTCTTTGGCCCGGGCCTTCAGCCGCTCGAACCGGTCGTTGGCCTCCGCGAACCGCCGCTCCTTCGCGTACAGCAGCCCCAGCTCGACGGACGCCCGGAGCAGGTCGTCGACGTCCGTGCGGTCGCTGTTGAGCGCGGCCAGCAGCTCGCGCTCGCGCGTGGTGACGAGCTTCTCGACGGGCCGCACGTCGGGCAGCCCCGGCCCGGCCGGGGGCGGCGCGGGGGCCGCCGGCCCGGCGCGCGGCGGAACCAGGAGCGCCACCAGCCCCCCGCCGAACGCGGCCAGCGCGCCCGCGAGCCCGACCCACCACCGGCCGCGCGCCCCGGCCGGAACCGCCGCGGCCGGCCGGCTCGACGAGAGCCCCGCGCTCGAACCCGCCGCGACCGGCCCGCTCTCGTACTGCGTGAGCGCGAGCGCCGCCGCCCCGGTCGAGAGCCCGTCGCGCACTTTGACGAGATCGCGAACCACGTCGCGCGCCGACTGGTACCGGTCGGCCGGCCTCTTCGCCATCATCTTGTGAACCATGCCGCACAGGTCGGCCGGCAGGTCCGGGCGCAGGTCGGAGAGCCGCGGCGCCGGCTCCTGGACGTGCTTCAGCGCCACCTCGAACGCGGACGCGCCCCGGAACGGCGGCTCGCCCGCCAGCAGGTGAAAGCACGTCACGCCGAACGAGTAGATGTCGCTGCGGTGGTCCACCGGCTGCCCCTGCACCTGCTCGGGGGACATGTACAGCGGCGTCCCGAGCGTCACCCCGCTCTGCGTCAGGTGGGTGGGCTGCTCCTCGCCGGTGAAGAACCGGCTGAGCCCGAAGTCCGTAACCTTCACCTCCACCTTGCGCGTCACCAGGATGTTCTCGGGCTTGATGTCCCGGTGGACGATCCCCTGGTCGTGGGCCTTCTGGAGCGCCAGCGCCACCTGCCGCACGATGCTGAGCGTGACGGGCAGGTCCGGCGGCCCCTTGCGGGCCATGTAGTCGCGCAGGTTCCGCCCCTCGACGAACTCCAGCACCATGTACCGGAGCCCGTCGGCCTCGCCGATCTGGTGGATGTGGACGATGTTGGGGTGGTTCAGCTTGGCGACCGCCTGGGCCTCGGCCTGGAACCGGGCGAGCGCCGTGGGGTTCGCGTTCAGCTCGTTCTTGAGGAGCTTGAGCGCCACCTCGCGCTTGAGGGAGGTTTGGCGGGCGAGGTACACCTGCCCCATGCCCCCGGCCCCGATCTTGCGGAGCACGTGGAAGTCGCCGAGCGTGCGGCCGGTCAGGTCCGGTTGCGGCGGCGACGCGGGTTGCGGCTGGGTGTCCGGCATCGTCGGCTCCGCGGCGTTCCAGTGCGACCGCCACTTCGGTTGACAAACGTAACGGGGCGCCACACCGCGACCGACCCGGGGAAGCCGGCCCTGGCATATTACCCGCCGGCGCGCGAAAGAAAAATGAGGCCCCGCGCCCCGACCCGTCGACTCTCGGTTGAAGATTCCGGGGCTCAGGTGCAGTATAAAATACGAATCCCGCCGCCCCGCTCCACGGAGTTCCGCCGTGCGATTTTCGCTCGCCGCCGCCCTGCCGCTGGCCCTGTTCTCACTCGCCGGCGCCCAACCGGCCGACGCCACGGCCGAAGAAAAAGCCGCGATCGACGCCATTGCGAAGGCCGGTGGCAAGGGCGAGATCGACCCGAAGCTCGCCCCAACCGCCCGCGTCGTGGCCAAGTTCGAGGCCGGCACCGACGCCGCGCTCGCGGCGCTGAAGAAGCGCCCGCAGGTCGGGGCCGTGGAGGTGTTGGACGCCACCCGCTGCACCGAAAAGGGCCTGGTCGTGCTCAAGGACCTGCCCGAGTTGCGGCGGCTGGCGCTCGGCAAATCCGACCTGACGCTCGCGCGGGTGAACGCGATCGCGAAGTGCAAGGAGCTTCGCGACCTGCGGTTGCCCAGTGCCGGGCTCAGCGACCCCGAACTCGCGCCCCTGAAGGCGCTCACCCGGCTCGAACAGCTCGACCTCTCGGAAAACCCGCAGGTGACCGACAAGGGCATGGCCACCGTGAAGACCTTTGAACGGCTCCGGGGGCTGTACCTCGCGAAGACCGGTCTCACCGACAAAGGGCTGGCGGAACTGAAGGGCCTGGAAGGGCTGCGGAGCCTGTACGTCGGCGGCACCAAGGTGACCGCGGACGCGGCCGAGAAGTTCGCCGACGACATGCCCAACCTGCGCGTGGTCCGCCGGTAAAGGCCCTCGGGGAACGTTCGTGCGCCAGCCCTCACTCACCGGCGCGACCCGGCTCCGAACGGATATCGGTTGCCGGCTCACCCACCCGCCCCGCCTTTGCCCGGAAAGCTCGCGCTCCACCGCGTGCCGAGTGGCGGTGACGGCCGATCAGTCAACAGGACCTCAAGCGCCCACTGGCCGTCGATGCGGCTCCCGGTGCGGCACGCGTTCAGCAAATCGGCGTGGGCACAGCCCGCGTCTTGCAGCGCGTCGGCAAGGATCGGGAGCGCGTCCACCCGATCCGTATCGCGAATGGAGCGCGCGATGTCTCGCGCGGTGTGGTTGTTGAACGCGAGCCAACGCTTCACGTCCCGCTTCGGGGGCGATCTCTTCTTTCTCGCGCGGCACGGAATCCAGTCGGTGTAGTCTTCTGAAACCTCGTTGCCAGCGATCGAGCGCGTGTAGACTTTAACCCAGGTCACGAACTCGGTGAACGAGTTGCTTCGCCGTTCCACTTGACGGCTGTCGAGTGAACACCAGTAGACAGGATACTCCAGCGGATCTGTCGTCGTCGGCTCGGCGGGGTCCCAGGCGAACGCCCCTTCCGAGCCGTCGGAATCGTCCTCTTCAGGCTTCCACACGAAGTTGGGTTTGTTCATGTTGTCGCCAAAGAAAATGAACCGGCGGAGCCGTTCTCGCTGAGCGGGCGGATAACGGTTGGCGCGGGAGTTCGTGTGCCTCCGCACCGCGTTTGTGGCCCGGAGAATCGTCGCGCAGCCCCACGCGTTTCGTCCCGGTGTGATTGGAAGAAGGCGCAGCATCCAGTCGAAACCGCCGAACGCCCCAAAACGCATCGCGAACGCGCGGTACGACGCCGGCAGCGGTACGCCAAGAGCGGCCTCAGCGGCAGCCAGTTCGGCTTCCGTGACGACGGGGCAAAGATCATCCAGTTTGTGGATGACACGAATCTGGCTGAACACCGCGTCCCACGGTTTCGCTTCGGCCACGGGCGAACCCTCCGTTCGGCGCACACCGTTGCGGCGCCTTCCCCTGGGACCGCGGCCGTCCCGGCCGCTCGTATCCCCACGCTGTTGCTCCACACTTCCCGTTGAAGCGACACCACACGCGAAGCAGCGGCCGGGACGGCCGCGGTCCCAGGGAAGAAACCAGTTACGCCGGCGCGCCGATCAGCTCCTTCAGCTTCGGCAGCCCGACGCGGGTGCAGTAGTCGCCGAACAGCTCGCCATTCGATCGCTCCGCCGCGAACGCCGCGAACACCTTCGACAGCTTCGGCACGATCTGCTCGATGGGCACGCCGTCCTGGATCTCGGTGTTCAGCCGGCGGCCGTAGCTGTCGCCGCCGATGTACAGCGTGTACTTCGTGCCGCCGCGGCCCACGATGCCGACCTCGCTCTGGTACGGCCGCGCGCACCCGTTCGGGCAGCCCGTCATCCGCACGCTGATCGGCTCCCCGGCCAGCCCGGCGTCCTTCAGCGCCACCTCAAGTTGATCGACCACGCCGGGCAGCGCCCGCTCGCTCTCGGTGATCGCCAGCGGGCACGTCGGGATCGCCGGGCACGCCATGCTCCACCGCTGCACCTGCGACAGCGTTTCCGGCCGCGGGATGCCGTACTCGCTCAGCATCGAATCGACGCCCGCGCGGTCATCCATCGTCAGCCCGCACAGCATGATGTCCTGCTGCGCGGTCACCCGGATGTCCGGCTTGTACTTCGCAACGATGGCGCGGAGCCCGCTCCGGAGCCGCATCGCGCCGTCGTCCCGCACCCGGCCGTTCTCGACCGACAGCCCCAGGAAATATTTCCCGCCCCCCATCCCCTGCCAGCCGTGGTGCAGGTCCAGCCCGGTGATCTCCACCGGTCGCGGGTCGCGGCGCGGCCCCTTGAAATAGTCGCGGTAGAAGACCTCGCGGAACTTCTCCAGCCCCCAATCCTTCATCACGTACTTGAGCCGCGCCCGCTTGCGGTTGCTGCGGTTGCCGTGGTCGCGGAACAGCTTGCATACGCCCTCCGCCGCCATCAGCACTTCGTCGAGCCCGATGAAGCCGACGGGCTGCGCCAGGAGCGGGTACGTGTCGGGGTTGCTGTTCGTCTGCCCCTGCCCGCCGCCGGCGAACAGGTTGTAACCCACCGGCTGGCCGCCCTCGCTGATCGCGAGGAACCCGAGGCACTGTGCCAGGAGGTCCGTACAGTTGTCGTGCGGCAGGCTGAACGCCACCTTGAACTTCCGCGGCAGGTACGTCTTGCCGTAGAGCGGCTCGTCGATCTCCGGGTTGTCGGTGAACGTGGCCGGCTCGCCGTTCAGCCAGATCTCGTGATACGACTGCTTGCCGGCCTTCGGCGCCAGGTGCTCGGCCACCGCGTCGCAGTCCCGCTGCATCTGCGCGCGGGTGGGGTCGGGCAGCGGGGCCGGGCACGACAGCACGTTGCGGTTCACGTCCCCGCACCCGCCGAGCGTGGTGACGAGGCTCGCGTTGATGCCGGCCATCGTCGCCTTCAGGTTGCCCTTCAGCACGCCGTGGAACTGGATGCTCTGGCGCGTGGTGAGCCGCAGCGCCCCGTTCGCGTACTGGTCCGCGATGTCGTCGAGCGCCAGCCACTGGTCGGCGGTCAGCTTCCCGCCCGGCATCTTCAGCCGGATCATGAACATGTACGCCTTGCCCACCCCGGCCTTCGCCCGCGCCTTGCGCGCGTCGCGGTCCTCCTGCTCGTAGCTCCCGTGGAACTTGATCAGGCTCTTGTTGGCGTCGCTCAGGTGATCGATCGAGGCGTCGGCGATCTCTTCCGCCAGCGTACCGCGAAGGTACCGCCCTTCCGACTTGTGGCCTTCGACGGGGGAGAGCTTCGGCGCGGTTTCGTCGGACATCTCAGAACCTTACGGGGTGTGCGCGGGCATACGGGGGGACAAGAAGTTATTCGACCGGATGGCGGGCGGAACCGAACCAAACAAAGTGACTCGTGCGGTGCGGTGAACCCGGTTCATCCTGCCGAAAACAGCTCCCTATTCTGTTGTTCTACACCTTTACCGTGATTTCGGAAGGCCGAGTTTGCGGCAAATGCTCATCCACGAAGTGACAGATCTCACCCTCCACGCGGAACTGAAGGCAAAAGGGAACTTTTGCTCCCGGCCCGCGAGAAGCTGCGTAATCCGTACCGCATGATCCTGCCGGAGCAGCCCGGACTGCGAACTCCAGTCAAAGCTGCCTGAATTACCAACTCGTCTTGCGCCGATGGGGGATGTGCAACACGATAGACCCTACATTCGGGGTTCGGGGATCATTCATCGTGACAACGCAGGCCGCTTCGTCGAAACCGTCGGGACCGCTGGCCCTCGGGTTCCTCGCCGTGCTCCAGGACCAGACCGGCTGGCTCGGCGGGTATCTGGTGACCAACGGCTGGGGCCGACCGCTCGAGTTCCGCCTCACCACCGCCGTGCAGCCGAACCGCGTCCAAACTGCCCTTTACGGCCCAACCTTGACGGAGTACCTGCATGCCGACGTGATCGGGAAGACGCTGGTGGAGAAGACGGGCACCAAGCCGGACCTCGTCGTGACGGACTGCCTCTCGGTGCTCGCGCTGCGCTCGCGCATCGAGGTGCCGGTGGTGGCGGTTGGCCCGGCGGGTACGCCGCCGCCGAACGCCGTGACGATGCCGCACGCCCGCACGCCGGGGGGGCTGATCCTGCCGGCCCGCTTCGCGGGCGACCGCGAGGCGGTCGAGGAGTTGCTGGCCCGGGTGGACTCGGCGGTGGACCTGTCCGAGCCGTTCGCGCGGGTCCGTGAGGCGGTGGCCGAGGCCCGCAAGATGGGGGTGACGAACCGTGCTGCGGCCTGACGGCTTGGAAGGCGAAGAAGTGGTCCCGACGGCGCTGGCTCTGGGGCAGGAGTTGTTCGCGGCGGTGGAACCGCTCACCCGGCCCCCCTCACCCCAACGGGAGTGGGGAACCGAACCCATCACACTTCCGGTTCCGCTCTCCTCACTTTCGGGCGGGGACCCGAACGAGTTCTTCGCGCTCGACGCGACGCCCGACCTCTCGCACCCCGAAGTGCGGGAGGTGGCGGGCGGGTTGTGCCCCGCGCCGCCCGCCTTGGAAGGCGGCGGGCCGGACATCGGCCTCGTCATCGAGACGTTCGGCCTGCCGAAACTCGACCACCCGCTCGAACCGAACGTCCGCGAGGCGAAGCTCCTGACGGACGCGCCGTGGGTGCGCGCGCTGGGGCGCCTCGAGCTGAGCGTCACCACCGAGGGGTGGAAGTTCCCGGCCCCGCCGGCGGGGTTCGATTCCGCCCCGCGCCCCGCCGCGGCGCCGAAGGAGGGCCGGCAGTCGATCCCGCAGCCCGCCCTGCCCGACCAGCAGGAGCCGGCGAAGCCGCGCATCCGCCCGAAGCCCACCGCGGACACCGTCCTCTTCAAGGACCGGCTGCTGTACCTGCTCCAGCCGCCGCTCGACAGCCTCTTCGACGGCCGGCAGCTCGAGGTGCCGTTCGAGCCGTACCCGTACCAGCTCGAGGGCATCGCGTTCCTGATGCCGCGGCACCACGCGCTCATCGCCGACGAGATGGGGCTGGGCAAAACCGCCCAGGCCATCCTGTCGCTGCGGCTGCTGTTCCACTCGGGCGAGATCAAGCGCGGCCTCGTGGTGTGCCCGAAGCCGCTCATGCACAACTGGGCGCGCGAGCTCAAGATGTGGGCGCCCGACGTGCCGTTCGAGGCGTTCGAGGGCGACCCGGAGCAGCGCCGCAGCACGTGGCTCGTGTCGAACTGCCCGCTCAAGCTCGTCAACTACGAGACGCTCACCCGCGACTGCGACCTCGCGACCGACCCGCGCGTCCACTTCGACGTGGTGGTGCTGGACGAGGCGCAGCGGATCAAGAACAAGGACTCGAAGACCGCGCAGGTGGTGCGCGGGCTCAGCCGCGCGCGGAGCTGGGCGCTCACCGGCACCCCCATCGAGAACCACCCCGACGACCTGGTGAACATCTTCAGCTTCGTCGACCCCGGCCTCATCCCGCCCGAGACGCCGACCCGGCGCATCCCGCAGTACACCTCGGACTCGATCCTGCGGCGCACCAAGGACGACGTGCTCACCGACATGCCGCCGAAGGTGATCCGCGACCTGGAGGTGGAGCTCACCGCGGCGCAGCGGGCCGCCTACGCGCGGGCCGAGAACGACGGCGTCATCCAGCTGAACGCGCTCGGCGACACGATCACCGTGCAGCACGTGTTCCAGCTCGTGATGCGGCTGAAGCAGATCTGCAACTTCGACCCGCTGACCGGCGAGAGCGCGAAGCTCGTGCAGCTCCTCTCCGACATGGAGGAGGTCGCGGAGAGCGGGCGGAAGGCGATCATCTTCTCGCAGTGGGTGGAGCCGCTGGAGGTGCTCGCGAAGGCGCTCGCGAAGTACGGGCCGCTCCAGTACCACGGCAAGATCCCGCAGCCCCAGCGCACCCCCATCCTCGACCGGTTCAAGGCCGACCCGAGCGCCCACGTACTCCTGATGAGCTACGGGACCGGGAGCGTGGGGCTGAACCTCCAGTTCACGAACTACGTGTTCCTGTTCGACCGCTGGTGGAACCCGGCGATCGAGGACCAGGCCATCAACCGGGCGCACCGGCTGGGGCAGAAGCACCCGGTCACCGTCACCCGGTTCCTCAGCGGCGGCACCATCGAGGGCCGCATCGCGGACATCCTGGAGGCCAAGCGCAAGGTGTTCAACGACCTCATCGCCCAGGCCGACAAGCCGACCGCGCTGGGGCTGAGCGAGGACGAGATCTTCGGGCTGTTCGACATCAAGGCCCGGCCCAAGCGCGACAAGCACTGAGCGCCGGTCGCGCGCTTGGGCCGGGCGCTGCGTCCCGCTCATTCACGATCCGGCTGGTTGTGTCTGCTTTGTGGCACAGACCAAAAACGGATGCCCGTGACCGAACCGTAAACCCAGCGCAAGGCACAGGCAGTTTTTGACAGGATCGACAGGATTAAACAGGATAAAAACAGCCTTCTTTAGTCCTATCGATCCAGCTAAACACGCATCAATTTATTATGCGATCAACGATTATTCACAGCCAATCGCAATGATACAGGGCCAATGCACCTCTGCTTGATCGTGTTTAATCCTGTCGACCCTGTCAAAAACTGCCTGTGCCTCTGTCCCGATACCATCGCCGCGCCGGCACGGGGCTACTTCTTCGTTTCGGCCTCGCGCAGGAACGTCGCCAGTTCGGCGAGCTTGTCGGTGTTGATGAAATCGGCCCCGGCGGCGAGCAGCTCCTTCCACGCCTCGGACGTTTCCGGCGCGGCCCAAAACCGCACCTTGCGCCCCTGCTTGTGCGCCTTCGCGACCAGCTCGCGGAGCTTCGCGCGCTCGGCGTCCGGCATCGCGCCGGTGCCGTCCCACTTGAACAGCGTCTTCCACGACTCGCTGACCCACGGCACCAGGTGCGCCGGTGCGTCGCCGGCGAGGTCGGCCGGGCGCCCGTCGATCGCCGCGTGCCGCACCTTCGCCGCGGCGATCGTCTTCACGTCCCGGTTGCCGCTGACCACCACCGTCACCGCCTTCGGTTCGGCCGTCCCGTCCTTCGTGGCCGTGAGGATGTCCGAGTACGCTTCCAGCACCTTCGCCAGCGCGAGGTAGGTCTCCTTGGCGTCCGTCTTGATGTCGATCATCAGGTAGAACGGCGGGCCGTTCCGGTACACCGCGCCGCCCTGCGCCTTGATCCGCTCCCGGAGCGGGGCGAGGTAGAGCTTCTCGAGCGTGCGCGCGGGCTTCAGCGAGAACGGCGTGTGCCCGACGAGCAGCTCGCCCTTCACAAGCCAGATGTCCGCCTCGACGCTACAGAACCCGTGGCCCAGCGCGTCCTGCAGCGGGCGCGTGTGCTCGTAGTCGTTGTGCGCGTGCGCCCGCGCGAGCGGCACCACGGCCGGGTCGGCGCGGGCCGGGGAAACGGGAACGGGAGCGGTGAGCGCGAGGCACGCGAGACCGAGCAACATGGGAAACTCGCCGCGGAGGGGATCGGGAACGGGCGTCCGTAGAATCCTATTGCCCATCGCATCACGGAACCCGCCATGACCGCCGCGCGCCAGCAGAACCGCCTCGCGACCGAGACCAGCCTGTACCTGCGGCAGCACGCCAACAACCCGGTGGACTGGTACCCGTGGGGGCCGGAGGCGCTCGCCCGCGCGAAGGAGCTCGACCGCCCCATCTTCCTGAGCGTCGGGTACAGCGCGTGCCACTGGTGCCACGTCATGGAACACGAGAGCTTCGAGGACGAGGCCACCGCCGCGCTCCTGAACGAGCACTTCGTGTGCGTCAAGGTGGACCGCGAGGAGCGCCCGGACCTGGACACCATCTACATGACCGCCCTCCAGGTGATGACCCGCGAGGGCGGCGGGTGGCCCCTGTCCGTGTTCCTGGCCCCGGACCTGAAGCCGTTCTTCGCGGGCACCTACTACCCGCCCGACGACCGGTACGCCGCCCAGGGCCGGCCCGGCTTCAAGAAGCTGCTCCTCGGCATCCACAACGCCTGGCAGACCCAGCGCGACCGCGTTCACGAGATCGGAGCCAGCGTCGTCGGCGACCTCCAGCGCATGGGCGCCCTCGGCGACGCCGACGGCCCCGTGGCGCCGGAACTGCTGGCCGGCGCGCTGGCCGCGCTGCGCCGCAGCTACGACCCGCGGTTCGGCGGGTTCGGGTCGCAGCCCAAGTTCCCGCACGCGCTCGAGCTGAAGCTCCTGCTGCGCCTCTCAGACCGGTTCAACGACCCGGTGGCCCTCGACATGGTGAAGCACACGCTCACCACGATGGCCCGCGGCGGCATTTACGACCAGCTCGGCGGCGGGTTCGCGCGCTACAGCGTGGACGCGAAGTGGCTGGTCCCGCACTTCGAGAAGATGCTCTACGACAACGCCCTGCTCGCCTCGGCGCTGGCGGAGGCGTACCAGCGGACGGGAGACCCGTTCTTCCGGCAGATCGGCCGCGAAACGCTCGACTACGTTGTGCGGGAAATGTGGGCGGAGGGCGGCGCCTTCTTCTCCACCCAGGACGCCGACAGCGAGGGCGAAGAGGGCAAGTTCTACGTCTGGTCGCTGGACGAGCTGCGCGCGGTGCTGGGCGACGAGGACGCGGAGTTCGCGTGCAAGGTGTGGGGGGCCACCCGGGGCGGCAACTTCGAGGGGCACAACATCCTGTTCCGCACCCTTTCCGACGCCGACGAGGCCAAGGCGCACGGCACGAGCGAGGAGGCGTTCCGGGGGCGGCTCCGGGCGGTCAAAGACACGCTCTACGCGGCGCGCGCGAAGCGCGTGTGGCCCGGGCGCGACGAGAAGATCCTGACCGCGTGGAACGGCCTCATGATCGCCGCGTTCGCGCAGTTCGGGATGGCGACCGGCGGCGAGGACGCCACACGCGCAGCAGTCGCGGCCGACCACATCCTCCGAACCATGCGCACCGCGGGCGGGCGGTTGTACCGCACCGCCGGGGTGGGGCAGCCACCGAAGCTGCGCGGGTACCTGGAGGATTACGCGATCCTCGCGGACGCGCTCGTGACGCTGTACGAGGCGACGTTCGAGGTGAAGTGGCTCCGCGCCGCTCTCGAACTGGCCGAGTCGATGCTCAAGCACTTCGCGGACCCGAACGGCCCCGGCTTCTTCTTCACCGCGGACGACCACGAGGAGCTGATCGCCCGCACCAAGGACCTGCACGACGGCTCGACCCCGAGCGGCAACGCGGTGGCCGTAACGGTCCTGCTGCGTTTGGCCGCGCTGACCGGCCGGCGGGACCTCGCCGAACCGGCCGAGCGCACCCTCCGCGGGTACCGCGAGACGATGGCGGAGCACCCGGCCGCGAGCGGGCAGATGCTCATCGCGCTCGACTTCCACCTCGGCCCGGTTCAGCAGGTGGCGATCGTCGGCCCGACACACGACAAGGAAACGCGGCGCGCAACCGAAGCGGTCCGGGCGGCGTTCGGGCCGCGCCGCGTGGTCGCGCTCCACGACCCGGCGTCCGGGCCGCCGCCGGCGGAACTTGCGGCGCTGTTCGAGGGCAAGGAGGCGCGGGGCGGCGCGGTCACGGTTTACGTGTGCGAGAACTTCGCGTGCCGCGCCCCACTGACCGGCGCCGAAGCGATAGAGTCCGCGTTCGGCGCGGCAAACCGGACCAAATAATTGTGCGCGAACCGAATTGCTACTTGCAACGGGCGCACAGGGCGGGTAGAGTCCAAGAAGAATGCGTGACGTGAGTCGGCCCGCTCGCACAGACACGCCAGCTCCCGCCACACATTTTTTGCTCTCCACCCCATCACGGGGTGAGCACCTTATCATCTGTGTTTTGAGGTCGGTGATGCTCTCCCTCTCTCCCCCGAAGTCCCGCCGCGTGCGGGGTTTCACGCTCATTGAATTGTTGGTCGTGATCGCGATTATTGCGATCCTGATCGGGCTCCTCCTGCCTGCCGTTCAGAAGGTGCGTGAGGCCGCCTCGCGCATGAAGTGCTCGAACAACCTGAAGCAGCTCGGGCTGGCGATGCACAGCTACCACGACGTGGG
Organism: Gemmata algarum; assembly: GCF_034097035.1. NCBI lineage: Bacteria > Pseudomonadati > Planctomycetota > Planctomycetia > Gemmatales > Gemmataceae > Gemmata > Gemmata algarum. The sequence continues at coordinate 45,383 of NZ_JAXBLV010000088.1, forward strand.
ACAGAAGTTCCCGCGCAACTACCGCCAGGTCGGCGGTAACGCCTGGGAGGCCACCAGCGCCAACGTCGAGCTCCTCCCGTTCGTCGAACAGGACCCGCTGTTCAAGCTGTTCGACGCGAACCGCACCAACTGGAGCTGGACCTACAACACCGGGATGAACACCAAGCTGTCGGTGTTCCTGTGCCCGTCGTCGCCGGCCGCGCCGGCCCGCGGCAGCAACCCGAGCGGCTGGGACGGCCCGGGCAGCAACTACGGCTGGTCCACCGGCAGCTCGGTCGAAACCGTTTGGGGCGGCACCCGGTTCAACGGCATCGTCTCGTACCAGAACGATACCAAGATGGGCGACGTGACCGACGGGCTGTCGAACACGCTGCTCGCGTCCGAACTGCTGTCCGGCTCGAACGCCAGCGGCAGCGCCGGCAAGTACCCGTACGACTTCTTCTACACGAACAACGGCCTGTTCAACTCGGTCGTGAACAAGAACTTCCCGACCCAGGCGGAAGTGGACGCGATCGGTCAGGCCGCCAAAACCTCGCCGAGCGGGATGCGGTCCAACAACGGCACCATGTGGGCGTGGTACTCGGCCGGTCAGTCCACGCTCAACACGGCGGTGCCGCCGAACTGGGCGTACCCGACGGCCGGCGGCGACTGCTGCCCGGGCGGCGCGCACGACTGGGGCTTCGGCCTCGTTCCGCCGCGCAGCATGCACACCGGCGGCGTCAACGGGGTGCTCGGCGACGGCTCGGTGCGGTTCATCTCGAACAGCGTCACCCTGACCACCTTCCAACTGCTCGGCAACCGCTCGGACGGTCAGCCGGTGCCCAACTTCTAAGGAAGGAGTCGCACGTGACGAAGTACTGGCGTACAGCGGCGTTCGCCCTCCTGGTGGGGGCGCTCGCGGCCCCGGGCTGTGGCCCGCCCGGGCGGACGAAGGAAGAGACGATCGAGGTTAAAGAGAACTCCGGGCTGGAGCAGGCCAAGCAGGTCCTGAACAACTACGCGAAGGGCCAGGCGCTCGGCAGCGAAGTGACCTCGTTCGACAACATCGTGTCGCGGGTGCGCGAAACCGACGCGGCCCGGGCCGATGTCCTGCAAAAAGGCTTCGCGGACCTCCAAAAGCCGAAGGCCGACACCAAGGCCAAGGCCAAAGAGATCCTGAAGGCCCTCGAGCCGAAAATGACCGGCGGGAGCTGATCGCCCCAATCCGGTCAACGAGCGAGCCGCGTTCGCCCCGCAAAGGCGAACGCGGCTCGCTCGCGTTGGCGGCCGATATCATCTCGACACGGCCGCTCTCCCATCTGACGCCGCACGCCTCGGGCTACTGAAACGCCTTCTGGGACGGCGGCACGCCCGATAGACGCGCCCCGCCGGACATCTCACACCGAATCCAGTCGTTTCCAGTTCGTGCAGCGTGGTCCCGGCCATTAAGTGTGGTCCGCTCACTCCGTGAGCGGTCGGCCCGCGCGTCCGATTCGCAGCCCGGGCTTGCAGACCCCGTCGTTGCGCCACGCGAATCCGATACCCGGAGCGACCGCTCACGGAGTGAGCGGACCACACTCAAAGACCCGCGCGGGGCACGTCACACCAACTGGAAACGACTGAAATCCGATTGACGAGTAACGGCACCCTGTCGCCTGCCTCGGTGAGGCCGTGCGCCCCACCGTGTACCACCGGTCTTACAGAGGGCGGCTACAGAATACGGCCGGGATACGCATTAACCGAATTTGGTATCACACAATGCCACACGCTCCACAACGCCACCGCGGTACGTGGAGTCACGCTGCGGAGCGAACCCACCGACCGCGATTACGCTTGCACAGATCAGCACAGAGTTGCATTCGCCCGGCGCGGTCAATCCGCGGATCGGCCCGGGGCGAGGAAAAGTGAGCCGGGGTGGGTGGTGCCGCCAAGAGACGGGTCCGCGGTCCGGCGCGACTTGGTGAACGACCACCAGTCGTCCGGCAGAAGGCCCGCCAGCCGCCGGTACGCGGTGCCGAGCCAGTCCGGCAGCACGCGCGACAACACCGACTGCCGCGTTTCGCCGACGTAAATCTGATCGTCGGCCTGCAACAGCACATTGGTTCGCGGATCGCCATCGACCAGCACCGCGGCCACGTTCACCCGGAACACCTGCGGGCGCGCCGCCGCGGCCACGTTCGGCCGGATCACGTACACCTGGTTCAGCTTCGATCCGGGCGGCAGCCCGCCGACCCGCTTCAGGAAGTCGAGCACCGGTTCCGGCCCCTGGTACGGGACCACCCGTGCCCGACCGCGGATCGGGCCGTACACCACGACCCGCGCGCTGCGGGCCGCCGCGAGGGTAACGGTGACGCGCTCGGCCGGGCAATCGGCGAGCGCGGCGAGGTCGGTGCGGATCTCGTCGAGGGTGCGGCCGTCGGCGTTCACGCCGCCGGGGCGCGGGAGCGGGAGCCGCCCGTCCACATCGACGACCGCCACCGCATCCCAATCGGGGTGATCGGTGAACGTGACCGCCACGACATCGGGGCACGCGACCCGGTATTCGGCGGAAGGCGTGGGGCGCTCGGCCGCCCCCTGCGGGTCCGGCGGGGTCGGGCAGGTGCGGCGCAGGAACCGCGTGTTCCCACAGCCCGCACAGGCGGCGAGCAGTGCGAGCGTGACGGCCGCATGAAGGCCGCGCCGACCGAATGTCGCGGTGCGAAATTCCACACATCCGTTATCGGCCGCCCGGCCCGCGGGGCTTGACCCGAACGCCGCTCGGGTGCGTAAACGCCACGTTACGCCGGACTTTCCCGACAGAACGCAATGGGCTCGCCGGGAAAACCCACCGCGTGCGGTGAACGGCTCTTGCATTGCGGTCAGGGACCGGCGAGCATACCCTGATTCCAGTTCCATTGGCGTTCAGCTCGTCGCTCTGCGACAGGCTGATGTTGCGTCAGCCGAGCTTCTGCCTTCACACCCCGCGCGGGGAGCGCTGTTCCAGCACCGCTTCCGACCGGGTCATGGCCCCGTCGAACGTTGCCTGGAACAACCTCGCGTATCGCGGCTCAACGTTCGACGGGGCCATGACCCGGTCGGCGGTGCCGTGAGCGCTCCGCGCCACAGGTTGAGAAGTGAACGCCTTGGGAACGCACCGGGCCGCGAGGAGAACCTCGCGGCCCGGTTTCTTTTGCAGGCCACAGTCCGCCGCCGCGCGGAATCAGAACGTGAAGATGATTTCCGCGAACCCGTTGAGCAGCGACTGCACCTTGCCGCCCTTGTCGTTGTAGAGCTGCCGGAACCCGCCCCCCGGGATCAGCGTGCTGATCCCGGCCAGGATGATCCCGTTGTTGTTCAGCCGCGGCCGGTACTCGAACCCGGTGCTCAGGTCCACGCCGATGAACCGGTCGATGTTCCCCTGGAACGTGAACACCTCCAGCGGGTTGGTCTTGTCGAAGAACAGCGCGTTAGCGTTGTTGATCGACCGCAGCCGCGGGGTCAGGTCGAAGTCGACGCCGGCGTTGATGAGCCAGAGCCCCGGGTTCACGAAGTTGCTCTGCCCCTGGATGCGGCTGGACCGCAGGTTCGCCAGGTTGCTCTGGTCGTTCGTCAGCCCCACCCCGAACAGCGGCACCCGGTTCCGCCGCCAGAAGCTGAACTCGCCCCCGAAGTTCTGCTGGTCCAGGATCGAGTCGAAGCCCGTGGCGTGCCCGTTGCGGGCGTCGCCGTCGCCCGACTGGTACAGGCCGCTCACGCGGAACCGCGCCCAGTCGCGGTCGTAGGACAGCTCCACCGCGGCCAGTTGGGCGCTGATGCTCGTCGGCTGCCCCGCGATCGGGTTGCGGCTGTCGCGCCCCAGCACCCAGTAGAACGCGTGCGAGATGTTGTACCGGTCGATGTGGCCGTCGCCGGCCCAGCCCAGGTAGTGCGCCTCGACCCGGTGCGGGGTGAACGTGCCCGCCGGGTCCGGGCGCGCCAGGAACCCGTTCTTGTCGAACTTGAGCGACGGCCCGTCGTTGTTGAAGTGGTAGCTCAGGCTCGCCGTGTACCCCGGGAAGATGAAGTCCTGCCGGTACAGGTTCGCGATCACCACGTCCTGGTTGCGGTCGCTGAACGTGTTCAGCCCGCTGTTGGTGTCCTTCTCCAGCTGCCGGAAGTACGCGAGGTTGAACTGCGTGCGGTTCCCGTCCAGGTTCCCGAACAGCCGCACGCCGCGGTTCACGTCGCTGTAGACGAACCCGCGGAAGTCGCTGGTGAACGGCTGCGCCCCGGCCCGCACCGAGAGGAAGTCGTACTGCTCGCTCAGGTCCGCGAGCTTGTACTCGCCGAACCACTCCTGGAGCGTGGCCCACGACCGCAGCCGCACCGTCCCCTTGCGCACGTCGGGGCTGACGACGCCCAGCTCGGATACCGACAGCGCGTTGTAGTTGAACGCCGGGGTGAGCTTGACGGCCCAGTCCTTCGGCTTGAACGCCGCGTCGCCGTGGAACAGCTCGAACGACGCCGTGGTCAGGTTCGAGAACAGGAACTGCCCCGGGCGCTGGAAGAACTCCTCCTGGAGCGGCCGCGCGGTGCTCTCGAACGGCGTGGTGGCCGTCGGGATCATGCGGCCCTCGAACAGGCTGCTGTTCGTGCCGGTGAACACGAAGAACGTGTGCTGCCCGAACACCGGGTAGTCGCCCTTGAGCACGTTCTGGCGGTACGGGTCGTACCAGCGCCCGAGCTGGTACGGGTAGTCGAAGACGCGCGGGTGGTTGAGCCCGTACCGGTCCCACTCCGGGAACCCGGTGCGCCACCGGTCCTCGACGGTGTCGTACTCGTTGTTGCTGCCGGACCGGGGCAGCACCCCGCTCTGGCCGGCGAACCCGAGCGTGGGGAAGTACGCGTAGGCGGACGCCTGCACCGCGGCGTCCTGCGGCCCGCCCGGCTGCGCCGGCACCGTCGGTTCCAGCAGCCGGTCGATGGGCTGGCGGGTAGTGTCCTTCGGGGCGGCCTTCGGCGGCTGGCTCGCCGCGGCGGCCGTCGGTTGAGCCGCAAGCGCGCCTGGCGGCGGCGGAAGGGACGACCCGCCGGTCGGTGCCGGCAGGGGCGGGAGCGCCGGGACGGCGCTGACGGCCGGCGGCGCTGCGGCACCGGTCGGGGAGTCCGCTCGCACCTGGCTCGTGGCGCAAAGGAACACACCCGCGACGCAGCGGCTCAGCTTCCAGATCGGGCGCATGTCCGTAACCCCCAACGTCGCGCTCGCGGACGCACTACGGCACAGCGCGGTGCTTCATCCCTTCAATCGGCCGGCGGTTTGCCGGTCATGAGGATTCTTCTGATTCTGCATGGAGCGCGTGCCGGCGAAAGTAATCCGTCAAGACGGGTTGCGCGGGCGGCCGATACAGATTGGGGACGAAATACGACCACCGGGCCGCGTCATGCACACCGCAACCGACCGCGCCGCGCTGCGGCGAACCACTCTCTGGTGCGAGGCGCTCGAGGAGCGGGCGCTGCTGGCGACCGTGTCCGCGACGGGCGTCGGCCCGGACGTGGGCGCCGGGGCCACGCCTTTGATCTCCCTGACCATCACCGGCACCGACGGCGACGATCGCATCCGGGTGTTCACCGAAGGGGGCGTGCTGAAGGTGCTCGACCGCACCGCCACGATCGGCGCGTTCCCGGCGACACAGGTCGCCAACCTGGTCATCAACACCGGGGCCGGTAACGACGCGGTGGTGGTCGATCCGACCGTGACCCAGCCGGCCGTGATCAACGGCGGCGAGGGGGCGAACAAGTTGAGCGCCGGCGGCGGCAACACGACGCTGAACGCCGGCGGCACCCGGAACGCGCTGTTCGGCGGCGACGGGACCAACACGTTCAGCGGCACCGGCGCGGTCAACGCGCTGTTCAAGGTGAAACCGACCGACACGGTGCTCCCGGGGGGCGGCACCTTTCTGCTGGCGGCGCTCCCGCGCGGCGCCGCGGCCCCGGCCGCGCCGGTCAGCCAGCTGACCACCGACGAGGTGAACGCGCTGCTCCAGCGGGCCGCGGCGGCGTCCGCCAGCTCGGACGCGATCATCGTGGTGACCGACCGGAACGGGCGGATCCTCGGCGTGCGCGTCGAGAGCGGGGTGGACCCGAACATCACCTCCAGCGCGGACAACCTGGTGTTCGCGATCGACGGGGCGTACTCCAAGGCGCTGACCGCGGCGTACTTCGCCAACGACCAGGGGCCGCTCACCTCGCGCACGGTCGGGTTCATCAGCCAGTCCACGATCACCGAGCGGGAGGTGAACTCGAACCCCAACGTGACCGACCCGAACTCGACGGTCCGCGGCCCCGGGTTCGTGGCGGCGGTCGGGAGCAAGGGGCACTTCCCGCCGGGCATCGCGAACACCCCGCAGGTGGACCTGTTCGGGATCGAGCACACCAACCGCGACGGCACGTTCGCGGTCGGCGCCGACGGGATCAAGGGCACCGCCGACGACATCCAGCGGGAGCTGCGGTTCAACGCCGACCGCAGCTTCGTGCTCCCCGGCCAGGAGCTGTTCGTGCCCGACTCCTACGGGTTCCAGTCGGGGCTGAAGCCCGGCGCGCAGTCGCGCGGGATCGCGACCCTGCCGGGCGGCGTGCCGATCTACAAGGACGGGCACGTGGTGGGCGGGATCGGCGTGTTCTTCCCGGGCAAGACCGGGTACGCCACCGAGGAGAACTCGTCGCTCAGCAGCACGTTCGACTCGCGCAAGCCGGACCGGACGCTGGAGGCCGAGTGGATCGCGTTCGCGGCGGTCGGCGGCACCACCGCGAGCGTGGACGGCACCGCGACGCTCCCGGTCGGCGCGCTGGGCGGGGTGACGCTGTCGAGCCGCTTCGGGCTGCCCACCGGGCGCCTGGACCTCGTGGGCATCCAGCTCGACGTGTTCGGCCCGGGCGGCGCGTTCCAGGGCGCGCAGCAGCTCCAGCTCACGGCCGCCGTGGTCGGCCGCGGGGACCCGAACGACGGGCGGAACCAGCAGGTGTCCCCGGACGGGGCCACGCTCCGCGGCGGCCAAGCGGTGCCGGACGGGTGGCTCGTCCTGCCGCACGACGGGGACGGCATCCGGGCCGACGAGGTGGTCGCGATCGTGGCCAACGGGCTCCAGCAGGCGAGCCAGACCCGGGGCGCGATCCGGCTGCCGATCAGCTCGCCGGCGAAGTTCGTGTACGCGGTGTCGGACCGCCAGGGCAACGTCGTGGGCCTGTACCGGCAGCCGGACGCGACCGTGTTCTCGATCGACGTGGCCGTGGCCAAGGCGCGCAACGTGTCGTACTACTCGAACCCGCTCCAGTTGCAGCCGATCGACCAGGTGCAGGGGCTCCCGCCGGGCGTGGCGATGACGGCCCGCACGTTCCGGTACCTGGCCGAGCCGCGGTTCCCCGAGGCCATCGACACCGCGCCCCCGGGGCCGTTCTCCCAGCTCAACGACGACCCGGTGAACACCAACCGGTTCAACGGCCGGCTGGTGGGGCAGGCGCTGCCCGCGTCGGCGTATCAGAGCGTGCTCGGGCACGACGCGTTCAACCCGGGCACCAACTTCCACAGCCCGTTCAACCTGCTGAACCAGAACGGCATCATCTTCTTCCCGGGCAGCTCGCCGCTGTACACGGCGGGGCTGCTGAAGGGCGGGTTCGGGGTCAGCGGCGACGGCGTGGACCAGGACGACGTGGTGACGGTGGCCGGGGAGAACGGGTTCAACGCCCCGGTGGGCGCGCGGGCCGACCAGTACCTCGTGAACGGGGTGCGGCTGCCGTACCAGAAGTTCAACCGGAACCCGGAGGGCGGGCTGTTCACCGATTGACCGGTTCGCCACCCCGGTGAGTTGGGCGGGACCGGAAATTCGCACGCAACCCGAAAGGCGGGGCGAGCCGATAAATGGGGGACCGTGCCCGGCGCGGCGCGTTCGACCGCGCCGCGCGGGCTCGTGCGTACCCCCGGTGTCCCATGCGCCAGCTCTCCGCCCTCGCGGGCGTGATCGTTATAGCCGCTACCGTTCCCGCCCGCGCCGACGACCGGCCGCTGCTCCAGCGGATCGCGGAGCGGACCCCCAAACTGCACACGCCCGTGGAGCACTCCGCGGCACGCGCCGGTTACCCGCTGAGCGTGAAGGCGCACGCGGTCCCGAGCGTGACCCGGTTCGACCACGGCGGGTACGTCGGGGGCGGCTCGCTGAAGGGCAACAGCCTGCTCGCCCGCGGCCCGGGCTCGGCACTCGGGGCACCGTGCGTCGGCACATATGGCACCGACTTCGGCGGGTTCCGGGCGCACCTCGGGCGCGTGTTCCTGGCCCCGTCGGTCGATCCCTCCACCGGCAAGCCGATTCAGAAGCTGTACAACGCGGACGGCCCGCGGGTCGTGGACGTGCTGGCCCTGCGCCCGCTGCGCAAAGCGGTGCTGGAGCGCCGCGAGGACATGGAGCACGCGAAGGAAGGGCACGGCGGCGGACACGGGGCCGAACCCGGGCACGGCGGGGAAGCGAAGGGCGGCGAGGAGAAGGGCGGCGGGCACTAACCCTCAACCGCTCATCGCCGCCGGTATGGAACGCGGTACCGACGATCCCCCGCACGCGCTGGACCGCGTGCGAGGGACGTTTGTTGAACTACTCGACGTTCGTCAGCAGCCGGGTGACGATCTTCTTCCCGGCCGCCAGCGCTTCGCCCGGGATGAACACGTTCAGAGTCGCCGCGTCCTTCAGCGTGACCGCGATCCCGATGAACGTCGGCTCCCCCTTCAGCGGCTGCACCTTCCCGAGCCGCGGGAACCCGGGGACCGTGTCCTGCATCGCCTTCAGCGAGTCGAGCAGCACGGTGACCAGTTGCCCGGTCTCGGCCAGCACCAGGGCGTTCGCGTCGGCCGGGAGCTGCTTGCGGGTCAGCTTGAAGCCGTCCGTCTCGCCCACGGGCTTCTTCGGGTCGAGGAACGCGTCGACCGCCGCCGCCGCGGCGTCGAAGTCCTTCGCGGTCACCTGGATCACGGTCTGGCCGTCGGTGCCGATCCACAGCGTCATCTGCTCGGTCAGCGCCCGCTTCAGTTGGGCGATGGTGTTCTCCTTCAGCCCCTCCGGGAGGTCCTTCACGGTGGCCTCGAAGTCGAACGCGACCCGCACCTCGGTGAAGGTGAAGGCCCCGTGCTTCCGGGCGTCCTTGGTGATTTTCGGGGCGCCCTTGAGCACCGCGCTGTGGAGGCGCCCGCCGGCGGCCATCGCCTCGTAGCACCCGGTCAGCGCCGCCACGGCCTTCTTCGCGTCGGTGTACTTCGCGGCGGTGAAGTTCGCCCCGGCCCCGCCGGACCCGCTCACCTCGCCCTGCGGCCCCGCCGCGTGGAGGGCCGTGAGGTGCTTTTCCAGCGCCGCGTTGCCGTTCTCGTCGTCGTCCGCGGGGGCGAACTCGGGGTTCAGCCCTTTCATCATGTCGTGGAACTTCTTGCCGAACTTCGTCCCCGCGTACTGGCCCAGGCCGGCCGGGAGTTTGCCGATGTCCGCGAGCGCCCCGGGGCGCTCGGCCTTCAGCACCGCCGCGCTGGCGGTGTCGTCGGCGAACTGGGCCTGGAGCCGCAGGTTCAGCCCCTCGGGCCGGAACTCCGCCCCGAGCACCACCCCGCGGCAGTCCTCCAGCGCCTGGAACGCGCCGCCGAGCATCACCTTCGCGGCCGCGAGCTGCTTCTTGTTGATGCCGGGCAGCATCCCGCCCATCTCGGCCTGCTGGAGGCCGAAGTCGATGAGCATCTTGAAGCCCTTGATCTGCTCCGCGTACTTGTTGTTGATGGCGTCGGCGTTGAGGTAGACGGCCAGGTCGCTGCCCACGAACGAGCGGGCCAGTTCGGCCGGCATCGCGGCGGTGGTGGCGCGGGCGAACTTGCCCGCGTAGAGGTCCGCGGTGCCCTTGTCCGGCGTGACCGCGACGTACTCCTTCAGGTCCACCATGTGGACCGTGTGCTCGGCCCCCATCAGGCTCAGCTTCACCTCGTCCACGCCCTTCCCCTCGCCGAGCGTCTTGCGCTCGTCGGCGGTGAGGAACGTGGCCTTGAACTCCTTGTAGCTGCTCACCGGGACCAGGACCGCGAACGCGGGCTCGCCCTCGAACAGGCTCGCGATGTCGTTCACCACAACGAACACGCGGCCGTCCTTGGGCACGGCGGTCAGCTTGCGGTCCGCGAGGACCTGTTTCAGCGCCTCGTCGATCTGCTTGTCGAGCTCCTTGGCTTCGTCCGGGAGGGCGGCCTTGAGCATGGCCGAGAGCCGCTCGCGGGCGGCCCCGACGCCGGTGACCTGCACGGCCACCGGCGCGTTCGCCGGGAACGGGAACGTGACCGCTTTCCCGGCGTCGCCGGGGACCGGTGCCGCCCCGGCGGCCGGCGCGAGCGCCAGCGACGAGCCGAAAGCGACCGCCGCAAGCGCGGCGCGGAACAGGAGGGACATGGCATGACCTCGGTGCGGCGCGCGTGGCGCCATGCGGGCATGATAACGCGGTGCGCGGCGCGCGAATAGCCCCGGGAGGTGCGCCCGCCGGGCCGGGGTGTGATGGCGGACGGGGCACCGTTGCCGTCGGGAAGCGACGAATGCCGAACGGAACGGGCGCGGCCCGCTGTGACAACAAGCCCAGATGCTACAAACGATTGGTCTTCAGCGCGCCCCGGCGTCACTCCCCGCTGAGCTTGTACTTGTCGATCAGCCGGTACAGGGTGCGCCGGCTCACGCCCAGCGCCTTGGCCGCCTGCACCTTGTTCCCCCCGTGCCGCTGCAACACGTCGCGGACGTGCTGCCGCTCGACGCGGTCCAGGTCGTCCGGGCCGGTCGTCGGGGTCGGGTCCTCGCCCGCGGCGGGGGCCTCGCCCCCCGGTGCGAGGTTCTCCGGCAGGTCGTCGGGCGTGATGACGCTCCCCTCGGCCAGGATCTGCGCCCGCTCCAGCACGTTGGCCAGTTCGCGGATGTTCCCCGGCCAGTCGTACCGGCACAGGAGGGACCGCGCCGCCGGGTCCACCGTCATCAGCCCCCGGCCCACCTGCCGCGTGTGGAGGAAGTGCTGGATCAGCTCCGGCACATCCTCCCGCCGGTCTTTGAGCGCGGGCAGGTCGACGGTGATGACGCTGAGCCGGAAGAACAGGTCCTCGCGGAACCGCCCGGCCTTCTGCTCGGCCTCGAGCGGCTTGTTGGTGGCCGCGATGATGCGCACGTCGGCCCGCCGCTCCTGCGTGCTCCCGACCCGCCGGTAGTGCCCGTCCTCGAGCACCCGGAGCAGCTTCGCCTGGAGCGCGGGGGCCATCTCCGCGACCTCGTCCACGAACAGCGTGCCGCCCTCGGCCACTTCGAACAGCCCGGGCTTGGCGCGGTCGGCCCCGGTGAACGCGCCCTTCTCGTGCCCGAACAGCTCGCTCTCCAGCAGCGTCTCTTGCAGGGTGGCGCAGTTGACCGTCACCAGCGGCTTGTCGCGCCGGGCGCTGTTCCCGTGAACGGCCCGCGCCACCAGCTCCTTACCGGTGCCGCTCGGCCCGCGCACGAGGACCGTCGCGGTGGTGGGCGCGACCTTCTCGATGAGCTGGACGACCTTCCGCACCGCGGGGCCGGACCCGACGATCCGGTACCGGTCGGACTCGAACGCGAGCCGCTGCACGTACCGGCGCAGGTTCGCGTTCTCGCGCCGCAGCCGCCGCACCTCCATCGCCCGGTCCAGGACCGGCAGCACCTGCTGGAGCCGGAACGGCTTCAGGACGTAGTCGAACGCCCCGGCCTTCATCGCCTCCACCGCGGTCTGGATGGTGCCCTGGCCGGTCATGATGATGCCGACCAGGTGCGGGTCCGTCTCCAGGCACCGGCGGAGCAGCTGGATGCCGTCGGTGCCGGGCATCATCAGGTCCGAGAGCAGCACGTCGGGCTCGCCCTCGCGGAGCGCGTCGGCCGCGAGCGCGGGGTCCGACAGCCCGCGGGCCTCGAACCCGGCGTCGGTGAGCGACTCGCACAGCGCGCGCATCAGCTCCACCTCGTCGTCGACGATCAGGAGCTTGCCCCGCGGGTTCCGTTGGTCGCCGGTCATGAGGGTGCGTCTCGCAGGCGGTCCACGTTCGTGTCGGGGCGGGTGGGGAGCGTGATGCGGATGGTGGTGCCGGCCCCGAGGGCGCTCTCCACCTCGAGCGTGCCGTGGTGCTGCTGGACGATGCGCCGGCAGATGGCGAGCCCCAGCCCGGTGCCCTTCCCCTCTTCCTTCGTGGTGAAGAACGGCTCGAACACGCGGTCCTTGAGCTCGGCCGGGATGCCGACGCCCGTGTCGGCGATCTCCACCACCACCGCCGGGCGCCCGTCGGGCAGCGCGCCGGCCCGGACCCGGGGCACCAGCCGGCCCCCCTGGGGCATCGCGTCCGCGGCGTTGGTGAACAGGTTCAGGAACACCTGCCGCAGGTGCTGCCGGTCGGCGTGGATGTGCGGCACCCCGGGGGCGAACTGGGGCTCCACGAGCACCCCGTGCTTGCGCAGGTGGTGCGCCACCAAATCGACGGTCCGGCTCACCTCCTCGCACACGTCCACGGTGGACACCTGGTCGCGCCCGGCCCGGCTGAACTGGAGCAGGTTGGCGACCAGGCCCGCCATGCGCTCGACCTCGCCCTCGACCACCTCGAGCGGCCGGCGCCGCGGGTCCTCGGCCGGGGTCTTCGCGAGCAGCCCCTCGATGCGCAGGCTCACCGTGCCGAGCGGGTTGTTCAGCTCGTGGGCGATGCTAGCGGCCAGCTCGCCCACGCCGGCGAGCTTGGCGGCCTGCCACAACTGCTGGGTGGTGGCCCGCAGCTCCTCGGTCTTGGCCTGGAGCTCCGCGAGCGCCTGCTCCCGCTGCCGGGCGGTCTCGCGGAGCTGCGCCTCCGCGCGGGCCTGCGCGTCGGCGAGTTCGGCCTGCGCGCGGAGGTGCTCCAGCTCCCGCTGCGCGGCCTCGTACCGCTTGCGCTCGGTGGCGTCCCGCACGATCGCGGTGAACAGGAGGTCCGCCCCGGCGCCGAACTTCGAGATCGACACCTCCGCCGGGAACTCGGACCCGTCCTTGCGCCGCCCGAACACCTCGCGCCGCGCGCCCATGAGCCGGGCCGGCGCCGGGGACCGGGCGAACTCCTCCATCTGCTCCGGGTGCCGGGCGCGGAACCGCTCGGGCAGAAGCAGATCGATGGACCGGCCCAGCATCTCGTCGGCCGTGTACCCGAACAGCACGGTGGCGCCGCGGTTGAACAGCACGATGTCGCGGCGCGCGTCGGTGGTGATGACCGCGTCCTCGGCGACGTCCAGTATCTCGGCCAGTTGGATCAAGGAGATACGCGCGCGTGCGGCGCTCCTGGCGGACGGCCCCGCGGGGTACAGGGCGCCCGTTTGTGTGGGATCGAGTAACATTCCGGCCCCACTGCTCATGGTTCCCGCTCGGCTACCGACCGTCAACGGCTATTCGCCGCGGCGGACCCTTCGGGGCGCGGCGCGTGGCGAAACAACAGGTTGCTGAACCAAACCAGGATGGTCACCAACACGGCCCCGAAGCCCAGCATGATGAGCGTTTGCATTGCGTCCCCTCTGATAGTTGCGGTGCCGGGGCCAATCGCAATCGGTGTGCCGCAACGAAAGGCATCCGGATCGGCCGGTTGTGCGCGATAATCGGCCGCTTTTCACGCATTCTGACCGGGCGGTGTGCGGAACCGCACACGCACGTGTGCCCGGCGTGTGCGGTTCCGGCCCACGCCACGGCCCGCCCCTTCAGCGGCAGGCCGGCACACTTGTTGCTCGATGGGTAAACGCACACCGGCTGGAGTGTTCCGGCGCGGTCATGCGAGGAGCAACCAGATGAAACGCGACGACGGGAACGTGGTGCGGGTGTTCGCCGGCCCGCTGGTGCTGGTCGAGATGTATCAAGGGCAGTTGAAGGGGATCGGGATCGAGAGCCGTGTGGTCGGTACCGAACTGGCCGCGGGCCTCGGCTCCGCACTCTCCGGCTCAACCGAACTGTGGGTGAAGGAAGAGGATCTGGAGCGCGCCAAAGAACTGCTCACGCAAGAGGAGCAACGAGCGGCGGCCAAGGAATAAAGTCCGGCGACGTAGCCCGGCCTATCGGCGTGGAACCACCCGGCGGCACGGTATGGTTTGGGACGAGCCAAGCACGCGAGCGCGGCACAACGGGTTCCGAAGTGGCTCCCGGAACCGTTCAGAAAAATGGCCCACATCCGGAGCCACATGCCGAGTAACAACGGTCCGACGAACCAAGTCCGTGTACCAACAGACCGGGAGCCCGAACCGCGGGAACCGGTCACATCTTTGGGATCGAGACGCCCGCGTTCCGGAGCGCGTCTTCGAGCTTTGCGCGGTCGGTTTTGGCCGGATCGATGAGTGCCGTCACTTTTCCCCCGTCCTTGAATGTTGCGGTCGCCTGTTCGACGCCGTCGATCTTGGCGACCGCCTCATATGCGGCGAGACAACAGGCTTTACAGTCGAGTATCGGGGCCGGGATCACGACCTCTTTGAGCTTGTCCCGCGGCACCGTCCGCCGGGGCTTCACGCCGAAGGTGTGCTGGGTCGCGTCCCGCAGCTTCTGATCGAAGCGCTCGGCGATCTGTTCGGGCTTCGTCCCGGGGAACGCTTTCGCGGGCACGAACTCGACGGTGAGCTCGGCGTCGGCGAAGTTGACCCCGACCCAGGTCACATCCGGCACCGCCTTGAGCGCCTCGCGCAGGTCGGTCTCGCGGTCGGGGCTGAACAGCCCGAGCACGCGGAACGTGGCGCGCTCGGGCTTCGGCGCGGGCTGGGTTTTGTTCTGGGCGGCTCCGGCGGGGCCGAAACCCACCGTTAGAACCAGGGTACCAATTAAATAGGCCGCACGCACCATTTCGTCCTCAGCGGGTTCGGAACAGTTTACTCTGGATCAGTTCGTACACGAGCGTGCGGGCGCCACCGCCGCCCTTGTTGGTCGCGGCCACGACCGCGGCCAACTCGTCCCGGTCGGCGAACGATACGGCGCGACCGGTGGCGTACGCGGTGAGCCGGGCGGCCAGGTTCGTCAGGAGCGCGTCCCGGTCCCCGGCGAGCAGCGCCTGGAACCCGGCGAAGTTGGCGAACGGGCGCCCGTCCGGCAGCGCCCCGCTCGAGTCCACCTTGGGGCCGAGCCGGAAACCGATCCCGATGGCCGGGTCGATGGTCCCGCGCGGCGCCTGGTCCCCGGCCCCCAGCGACCGGTACCGGGTGCGGTGCCCGCCGATCGCGTCGAACTCCTCGAGCGCGAACCCGGGCGGGTCGATGCGGGCGTGGCACGACGCGCACGCCGCGCTGTTGCGGTGCTTGTCCAACTGCTGCCGGATGGTAACACTGCCGCGCACGTCCGGTTCCACCGCCGGCACGTTGGGCGGGGGCGGGGCCGGGGGCCGCCCGAGCAGCCGGTCCAGCACGAACGCGCCCCGCGGCACGGGCGAGGTGGTGGTGCCGTTGGCCGTCACCTTGAGCACGGCCCCTTGGGTCAGCAGCCCGCCCCGCGGGGTCCCGGGGGGCAGGGGCACGCGCCGCACCTGGGTCCCGGTCACCCCGGGCACCCCGTAGTGCGCCGCCAGCCGCCCGTTGAGCATCGCGAACTCGGACCGCACTAGGTGGTCCGCGGTCAGGTCCCGGTCCAGCAGTTCCCGCACGTACCCCCGGGTCTCGGCCGCCATCGAGTCCTCCAGGTACTTGTCGAACTCCGGGTACAGTTTCCGGTCCGGGTCGTTGGCCCCGATCCGGTTGAGGCTCAGCCACTGGCCCACGAAGTCGTCCACGAACCGCTTGGACCGCGGGTCCGCGAGCAGCCGCTCGGCCTCGGCCCGCAGCGCCGCCGGGTCCCGAAGCCGGCCCCCGGCGGCCAGCCGCGTGAGCTTCTCGTCGGGCATCGAGTTCCACAGGAAGTACGACAGGCGGCACGCCAGCGCGTGGTCGTCCGGCCCGCCCGCGGGCTCGACGTGGAACAGGAAGTCCGGCGCGCACAGGGCCGCGCGGTACGCCCACCGCATGGCCAGCTCGAAGCAGTCGCCCTCTTTGAGCCGCGCGGCGACGCGCTGCACGTACTGCTTCCGCACGTCGGCCGGCACCGGCCGGCGGAACGCCCGCGGCAGGAAGTCGGCGAGCAGCCGGTCCGCGTCGGCGAGCGGCTTGGCGGTCTGAACCGTCCAGAGGCCGGGGACCGGGTCCGGCTGGTTCCGGCCGGTGCCCCCCTGCTGCCGCTCGGGCGCGCGGGCCGGGAACCGTACCCCCGGGTGCTTCTGGGTGTCCACCTCGTGCAGCGGCAGGGCGCCGAACAGCCGCTTGTGCGCGACCGGGGGCCAGGTGTCGTGCAGCGGCCCCTCCACGTCCAGGTAGTCGCACGCGATCCCCGGGCCGGTGTACCCCATCGCCCGCTTGGGTCCGCGGGTGTTCCCGGGCACGATCGACGACGCGTTGAACCCGATCTTGTCCCGCGGGTTCAGCCACGCCACCAGTTGGTGCTTCTGCTCGGCCAGGGACGGCGCGTCGTAGTACCCGAGCACGGTGCTGGACTGCGGCGTGCGGCCGTCCTCGGCCAGTTGCACCACCGACAGCCGGGCCGCCTCGGTGCCCCGCGCGGGCAGCACCTTCCCCTGGTCCCAGTGGAAGCTCCACAGCGACGCGGTGAGCTTGTACCGCCCCGGGTAGATGGCCACGAAATCGCCGAAGCACGGGGCGAACGACTCGTCCTCGGGTCGGAACAGGCCCAGGCTCGCCCCGGTCCGCCCCATCCCGAGCCGCTCGTGCGCCCCCTGGTCCAGGTGCGGCTGCGCGCCGGCCGGCGGGAAGTCGGGGTCCGGCTTCTTGTCCCGCAGCAGCACCGCGTCCCCGTGGGACAGCACGTGCCCCGTGATGTAGTCGTACAGCGGCACCCGCTGCTTGACCGGGCGCGGCGCGGTCGGCCGGGTGGTGATCGCGGCGTCCAGCACCCGGTCCGCGGCCTCCAGGTACTTGGCCAGGTTCACGTGGGACAGGTCCAGCGCGTCCGGGTGCTTGTCGAACCCGTGCGCGGACCCGTCCGGGGGCAGGTCCGCCTGGAGCGACAGGCCGGGCAGGTCGAACAGGTCGCGGACCGTGTTCTCGTACTCCCCGCGGGTGAGCCGCCGGAGCCGCCCGGCCCCGCCCGCGGCCCGCGCCCGGTCGGCGTCCGCCAGTGCCGCGCGGAGGTCGGCGGTGGCCGCCGCCAGGTCCGCGGCGGGCGGGCGCGGGCTCCCCTTCGGGGGCATCTCGCCGCGCGCCACCCGGTCGTAGACGAGCACCCACCGGGCGAAGTTGTCCGGGTCCGACGGGGTGAACGCCAGGGCCCCCAGGTCCAGCCCGCCGCCCTTGGTGTCGGCGTCGTGGCACCGGGCGCAGTGCGCGTCGAGGAACTTGGCCGGCGGGGCCGCGCCGGCCGCGACCGGCGACACCAAGCCCGCGAGGAGCACGAGCCCGGCTCGCGCGAAAGTAGGAGTCATTATGGGGTTCGTCCTCGGGCGGTGTGCGGTGACGGGGCCGGGCGCTACGCCATCTCCAGGCCGCGCATGGTGCCCGTGCCGGTGGAGAACTCGCGGGCCTCGACCCCGAGCCGCTGGAGCACCGACACGAACAGGTTGGTCAGCGGGTAGTTGTTGGTGGTGTCGAACGCCAGGTGCCGGCCGTGCCGGAAGCCGCCGCCCGCCAACAGGACCGGCAGGTTGGAGTTCGAGTGCGAGTTCGCGCTGCCCATGCACGTGCCGTACAGGACCATCGTTCGGTCCAGCAGCGTGGCCCCCTCCTCCTTCGCGTCCGCGAGCGACTGGAAGAACCCCGCGAGCGCGTCGAACTGGCCCTCCTCCTTAGCCCGCAGCTCCGCGAGCACCTCGGGCCGGTTCCCGTGATGCGTGATGTTGTGGATCGGCGTCGTGTCGACGAACACCGACACCAGCCGCGACGAGTCGGTTTCCAGCGCCAGCTTGATCACGTCGAGCATCAGCTTCGTCTGCCTGGCGAACTCGCGCCCGTCCTTCTCGTCCTCCGGCGCCGGGGCGGTCACCTTCGGCTTCGGCTTGTGCTCCCACCCCTCGGAACTGGCGAGCCGCCGCTCGAGCTCGCGCACGCTCGTGTAGTACTGGTCCAGCCGCGCGCGGTCGGCGGGGGCGAGCGACTTGTCCAGCCGCTTCGACTGCGCGGCGACGAAGTCCAGCGTGCTGCGCCCCTGGCGGAGCTCCGCCACCTTGGCGGCCACGTCCGCCGGCTTGCCCTGCACGAACAGCCGCTCGAACAGCTTCCGCGGGCTCTTCTCGCTCGGGATCGGGGCCCCGCTGCGGGTGAAGCTGAGGGTCTGCGGCTCGGCCCCGACCCCGAGCACCAGCGACGGGTACCGGGTCCGGTCCCCCAGGTGCTCGGCCGCCACCTGGTCCACCGACACCCAGTTCCGGAACCCGCCCCGCTCCGGGTGCGGGGCCCCGGTCAGGAAGCACTTCTCGGCCGCGTGCGCGCCCGTCACCCCGGGGTGACTGACCCCCGAGAACACGGTGAACTGGTCCCGGAACCGGGCCAGCCGCTGGAGGTACGGGGGCAGCGCGTACCCGGCCCCCGCCTGCTCCGGGAAGAAGTACTGCGGCAGGATCCCCATGTTCGTCTCGATCGCCACCAGCCGCCGCGGCACGTCGGCTTTGCCGGCGGCCCGCACGGGCGCCATCGCGTCGAGCAGCGGCAGCCCCATCGCCACCCCAGCGCCCCGGAGGAACGTGCGGCGCGACAGCGGCCGCGGGGCGGGACTCAAGATGTTTTTCACTGCGTGTGACCGATCGATGGCGAAGAAGGGGCGACACCCATGTCTGCTTGAACTGTAGCGCGCCTTTTATCGGAAATCCAAGGCTTCAACCGGATCAGAAGGAGCGTACAACTCCGGGCCGGCATTAACGATCGCATAATATTGCGATATGAAGACTTAACTCTACTCGACCGACGGGGGCGATCTGGGCGAGGGGCACAGTCCGGTTGAGACGGCCGCTAGGTTACCACAGCACCAGCGTGCAAACGTAGCCCTTGTGCCCGAAAGACGCAAAACGAACGCGCCCCGGCGTGCCGGTAACCGCGTTTCGACCACAAAGTACTTTTGAGGTCGCCCGTTATCGCGGCACACCTCTTGGTGCGCGACCCAACTGGTAGAACGGACTCACCGTCCGGCGTACCACTCCCATTGTACCCGACCACGGAGAGGGTTGCGGCACTGATACCGAACCCGATCGAAGGGTAACGGTATTCTGTAGCCGGCCTCTGTGAGGCCGGTGCGACACCACCCGTCTACCTCCGGCCTCACACAACGAATTTCAATCCTGGGAAGCCGAATCCGGGCAATGACTTAGTAACGAAGGACCAGCAGGAGCTTGGGGGCTCGATGGCCGGCTCGATCTCGCCCGCGTCCGAGTGCCTTAATCCCCACAGATTTCATGACCATTCGCAACTTCGGCTTCCCGGGATTGAAATTCGTTGACAGAGGCCGGCTACAGAAGAAGGCGCGGATACCGAACGATCGGATTCGGTATGCTTCATCCGCCACGTGAACGCCCTTCGTTCACCAAGTGGTGTGCGGGGCGCGACGGGCGCACGGGTGTGGGCCGCCGGCAAGCGTTTTAGGACGTGCTGCTGTTGGCGGGCGCCAACAGTCTGTGTGAGGTGATTAATCTGGCAACCGCAGCTTTTGCTCGCGTCTGGTTGAGTGAGTAGCCGCAACCGACGTGTGTCTGGCTGCAACGACGATTTCGGGCGCTGACCGCCGTCGCTAAAAGCCGTCCGTAGCAGAGTAAAGGCGCCGTTGGCGACGCGATCGGAGCAGCAAAAAAGCGTCGTGCGTGGCGAGGTTCCGCCACGCACGACGAGAGGCCAATCGGCCGGCGCGTTTCACCCCGCAACCGGTGCCGGGATAAAGGTCGGAACCGGTTTTGCGGCCGGGGCCGAGGCCGGGACCGCAGCGGGTTCCGATTCACGGGTCGCGAAGTACGCGACCGAGACGGCGATCGTACCGAAAATGCTCAAAGCGGTCAGCGAACACATCGCGGAGATGGCAACCAGTTCCCACATTTCCAGTCCGACAGGCATCATGGTCGTGTCCTCTGCCACCTGAGTGAGGTATTGGGAGCCGCCGGGGCGGGTGGCGCGCCGGCTAGCGGTCCGGAATTTCCGACTCGTGTTCAGTTCGGTCTGAGGTCAGTCGTTCTGTCCCGCCTCGGCGGCGCGGGCGCACTTGATGCAGTTCCGGGCGTAGGGGACCGCGGCGAGGCGGGTCCGAGCGACCGCACGTCCGCACCGCTGACATTTGCCGAACGTCCCCGCGTCGAACCGCGCGAGGGCCGCTTGCGCTTCGCTGAGGATCTGTTCCTCGGACAGCAACACGCTGCGGGCGACCTCCTCGTCGCCTTCGTTACCGCCGGCGGTCGAGGCGGCGGTTTCCGCACCGACCGGGCGCTGCGCCTCGACCGTCAGTTGTGCGACGCCGCCGGACAGCCGATCGACCAGGACTTCGAGTTGCTTGCGGCAGTTGCCGAGGACATCCTCGCGTGGTGTCGTGGCGCTCATAGCGGCTCCTTCGGGGCTTCTTGTTGTGTGCGTGCCGGTACTAAAAGCAACGGCCATGCCGCCCGCGGCAAGAACGCGGCAAAGAGCTTAAAACGCAGGGAAATCAAGGCTTTTGAGGCAGCACAATCGGGTCCGCGAGCGCCGCGGTGTGCGGGCGTGACACGTCCGCGCGCGGGTGCGTCACAGCGGGTGTGCGGCCCGTCGGACCGAAGCGCGACACCGGTTCGAGCCGGGAGCGCACAAGCGAGGCGGGGTGCGGGTCGTTTGACGACAGCGGCCGTTCGGTTCGTCGATCAACGGCGAACCGGTCGCACGAGTTCGCACCACGTCGAACGATTCGCCCCTATTGGACGCGCGGTGCTGTAACGGGGGTTACAGCACCACATCGATGGTCACAGACACATGCGCGCCTTTTGGGTGGGGCGGCACTCGGCTGTAACGGGGGTTACAGCACACCCACCCGTCCCACTTCTCGGCGTGTGCGGCGCTGCTCGGCTGTAACGGGGGTTACAGCACCGCGCTGGTGGTGACTGGTGGGGGATCGACTGGTCGCCGACGAGACATCTGCTGGCGGTTGAATGGCCGTTCGCTGGGGCATCGCTACCCGCGAATCACGCCCCTGGAGCAGCGGTAGTAAGCCTCGAAGCAACGGATTCCGGTTACGACCCCACTCGTCGGATGTGCCGTAATGTCATCCGGCGGCAGTGCTTACGGTCGATGTGATGTGTGCGAACTGTAACTACTCTCGAACAAGAACCCGGCATCGGACGCTCCCAACGCAGGCGCGAGACGGTGCGATTTTTTGGAAGTACTGCAATGAGAGAAATGACGTGGGGAAAAGCCCGACGTGCCGGTCGCTCCGCCCGCAGCGGTTCCGAGAACCGAGTGGGTTTTGATGCTGCGGCCCCGGAACGGGGCTGGGCGGACCGCGCCGGGGCTCCCACAGGGGTTGAAACGTGGTCGCCGGCCGGCGCGGCCCGTGGCCCCTACACCGCCGCGGCGGTCGACTCGTGGCCGGCGCTCTTTCGCGCCGCCAGCGGGTGCCCCGAGAGCGGCACGTGTTCCTCCAGGCCGATCACCTTCAGCCGCTTCCCGAGGTGCGCGAAGTCGTCCTCGAGCTGGTGCAA
Organism: Gemmata algarum; assembly: GCF_034097035.1. Taxonomy (NCBI): domain Bacteria; kingdom Pseudomonadati; phylum Planctomycetota; class Planctomycetia; order Gemmatales; family Gemmataceae; genus Gemmata; species Gemmata algarum. The sequence goes on from NZ_JAXBLV010000088.1 coordinate 67,026, forward strand.
CTTCTCCATCACCGTGTGGTCCACCAGCCGCGTGCGCGACAGGTCGAGCACCACCTCGTCGCGGCGCTCGGCCTCGCGGAAGATGACGGCCCGCACGCCGAGCCAGTTGGAGAACACGGCGGCCCGGCGGACCACCAGCACGACCAGCCGGTCGCCCTCCGGCACCGCCTCCACGTCGCACGCGAACAGCCCGCGCACCGAGCACCCGTGCCGCATGTGGAACGCGACCTTGAGCCCGATGCCGACGCCGATGCCGATCAGCAGGTCCGTCGCGAGCGTCGTCAGGATGGTCCCGACGAAGACGATGAACTGTTCGCTGCCCACCTTGTAGGTGCGGACGAACTCGACCGGGTTCGCGAGCCGGAACCCGGTGTACACGAGCATCGCCCCCAGGGCCGCCAGGGGGATGCGGTGGATCAGGTTCGGGAACAGCAGCACGAACCCGAGGAGGAACAGGCCGTGGAACAGGTTCGCCGCCTTCGTGCGCCCGCCGCTGTCGATGTTCGCCTTGCTGCGGACGATCTCCGAGATCATCGGCAGCGCGCCGATCGCCGCGCACAGCGTGTTCGCCGCCCCCACCGCCAGCAGGTCGCGGTCGAAGTTGGTCTTGCGGCGCCACGGGTCCACCAGCTCGATGGCCTTGGCGCTGAGCAGCGATTCGAGGCTGCCGATCAGGCAGAACAGGACCACGTACTGGATGCCGGTGGCGGTCAGCACCCCGCGGAAGTCCGGCACCGCGAACGCGGCGGCCGGGTTCTGGAGCACCTCGGGCATGTCCACCAGGAACCGCGGGCCGACCTCGAACTCGGCCCGGTGGTTCACGTCGAAGAAGCTGTCCGGGAACAGGTACGTGTGCTTGTGCTCGAGGTCGAACGCCAGCCCGAGGGCGACCGCGGCCACCAGCACGATGAGCTGCGCCGGCACCTTCCGCACCCACCCGGCCTTCACGAGCGGCAGCCCGAACAGGATCAGCAGCCCGACGAGCCCGATGGCGGCGATCTCGGGGTTGATGCGGCCCAGCGCGGCCGGCAGCCCGGCGTACAGCTCGAGCGGCCCGGCGCCCTTCTCCGGGGCCACCCCGATCACCTCGTAGGCCTGCTTGGCGATGATGATGAGGCCGATCGAGGCGAGCATCCCGTGGACCGGGGTGAGCGGGAAGAAGTCCGCCAGCCGCCCGGCCCGGACCAGGCCGAACAGGATCTGGATGACGCCCGCGGTCACGCCCACGCCCAGCGCGAGCTTGTACCCGAGGAACGCCCGGTCCGCGTCCGACAGGTCGGCCCCGAACTCGGCCCCGAGCTCGGTCACCGCCCCGTACACGATCACGATCAGCCCGGCCGCCGGCCCCTTGATCGTGAGCTGCGCGTTGCTGATGAGGGTGCAGAGGACGCCACCGACGACCGCAGTCCAGATGCCCGCGATGGGCGGGAACCCGCTGGCCCGGGCGATCGCGAGGCACAGCGGCATCGCGATCAGGAACACCAGGAAGCCGGCGACCGCATCGAACTTGAGGTTCGGCACGAGGCCCGGCGCGAGCGGCGGGGGGGCGTTGGTCGGTGCGGCCACGGAAAGTGTCCTCGGGTGTTATGGTTCCCCGCAAGGCAACGCCCGTGCCGTTGTGAAAAACACTTGAGAACGCACGAATCAGCCCGCGGGATCGCGGTAGCCGGTGACCGCTCAGCCGTCACCCTGCTCGTCGTCGGACCACACCGAGCGGGCGATGCTGATCCCCAGGGCGCGAATCTTGTTGCGGAGGCTGCCCCGGGTGATCCCCAGGACGCGGGCCGCCTGGAGCTGGTTCCCGTCGGTGTGTTTGAGCACCCGCACGAGCACCTCGCGCTCCATGCGCTCGAGGGCCTCGGCGTACAGGTTCTCGCTCCCCGCCCCGATGCGACCGCCGACGAACTGGTCCCAGTCGAACGCCCCGCCCTCGCCGAGCGCGGCGGGGGCGGGGGCCGCCGCCGGGTTGCGGATGTGCTCCGGGAGGAAGTCCGCGAGCAGCGCCGACCCGCTCATCCGCAGCACCGACTGCTTGAGCACGCTCTGCAACTCGCGCACGTTCCCGGGCCACGGGTACGCCCGCAGCGCCGCCGCCGCCGCCGGCTCCACCTCCGCCACCGGCTTCCCCAGCTCGTGCCCGAACCGCTTCAGGTAGTGGTCGACGAGCAGCCCCACGTCGTCGCCGCGCTCGCGCAGCGGCGGGAGCTTGATCGTGAACACGTTCAGCCGGAAGTACAGGTCGCGGCGGAACCGCCCGTCCTCCGTCATCTGTTCCAGGTCGGCGTTGGTGGCGGCGATCAGCCGCACGTCGGTCTGGACGGTTTCCGACCCGCCGATGCGCTCGAACCGCTGCTCCTGGATCAGCCGCAAGATCTTGGCTTGGGTGAGCGGCGTCATCTCGCCTACCTCGTCGAGGAAAATGGTGCCGCCGTGGGACTGCTCGAACTTCCCGATGCGCTTGCGCTCGGCGCTGGTGAACGCGCCCTTCTCGTGCCCGAACAGCTCGCTCTCCAGGAGCTGCTCGGGGATGGCGGCGCAGTTGATCGCCAGGAACGGCTTGTCCGCCCGCCGCGAGTGCTGGTAGATCGCCCGGGCCACCAGCTCCTTGCCGGTGCCGCTCTCGCCGAGCACGAGCACGGTCACGTTCTGGCCGGCGACCCGGCCGACGGCCTTGTACACCTCCTGCATCGCGGCGCACCGGCCCAGCAGCACGTCGCCGGGCACCGGCGCCGGCTCCACCTCGGGCATCAGCGCGGGGGTGCGCATCAGCCGGCTGGACTGCGCGGCGCGGCCGATCAGCTGCCGCAGGTCGGCCAGCTCGAGCGGCTTGAGGAGGTACTCGTAGGCCCCCTCCTTCATCGCCTCGATGGCGAGGTCGGTGGTGCCGTGCCCGGTCACCAGCACGACCGGCACGCGGGCGTCGATCGCGCGCACGCGGCGGAACGTGTCGAGCCCGGTGGCGTCCGGGAGGTGGACGTCGAGCACCACCACGTCGGGGCGGTCGCGGGCGAACTCCGCGAGCCCCTCGGCGGCGGTGGTCGCGGTGCGGACGACGTGGTCCCCGTCGCGGAACGCGCGCTGGAAGGCGTGTCGGATCGCGGGCTCGTCGTCGATCACCAGCAGCGTCGGCATGGTTGCGCACCAGGGGGTTCAGGGCGTTACCGGGGCGCGCCCGTCTTCGATGGGGAGCCGAACGAAGAAGCTGGCCCCGCCGCCCGCGCGGTTCCCGGCGTTCATCGTCCCGCCGTGATCTTCCACGATCCGCCGGGAGATCACCAGCCCCAGCCCCAGGCCGGTGTCCTTGCTGCTCGCGAACGGCACGAACAGCCGCGGCAGCATGGTTTTACTGATTCCCGGGCCGGTGTCGGACACCTCCACCTCGATCCCGCCGCCGGCCGCGCGGGCGCGGACGGTCAGGCGCCCGCCGGTGGGCATCACGTCGAGGGCGTTGAGCACCAGGTTCACGAACACCTGCTGGAGCTGCCCCGCGTCGGCGGTCAGCACCACCGGGGCGCCGGGCAGCTCCAGCCGGGTGGCCACGCGCTGCTGCTCGGCGCGCCCCCGGACCAGCCCGAGGACCGACTCGAGCACGGCGCCCAGGTCGGTCGGCCGGCGCTCCAGCTTGGGCGGCCGGGCGAACTCCAGGAACGTCTGGAGGGACCGCTCCATGCGCCGGATCTCGGCCTCGATGATCCGCAGGTCCTCGACCGACAGTTGCGGCGGGCCGCCCCCCTCCAGCCCCGTTTGGACCAGCATCTTGATGGAGGTGAGCGGGTTCCGGATCTCGTGCCCGACGCCCGCGGCGAGTTGCCCCACGGCCGCCAGGTGCTCGGAGCGGATCACCTCCAGCTCGCGCTCGTGGAGCGCCTGCATGACGCCCTCGATGCGCGCCGTGAGGGACTCCAGCTCGTCGTGCAGGCCGCCGAACCCGGGGTCGCCCGTCAGCAGGATCTCGGGCTGGTTCGGCCCCAGCTTCCCGGCCGCGTCGCGGATCTGCACCTGGAGCCGCCGGATCGACTGGCTCAGGAGCCGCGCCACCCCGTACCCGAACACCACCCCGGCGACCGCCCCGAGCCCGGCGACCACCGCCATGCCCCACGCGAGCCGGCTCAGCACCCGCTCGTGCTGGGAGGTGGTCTCCTCGACCCGCTGGTCGTTGAACGCCTCGATGTCGCGGCACGGGTACAGCACGTGCGCCTCGAGGAACTGGGTCGCCGCCTCGACCTGCCGGGCGTGCTCGGGCGCCCCTTTCGGGGGCATCGCCTCCCACCGCTTCAGGTACCGGGCGAACCCGTCGTCGAGCTGCGCGGACAGCTCCTGCTCCCGCGGGTGGTTGGCGAGCTGGCGGATGTCGGCGAGGTAGGCGAGGGCGCGGGCGTGCAGGTCCGTGACCGACTCGATCTGGTTGCTCTCGAGGGCGATCAGCGTGTTCAGGCACCCGCGCAGGTCGGACGCCGCCCGGCGGCTGGACACGTTCTCGCGCAGCACCCCGGTGATGGTCACCTGCTGGTGGAACAGCGACACCGCGGCGAAGGCGCACAGGGCGACGAGGCACAGCGTGCCGAGCAGCACCGGCCACAGGAACCGCCAGCGGAGTGCGTTCATGGATGGCCCTCTCGAACCCGGCCACTGGCCGCCGGACGGCCAGCGTGACGCCCGCACGACCAGAACGAAGGATGGACGCTCATGCTGAACGGAAAGCGTTCTCGGGCGAGCGGCGAGATTCCGCACCGGGCCGAAAGTGGACAGCGGCTACGTCCGGCGTGCGGCGCACCAACATCGGCACGCCAATTGCTCTCAGCTTTACCCATACACCAATCTATGCCCAGGCGAGTACACTGGTGGTCGTGAAGGACCTGCACCACCCGCCGCACGACGTACGCACCGGCACGCCCGCGGACCGCTTCAGGGCCGCGGTTGGGCACGGGGCGCACCTGCTGCCGGCGCAGGGGCCGATCAACGTCTTCATCCACCACAACACGCTCCACGCGTTCGAGGGGCTGCCGTTCGAGACGGCCGTGGCCCACGGCGCCGCGGTGTTCGGTTGCGAGCCGTACCTGACCGAGGCCCGGTACCGGGACGCGCTCGCGAAAGGGCGCGTCCGGTTCTCGGACCTGCGCGAGGTGCTGGCCGATGACCTCGGGGACCGCGCGCTCGCCCCGGTGAAGCCGCACGGCACCCGACTCGACCTGCGGCTGGCCATGTTACAGTACCCGCTGGCGAGCGGAACGGCCGACGAGCTCCAGTGGCTGATCGCCGAAACGGACGCGCTGACCCGGGTGCGGCCGGAGGCGTCGGCCGCGGCGCGGGGGCGGCTCGTGTCCGAGACCCGGCGCTGGGTGATGCGCGACCTCCGCGGGCGCAACGGCACCAACCCCGCCTGGGCGCGGCACCTGTTCGCGCGGTTCGGGCTCGCCGACATTGAAACGTGGCCCGAGGCGGCGTGGGAGGTGTTCGCCCTCGAAGCGCAGTGGGCGCTGTGCCGCGAAGGCGCCCGCACCACCGCGGACACCCGGGCGCCCGCGCCGCTCCCGATCCGGCACCGCGACCTGCTGCTCCGGGCCGGCGCCGCGGACACGGACCTGTGGGTCCACGACGTGCTGACCCGGTTCACCGCGGCGTTCCTCGATCAGGGCGTCTCGCACTGGCCGCTGCCGGGCCGCGAGCTGGGCTACTTCAAGTCCTTCTGTGCGCTGTACTCGCACGCCGGCGGCCCGCCGGACCGGTGGATGGCCGGCCTGCCGGCGGAGGCCAAGGCGCTGCTCGCGGCCGGCACCGACCCGGCGGCGGCGGCGTGCGACGCCCTCGCCGCGCTGGGCGTTCCCGGAAGCGAGTGGGACGCCTTCGTCGGCGCGACGCTGCTCCCGCTCCGCGGGTGGGCTGGGATGGTGCATCAGGTCGAGACCCGCGGCGACCGGGTCGCGCTCCCGATCCCGGCCGGGAGTTTGGTGGAATTCGTGGCGGTGCGGCTGTTACTCGAGAAGCACGCGGCGGCCCACGCGGCCCGCGAAGCGCTCGGCGACGCCGGCCCGCTGGCGGGGCTCCGCGAGCGGCTCCGGGCCGCCGCCAAGCCGGGCGGGCCGCGGGGCGAAAACGAGCGGGCGTTCCCGGTGTTCCAGCTCGCGCAGCTCCTCGGCTGGGCGCCCGGCGAGCTGGCGGCCCTCGGGCCGGAGGGGTGGGCCGCGCTGTTCGCGGAGGTCGACGGGTTCCCGGCCCTCGCCCGGCGCCGCGCGTTCCACCTCGCCTACGAGCGCCGGTTCCGCGAGCAGTGCCTCGACGCCCTCGCCCTCCACGCGCCGCAGAGGCCCCGGAGCCCGCGGTTCCAGGCGATCACCTGCCTGGACGAGCGCGAGGAGTCGTTCCGCCGGCACCTCGAAGAGGTCGCGCCCGACTGCGAGACGTTCGGGGCCGCGGGGTTCTTCGCGGTGCCCATGTATTACAAGGGCGCCGGCGACGCGCACTTCGTGCCGCTGTGCCCGATCGTGCTCACCCCGGCCCACTGGGTCGAAGAGCGGCCCACGGGCGCGGAGGAGGAGAAGGCGCGGCGGCTGAGGCAGACGCGGCGGCTGCTCGGGTCCGTGTCGCACCGGGCGCACGTGGGCACGCGGGCCTTCGCCGTCGGGGCGCTGCTGACCGCCACGCTCGGCGTGCTGGCCTCGGCCCCGCTCGTGCTGCGCATCCTCTTCCCCCGGCTCACGGCCCGGCTCCGCGGCCGGCTCGGCAAGTTCGTCGCGCGCGAGCCTCGCACGACCCTCCAGCTCGAGCGCGCCCCGGGGTGCGCCCCGGCGAGCGAGCCCGGGCACCTGGGGTTCACGGTGCCGGAGATGGCGACCCAGGCCGAGCGCCTGCTGCGCGACATCGGGCTGGTGGACGGGTTCGCGCGGCTGGTGTTCGTGATCGGGCACGGGTCGAACAGCTTCAACAACCCGCACAAATCGGCCTACGACTGCGGCGCTTGCGGGGGCAGCCCGGGGGCGCCGAACGGCCGCGCCGCAGCCGCCATACTCAACGACGCCCGGGTCCGCGCCACGCTGGCGGAAAAAGGGATCGCGATCCCGGCGGACACGTGGTTCGTGGGCGGGTACCACAACACCTGCGACGACTCGGTCTCGCTGTTCGACACCGAGGGCGTGCCCGACGCGCACCGCGAGGCACTCCGGGCGGCCGGCCGCGACATCGAGCAGACGTGCGCCCGCAACGCCCACGAGCGGTGCCGCCGGTTCATGTCGGCCCCGCTGACGCTCTCCCCGCAGGACGCGCTGCGGCACGTGGAGGGGCGGAGCGAGGACCTGGCCCAGACGCGGCCCGAACTCGGGCACGCGACCAACGCCCTGTGCGTCGTGGGGCGGCGCGCGCGGACCCGCGGGCTGTTCCTGGACCGCCGGGCGTTCCTCACCGCCTACGACCCGACCCGGGACGACGCGCACGGGACGATCCTGGCCCGCACGATGGCCGCGGTGTTCCCGGTGTGCGGCGGGATCAACCTGGAGTACTTCTTCTCGCACGTCGACTCGCCGGGGTACGGGTGCGGCACCAAGCTCCCGCACAACATCACCGCGCTGCTGGGGGTGATGGACGGGGCCGCCAGCGACCTGCGCACCGGCCTGCCGTGGCAGATGGTCGAGATCCACGAGCCGGTACGGCTACTCATTGTCTGCGAGACCACGGTGGACATCATGCAGCAGGTGCTCGACGGGAACCCGATGGGGCGGTCGATGACCGAGAACGGCTGGGTGCAGCTCGCGGTCCTCTCCCCGACGGACAACACGCTCAAGGTGTTCCGCGACGGGGCGTTCCGCGACTACGCGCCGACGGCCGGCGCGCTGCCGGCGGCGGGCTCGTCCGCAGATTGGTACCGCGGCTGGCGCGAGCACCTGGAGTTCGCCGAGATCGCGCCCGGCGCGGCGGGGGTGAAGCGTGCCTGATCTCGCCCAGTTCGGGTCGTTCCTCGGGGCGCTGGCGGTCCTGTGCCCCTTCGCCCTGGTGGTCGCGCTGGGGCTGCCGGCGCTGGCCGGCGCGCCGGTGACCGAGCGCGCGGCCGACCGCGCGTGCCGGGGGCTCATCGCGACCGGGTTCACGGCCACGCTCGGGGTGCTCCTGGTGATGCTGGCCACCGGCGAACGGCACCTGGTCGTCAACTTGGGCAACTGGGTGACGATCGCCTCGCACGGCGGCGCGGACCACGGGCACTACCACTTCGCGATCAAGTTCGAGTTCGACCGGCTGTCGGTGCCGCTCGCGCTGCTGTCGTTCGCGCTGTGCGGCACGATCGCCGCGTTCGCGAACCGGTACCTGCACCGCGAGCCGGGGTACAACCGGTTCTTCGTGCTGTTCTCCGTGTTCCTGGCCGGGATGGTGACCGCGTCGCTGGCCGACACGATCGAAACGCTGTTCGCGGGGTGGGAGCTGGTCGGGCTGTCGAGCGCGCTCCTGGTGGCGTTCTTCCAGGAGCGGGCCAACCCGGCGCGGAACGGGTTCCGGGTGTGGATCGTGTACCGCGTCTCGGACGCGGCCCTGCTGTTCGCCGCGGTCGCCCTGCACCACATGACCGGCGAAGGGGACTTCGACAAGCTCATGGCCGCCCAGTCGTGGCCGGACGGGCAGACGACGCTGACCGAGGGGCAGGCGCTCCTGATCGGCTCGTTGCTGCTGCTGGCCGCGATGGGGAAGTCGGCGCTGGTGCCGTTCTCGGGCTGGCTGCCGCGGGCGATGGAAGGGCCGACCCCGTCGAGCGCGGTGTTCTACGGCGCGCTGTCGGTCCACCTCGGGGCGTTTCTGCTCCTGCGGCTCAGCCCGCTGATCGCGGTGTCGCCGCCGCTGGCCGTCGCGATCGTGGCGGTGGGGCTGCTGACCGCGCTCTACGCCTACGTCGCCGGCACGGTGCAAACGGACATCAAGAGCGCGCTGTCGTTCGCGTCCCTCTCCCAGGTGGGGCTGATCGTCGCGGAGATCGGGGCCGGTCACTGGGAGCCGTTCATGTGGTACGTCGCGCTCACGCACCTGCTCGGGCACGCGTGCCTGCGGACCCTCCAGTTCGTGCGGGCGCCGTCGCTGCTGCGCGACTACCGGGAGCTGGAGAACGCGCTGGGCGCCCGGTTGCCGCAGCAGGCCGGGCCGCTTGCGGTGGCGCCGAGCCAGTGGCGTGCCTGGCTGTACCGGTTCGCGCTCGAGCGCGGGTACCTCGACGCGGTCCTCAGTGACTACGTCGCGGCGCCGTTCGTGAAACTGTTCAAGCTGTTCGACCGGTGGGAACGGCAGTGGACGGCGTTCCTCAACCGGGAGGGGGCGGCCGGCCGGCCGGCGCCTGCTCCCGGCGAGCGCCCCGCCCCCGAAGCCGTGGAGAGTGGGTCATGACGTTCGGCTCCGTCCCGTGGCTGGAGTGCGCGGTCGCGGTCCCGCTCGCCGGCGCGCTGTGCCTGTCGCGCGTCTGCGACGTCCGGGCCGCGTCGCGCTGGTGCCTCGCGTTCATGGGCACGGGGCTGGCGTGCGCGGTCGCCGCCTGGGCCGGGTTCGCGTTCGGCGGGGCGGCCGACGGGAGCAGCCCCGACGCCGTTCTGCCGCGGCTGTTCGGCCGGCCGGTGTTCACCCTCGACGCCCTGAGCGCGCCGCTGGTGCCGCTCGTGGCGCTGCTGCACTTTCTCACGGCCCTCGCCACCGCCCGCACCAAGATGACGCGGTTCTCGTTCGCGTGGCTGCTGGCCGGCGCCGCGCTGCGGGTGGCCACGTTCGCGTGCCGCGGGCCGTGGGACCTGGGCGTGCTGCTGTTGGTCGGGGTGGCGCCGGCCTACTTCGAGCTCCGCCGCCGCGGCCGGCCCGTGCGGGTGTACGCGGTCCACATGGCGCTGTTCGCGGGCCTGCTCGTGACCGGGCTACTCGCGCGGGCGATTGACGCTCCCGCGCTGGCCGCCGTTCTGCTCATGGGCGCCGTGCTGGTGCGCAGCGGCACGTGCCCGGTTCACGTGTGGGTGACCAACCTGTTCGAGAACGGCTCGTTCGGCGGCGCACTCCTGTTCGTGGCGCCGATCACCGGGATGTACGCGGCGCTGCGGCTGGTGCTCCCGCTCCACCCGCCGGAGTGGGTGCTACAAACGGTCGGCATCGTGTCGCTGGCGACCGCGGTGTACGCGGCCGGGATGGCGGTGGTGCAGGCAGATGCGCGACGGTTCTTCGCGTACCTGTTTCTGAGCCACGCCTCCCTGGTGCTGGTGGGGCTGGAGCTGCACACCTCGATCAGCCTGACGGGCGCGCTGGCCCTGTGGGGCTCGGTGATGGTGTCCCTGAGCGGGTTCGGGCTGACGATCCGCGCGCTGGAGGCGCGGTTCGGCCGGCTGACGCTGTCCGAGTTCCGCGGGCTGTACGCCGCGTCGCCGGCGCTGGCGGTGTGCTTCCTCCTGACCGGGCTGGCGAGTGTGGGGTTCCCGGGCATGTCCGGGTTCATCGCGGCCGAGCTGCTGGTGGACGGCGCCGTCGGGACGAACCTGTTCGTGGGGCTGGTGGTGGTGGGGGCGGCGGCCCTGAACGGGGTGGCGGTACTGCGGGCGTACTTCGCGCTCTTCACCGGGACCCGGTACACCCCGGGGGTGTCGGTGGGCATCACGACGCGCGAGCGGGTCGCCGTGCTGACGCTCACCGCCCTCATCTTCGCCGCCGGGTTCTTCCCACAAGCGTACGTGCTGACCCGGCACCGCGCGGCCGAAGAGGCCCTGGCCGGCGAGCCCGCGACGGAAGGCCGGGCGGAGCACTAAAACTCACGTGGTGATACCGAATCCGGTTGAAGAGTAACGGTCTTCTGTAGCCGGCCTCTGTGAGGCCGGTGCGACACCACCCGTCTACCCCCGGCCTCACAGAGGCCGGCTACAGAAGAAGGCGCGGATACCGATCAACCGGATTCGGTATGAGTCCTCCTGCCCAGCCTTCTCGGGACCGTCCATGCCCAAAGTGCTAATCGCCCCGCGCGAGGTGGCGAAGTTCGCGGACAAGTTTCGCGCGCCGCTCGATGCCGCCGGGTTGGAAGTGGTTGCGCTGCCGCCCGCGGAAGCGAACCTCCCGGCCGAGCCGGAACTGATCGCCGCCCTTCAAGGTGTGGAAGCGGTCATCGCCGGCTCGGAAGCGTACAACCCGCGCGTGTTCGTCGCCAACCCGCAGTTGCGCGTGATCGCGCGGGTGGGAGTGGGTTACGACGCGGTCGATCTGGCGGCCGCCACCGCGGCCGGGGTCGCGGTCACGATCGCCCCCGGGACGAACCAGGGCTCCGTGGCCGAGCACGCGTTCGCGCTGATGCTCGGGTTCACGCGGCACATCCCGGCGCGCCACGCCGCGCTGAGTGCGGGCGGCTGGAACCGGCTCATGAGCCTCCCCCTGCGCGGCCGCACGCTGGGCTTGGCTGGGCTGGGCCGCATCGGAAAAGCGGTCGCCACCCGCGCGCGAGCGTTCGAGATGCGGGTGATCGCGTTCGACCCGTTCCCCGACGCCGCGTTCTGTGCCGCCACCGGCGTCGAACTCGTCCCCTTCGAGTGGCTGCTGGGCGAATCCGATTTCCTTTCCTTGCACCTCCCACTGACGCCTGAAACGCGGCACGTCATCAACGCGAGCACCATCGCCGTGATGAAACGCGGGGCGGTGCTGGTGAACACCTCGCGCGGCGGGCTGGTGCGCGAGGCCGATCTCGTCCCGGCTCTTCAGAATGGCCGGCTCGGGGGCGCGCTGCTGGACGTGTTCGAGGACGAACCGACGCCCGCCGATAACCCGCTACGGGCGTTACCGAACGTGGTGCTGACGCCGCACGCCGCGGGCGTGGACACCCAATCGCTCGAAGACATGGCGCGATCGGCTGCTGAGGCGATTGTCTCGCTCCGGCGGGGGGAGTGGCCGACCGAGAAAGTGGTGAACCCGGCGGTACGGGCCACGTTTCGCTGGTGACCGCATCCGCACGCGGTTCCAGCGGGTTGAGGTCCGCCCGGATCACGTGCGCGACGGTCTGTCGTTACAAGTTCCGGTAGTATCGGGTTCCAAGTGTGCCGTGGGCGGCGGGTGCTAAAGTTCCGATCACCGGGTTCGACGTTCGGGTGACAACTGGATTTCGGCTCACGGCCCCGGGCCACCCGGAGCGAACGGAGTTGCGACGATGCGGTCCTGTTCCGGCCCACTTGGAACCCGGGACTCCAGACGGGTCCGCCGAGCGCTCAGGGCGCGTTCAGACAAGAGGCCGATGCGGGCGCCGCCGGGTCGGCCCCGGCGGCGCGGCGGTCAGCGGGCCGACTGCACATTGAACTCCGACGGGGTGGCGCCGGCCCCGGTCACCTCGGTGGTCAACTTGCTGTTGCGGTTGTAGTTCGGGTGAACGACCTGCACGCCCACGGGGTCCTCCTCGCCGGTCTTCAGCTTGCCCTTCTTGAAGGACAGGATCTGAACCTTCTTCTTGCCGTGCGGGACGTCGCCCTCGAACCGGCCGTCCTTGACGTCCAGGAACGCGGGTGCGCCTTCCCCGCCCGCGTCCAGGAACAGGATCTGCCCTTCGGCCATCGGCGCCCCGTCGAGGGTTACGGTGCCGCGCACGCCGGTTCGCGGGGGCGGGCCGTCCGCGTCCCCGCACCCCGACAGCCCGGCCAGCACCCCCACCAGCGACAGTCCGACCCACCAGCGTGCGCGCATCGTCGGTCCCTCTCGGCGAACGGTGTCAGTGGGGCTCACCAGTTGCTCCCCAGGGGCAGACCGTCCTGCGGGTCGCACGCCCGCTGCCAAGTGGTGGTGTCGATCGCGGCCGTGATCACCCGGGTGCTGCCGTCGCCGAGCCCCGCGTTCATAACCCCCGTGTGGATCAGTTGTGGGCGGCGGATGTCGCAGTTCACGTTGTACGCGGTGGGGACCTGTGGGGTCATGGCCGGCAGGTAGCCGCGCAGGTTCGCGGGCAACTGGTAGCTGTTGTTCCCGCTGCCGTCGCTGCCGATGTCCGGCAGCGCGAACCCGGGCCGCCACCACGGGTTGGTGTTGCCCCAGATGCTCCCGCCCCCGCCCCCGGCCCCCGAGCACTGGCCGTACCGCTCGGCGAACAGCACCGTGTTCGAGGTGCCGTCGGGCAGCCCGACCGGAAACCGCGTAGCGCCCTCGAACCGGCCGTTCACCGGGTCGCCGAACACTAGGTAGTTGGCCGCGTAGTTGCCCGGGAACGAGTTCCCGGTGCCGGGGATCGCCTGCCCGCCGGCGCTGGCGTCGGACGGGCACAGGTACGTGACGATCTTCTGCTGGGACACGCTGTACCCGGTGAGCGGCAGGGCCTTCTTGTACCGGTTGTCCTCCTCGAGGTAGGGCAGCAGGTAGATGAAGTACGAGAACCCGCGGCGCCCGGCGTACGGCCCGCCGGCCGTCAGCCGGGCCGGCTCTCCGGACTGGGTCTGGCCGATGTAGTTGCCGTCCCACGACGTGCCCAGCGGCGGCATCACGTCGCCACTGGTCTGGGCGCACATGTGGGTCGCCAGGCCGATCTGCTTGAGGTTGTTCGCGCACTTGATGCGCGAGGCGGCTTCGCGGACCTTCTGAACGGCGGGCAACAGCAGCCCGATCAGGATCGCGATGATCGCGATCACCACCAACAGCTCGATCAAAGTAAAAGCTAATCGCTTGATATGACGTGGGCGCATTACGACTCCTCACACCCGGACAAAGAAGTATGGGAGAGGGTACAGAGCAGCTAGCTGATCAGATAACGAATGATATTAATTAAAATCCACTGAATTGGTCAAGAGAAATGCAAGAATATTCCCATCCGTAATTCCCTTGTAGTGCCTCAACACAATCAGGCTTCCAATACGAGCCGCCCTTCGGCAGCGGTTTGTAGTTCAGCGCTTGTTGGCGCGGAGGCGCGAGCGGTCTGGATTTCGTTCCGCGGCAACTCCGCCGCGGGCGCGGGCACGCGATCGCTCGAAGACATGGCGCGGCGAGCCGCCGCGTCGCCGGCGGAAAAGGTGATGAGCCCCGAAGTGCGGGCCACGTTTCGCCGGTAACTGCTTCCACAAACCGTTACGAATCTTGCGGTTGAGTTACCGCGCACTTCGTCTTGCGGATCGCGTCTGAATCCGTTCCAATCTCTTCAACCTCTGAACCCGCAGCACGGACGCGCGCCCTGGAACGATTCCGGGCGGACGGAACCTCGCCATGATGGCCCCGCTCCCGAACCCGACGCCCGGCGACCGGCCCGACCTGCCCCGGGTCCGGTTCGGCGTGCGCACCGCGGCCGGGCGCGTGGTCGTTCACGACTTCCTCGGCGAAGAGTTCCTCATCGGCGCCGCGCCCGGGTGCGACCTCCGGCTGACCGCTCCGGGCTCCCCCCCGGTGGCCGTTCAGTTCACGCGCCGGCCGGACGGCGTCCGCGTGCGCCGGGTCGCGGTCACGCTGCCGGTCGCCCTCAACGACGAACCGCTACCCACGGGCGGCTCGGTGCCCGTTCGTCACGACGACGCGCTCCAGGTCGCCGGGCTGGTGATCGGCGTTCACATCCCGTCCCAGGCCGCACAGGAACCGGCCCCCGCGTACCTGTCGCCCAAGCTGGTTCCGCTCGACGACGTGCCGCTCGCGGTCGCGGTGCCGGAAGAGCCGGTCGCGCCCGACCTCACCGCCGAGCACGAGAAGCTCGACGCCCGCCGCCGCGCGCTCGACGCCGAAGAGGCCGACCGCCGGGCGGCGTGGGAGGCCCGCGACGCCGAGCTCGTCCGCCGCCGGCGCGAGCTGGACCGGTCCGCCGAGGACCTCGAAGCCGACCGCAACCTGTGGCACGACCGGCGCCGGGCGATCGAACAGGAGCTGGCCGACCTGCGCGCGGCCGAGGCGGCGGCGAAAGAGGCCGAGCTGGCCCGCACCCGTGACGAGCTGGCCGGGCTGCGGCGGCAGTGGGTGGAGGAGTGCCGGGCGCAGCGCGAGGAGCTGGGGCGGCGGGCCGATCAGGTGCAATCGGAGCGCGAAGCGCTGGACGCCGAGCGGGCGGCCCACGAGCCCCGGGCGCAAGCGCTCCGCGACGGAGAAACGCGGCTGGCGGCCCAGGCCCAGGAGCTGTCGCGGCAGCGGGACATGTTCGCCGCCGACCGCGACATCTTCGAGCGCGAGCGCGCCACGTTCGAGGCCCAGAAGGTCGCCGACGCGGAGCGCCTCACCGCGTGGGAAGCCGATCTTTCGACACGCGAGCGGGTGGCGTCGGACCGCGAGACCCTGGTCCGGACCGCGCGCGACGAGTTCGAGTCCGAGCGCGCCCGCTTCCAGGACGATCTGGCCCGGCTCGAGCGCCGCGCGGCGGCCCTCGAAGCGGCCGAACGGGCGGTAGCCGTTCGCACGCAGGAGGTGAACGTCCGGCTCGACCAGCTCAAGCGCGACGCGACCGAGTGGGAGGAGACGGTCGGCCTCGCGGCGGTGGAGCAGGAGCGGCTCCGGGCCGAGGCCGAGCGGCTCGATCACCAACGGACCGAACTGGACGCGCAGTCCGCGGCCTTCGCCGAGCGGGCCGCGCAACTGGAGGCCCAGCAGGCGGTGGTCGCGGTGTTCCGGGCGAAATTGGACCGCAGCCGCCAGGACATGGAGCGCGAGGCGTGGCAGCTCGCCGCCGCCCGCACGCGCGAGGACGAGGCGCTGGCGGAGCTGCGGCGCCGCATCCAGGAGGCCGAAGAGGTCCGGGCCGCGCTGAGCGCCGTGCAAGAGAACGCCGACCAGGAGCGGCGCCGGCTCGACGAGCGGGACTCGCTGCTCGCCGCGGGGCTCGAGGAGATCCGCGTTCAGAAGGAGCAGCTCGCGGCCGAGGCGAAGCGGCTGCGGGACCGCGAAGCCGAGCTGGACGCCCGGTCCGCCGAGTTCGCCGAACAGGCGGGCATGCTCAAGGGCCGGATGTCACAGGCCGTTGACCTTCAGGGCCGGCTCGAAACGGACCGGGTCGCGCTCCGCGAGCGCGAGGCGGCGCTGTCCCAGTCCGAGGAGGCCCGCCAGACGCTCCAGGAGCAGCTGCGCCGGCGCGCCGAGGAGCTCGGCGCCCGGGGGCGCGCGCTCGACGAGCGGGAGCTGCAACTCGCGGCCGAACGGGCGCAGGTCGAGCAGGCCCGCGCGGCGCTGGAGGGGACCCGGCAGGCGGCCGAGGACGAGCTGACCGCGCGCCGCCAGGAGCTCGACGGCCGTGCGGCGGCGGTGGGGCGGCAGGCGGCCGATTTCGCCGCGAAGGAAGAGGCGCTCGCCCGCCAAGTGGGGCGGCTGAAGGACGTGGGCGCCGCCGTCGCGGCGGAGCGAAAGGCGCTGGCGACCGCCCGGGCGGCGTGGGAGGCCGACCGCGCCGCCGCGCAAGCCGCGGACCGCGACGCCCGCGAGCAGCTCGAGGCGTTCCGCGCCCGGGCCGCGGCCGACCTCGACGCGCTCCGGGCGCAGGCCCCCGAGCTCGACGACCAGGCGAAGCTTGCGCTGGAGCGCCTGTCCGGCGCCCGCGACATGCTCCGCGGGCACCTCAACGAGCTGAACGAGTTCGCCCGCACCAGCCGGGCCGACCTCGAGGCGGCCCGCGCCCAGGTGCGCGAAGAGGCCGAGCGGCTCCGCGAGAAGAACGAGGCGCTCGACCGCGCCCGGGACGAGCACCGGCTGGCGGTCACGGCGTTCCGGCAGCAGCTCATCGAGTGGCAGGGGACCGTGGCGGACATGCGGCGGCTGCTGTCGTCCAGCGAGAACCGGCTGGACGCGAAGCAGGCCGCCGCGGCCGAGGCCGCCACCGCCGCCAATGACGCCGCCAAACAGCTCGCCGAGGAAACCGACCGGCTGCGCCGCGAGCGGGAAGAGCTGGCCGTGCGGCGCACGGAGGTGGAGCGGCACCTCTCGGACATGCGCGAGTGGTACCGGAAGAAGCTGCGCGAGCTCGCGCAGTCGCGGGGCGACGGCAAACGGAGCGCGGACGCACCGCCGGACGACCCGCCGAACACGCCCCGGCTGCATGAGCCGGGCGTTCCGGCGGCCGACGCGCCGCCCCGCGTTCCGACCGAGGCCCTCGTCGCGGAGCTCGAGCCCGGGGACGTGCAGCTCGGGGAGCTGCTGCGCTCGCTGGGGCTGGTGGACGCCGAAACCGTCACCGCGCTGTGGGAAGCGGCGACGCGGCAGCGCCGCACGTTGCGGCAGGTGCTGCTCGCGAGCGGCACCATCACCTTGTACCAGCTCGCGCTGATCGAAGCCGGCAACCTGGACGCCCTGGTGCTCGGGCGGCTGCGGGTCATCGACCGGCTGCGGGTGACGCCGAAGGAAGCGATCTACCGCGTGTTCGACCCCGCCCGCGCGGGAGAGAAGTCGGGCGGCCTGTACCTGCTGCGGCACCTCAGCGAAGCCGAGATGCAGGACCCGGTTCACCCGGACGAGTTCCGGCAGCGCTTCGGCGCGGCCCATGAGGCCGCCCACCCGAACCTGGCGGGGGTGGTGGAGGTGCTGGAGATCAACGGCCGGCCCGCGGTGTTGCTCGAGTGGCTGACCGGGCTGTTCAGCGCCGACTGGCCGGCGTTCGCGGCCCATCCGGGGTGCTGGATGCGGCTCGCGCTGATGGCCGCGAGCGCGCTCGACGCGGCACACAAGGTCGGCCTGGTCCACGGGCGGCTCACGTCCGATTCGTTCGTGCTGACGCCGGAGGGCGTACTCAAGGTAACGGAGTTCGGCGAGCCGGCGTGGCTGGCGCCGGTCCAGGTCGCGAGCGCGGAGCCGTCCGTCGCGGCGGATTTGCGCGCGTTCGGGCAGGTGGCGTTCGGGTGGTCGCAACTGGCCGGCCGCAAACGGGTGGCACGGACGAAGGGGTTCCCGGAGGCGGTGTGGGGGGTGATCCGGCGCCTGGAGGCGGACGCGGAACCGCCGATGGCCGATACGGTACCGATGGCCCAACCGTACCAATCGGCAGCGGAGCTGCTGGCGGACTTCCAGCGCATCGCGAGGGACACGCCGTTCAGCGACGACGCTTGGGAGAAGTTGCTGAAGCACGTGCTGGACAACGCACCGGACGTCGGCATCGGCTTGAAGAAAGCCGGTTAGTGGTCCATTACCAGATGGCTCGGAGCGACCGGCACGTTGCGCGACCTCCTCCCGATCCGATGCTGAAGTCACCGGGAAGCGCCTTCGGACGGCAACACCGCCGAAGGAACGCAGCCCCCTCCGTGAGGGCAATCGCACAACGTGCGGCTGGTAAGATCAGGGACGTTCCGCAAAGCGACGGGATCCCGGGTGCTCCTCTTCTTCAACCGTGGGGACGGACGATGTGCGGCGCGCCGCTGTTGCTGCTGTGTTCGAGTTTGGCGGCGGCCCCTCCGGCCTGGGACGTGCGCGACCACGTCCCGCTCAAGGAGTTCGTCATCCAGAGCCACCGCGGGGCGGGCGAGTTGGAGGCCGAGAACACGCTGGAGGCGTTCGAGCTGGGTTGGAAACTCGGCACCGCGCCCGAGGCCGATGTCCGCAGCACGAAGGACGGGGTGATCGTCGCCCTGCACGACCCCGGCTTCGACCGGATCGCCAAGGGGTCCGCGCTCGCCGGCAAGAAGGTGAAGGACGTGCCGTGGGCGGACGTGAAGGGGCTGGACGTCGGGGCGTGGAAGGGGGCCGCGTTCACCGGCCGGCGGGTACCGCGGCTGGCCGACGTGTTCGCCGCGATGACCGGGAAGCCGGACCGCCGGCTGTACCTCGACATCAAGGACGTGGACCTGAACGCGCTGGCCGCCGAGGTGAAGGCGGCCCGGGTCGGGGCGCAGGTGGTGCTGGCCAGCCCGAAGCACGCCGTCATCCGGCAGTGGAAGGCACTGGTGCCGGACTCGGGCACGCTGAACTGGATGGGCGGCACGGAACAGGAACTGGGCAACAAACTGGCGGCGCTGCGGAAGGACACGTTCGAGGGGGTGACGCAGCTCCAGGTGCATGTGCGCCGCAAGGACGGGGCGCTGACGCCGTCCAAAGCGTTCCTGGCAGCCACCGGCAAAGAGCTGAGGGAACGGGGCATCTTGTTCCAGGTGCTGCCGTGGGGGGCGGACGACGAGGCCACGTACCGGGAACTGCTGGGGGCGGGGGTGGCGAGCTTCGCCACCGACTACCCGGAGGTGACGCTGAAAGCGGTGCGGGCGCACTACGAGGGCAAGACCGGCCGCGGTAAGGACGCAGCCCCCGCTGCGGGCGCGTTCAAGGTCACACCGAAGCGGGACAACGACCGGGTCACGGTTACGACCGAAAACGGTGCGACGGTCATCGATATCCGCAGCCCGCTCGGGATCAGCGGGGCGACGATCGAGCGGGTCGGCAACGAGTGGCCCGATCGGGTGACGCTTCGACTGCACCTGACGGGCCTGGAGTCGTTCACCGCGACGTGCGGCACGGCCACGGTCCACGGGTCGGCGTCCGGCGACAAGCGATCGCTCAAGCTGACCGTGGACGGGAAAGAGGTTCCGCAAGGTCCCAACGATCCGGCCTTTCTCGACTTCAAGATGGTCGGCAAAGACGGCACGCCGGCCAAAGAGCTGCCGCTGAAGGACGGCTATTTCGAGATGCGGTTGCCGAAGGCGTTCTTCGACGGGGACCCGAAGTCTTTCCAGATCGCATGGACCGACTGGTACCGGCGGTAAAGTCCATTCGCTACCGACCCTGAGCGGCGCAAAGCCAGCCGCATATCGCTTTAGCCCACATCAGATTCAATAAGTTCAAGTTGGCCCTGCGGTCGCCCTCGGCGTGCGGGCCGTGGGTCCGCGGGTACAGACCGAGAGCGCATCCCGGAATCACGTTCGAGCCAGCCGCCGCGCATCGGTCGAGCGGCCTACGCTCCAGCACCGGCATTTCCCAACCGGATCGGTCTCCCAACCCAAGCGCACGCCAAGCGCCAAGGTACCGACACGCGCACCGCGTACCCCATCGGACCGACGCAAGCGACATCCCCCACACCGGCACGCGGCAACGAGGCGGTCGAAATACGTTGAAGCGGCCCGCGGTTTGCGTTCGCTGTACGGCAGCGACTGCTACCTCGCGAGGCCATTTCATGATGAACTCGATTGCAAGCGGAGCGGCCGGGGCGGTCGCACTGACCCTGGCTCACGAGGCGACCCGACGCACCGTGGCCGACGCGCCGCGGATGGACGTGCTCGGTAAGCGGGCGCTCGCGGCCGGCCTTCGCGCGGTCGATGTCTTTCCACCGGGGGAGCCGGCCATGCACGCCGTAACGCTCGCGGGCGACCTCGCCTCGAACGGCGCGTACTACGCACTGGTCGGGCTGGGCGGGGTGGACGGAGCGGTCACCCGCGGCGCGCTGTTGGGGCTGGTGGCGGGATTAGGGGCGGTGTTCTTACCCGGGCCGCTCGGACTCGGCACCGCACCAAGCCGCCGCACCTCGCGAACGGCTCTCATGACGGTAGGCCTGTACACTCTGGGCGGGTTGGTGGCGGGTGCGACCTTCGGCGCGCTCGCCGACCGGCCCGCCGGCCGTTAATTCGCGCGCGCGGTTGCGGTTGGTAGCGGTCGCCACTTACGGAGAGCGGGTCGGTGTCTGAAGCCCTCATTTCACTCACCGACGACGGGTTGTACTGCCCGGCCGGCGACTTCCACATTGACCCGTGGAACCCGGTGCCGCGGGCGGTGGTCACCCACGCCCACGCCGACCACGCCCGCTGGGGATGCGGTCGCTATTTGGCTGCCGAGTCCGGCGCGCACCTGCTCCACACCCGGCTGGGCGCCGCGGCGGACATTGCGACCGTACCCTATGGCCAGCCGACCGAGCACAATGGGGTTCAGGTCTCTTTTCACCCCGCCGGGCACGTTCTCGGTTCGGCACAGGTGCGGGTGGAGTACCGCGGCGAGGTGTGGGTCGTCACCGGCGACTACAAACTCGACCTGGACCCGACCTGTCAGCCGTTCGAGCCGGTCCGTTGCCACACGTTCATCACCGAATCGACGTTCGGCCTCCCCATTTACCGCTGGGAAACCCCTGATGTGCTGTTCGGCGGTGTGAACGCCTGGTGGGCGGCGAACAAAGCGGCCGGCAAGTGCAGCATCGTGTACGCATACGCGCTCGGGAAGTCACAACGGGTCATGGCCGGTGTCGATCCGTCCATCGGCCCGATCTACACGCACGGAGCGGTCGAGAAGGTGACCCGCGCGTACCGCGAGAGTGGGGTGTTGCTCCCGCCCACGACGCCGGTGAGCGAAGTGCCCGCCGGGCGGGGGAAAGCGAAGCCGTGGGCCGGCGCGCTGGTACTCGCGCCGCCGTCGGCGGCCGGTTCGCCCTGGGCGCGGAAGTTCGAGCCCGCGTCCGAGGCGGTGGCGAGCGGATGGGCGCGGGTCCGCGGGGCGCGGCGGCGTAAGGCCGTGGACCGCGGGTTCGTGCTGTCCGACCACGCCGACTGGCCAGGGCTCCTGACGGCGGTGCGCGAGTCCGGCGCGTCCCGGGTTCTGGCGACGCACGGGTTCGCGGCCGAGCTGGCTCGTTACTTGCGCGAGGGCGGGCTCGACGCCGGGGTGATCGCCACGCGCTACGGCGACGAGGAAGAGGGTAGCGATTCGGGTAAGCAGGAGGTGGAAGGGTGAAAGCGTTCGCCGACCTGTACGCCGCGCTGGACGGGACCACCCGCACCGCCGAGAAGACCGCGGCGATGGCCCGCTACTTCGCCGCCGCGCCGCCGGCCGATGCCGCGTGGGCTGTCTACTTCCTTAGCGGTCGCAAGCCGCGGCAGGCGGTTCCATCGAAGCGGCTGCGGCTGTGGGCGCGGGAACTCGCCGGCGTGCCCGAGTGGCTGTTCGACGACTGTTACCACCACGTCGGCGACGTGGCCGAAACGATCGCGCTGTTACTGCCGCCTGCCGCCGCCGCAAGCACCCGACCGCTGGCCGATTGGGTCGAGGACCGGCTGCTGCCGCTCCGCGCGATGGACGAACCGGACCAGCGCGCCGCGGCAGTGGCAGCATGGGGCGAGTTGGACGAGCGGCAGCGGTTCGTGTGGAACAAGCTCATCACCGGCGAGTTCCGCGTCGGGGTGTCGCAACTGCTGGTGGTGCGGGCGCTGGCGCAGGTGAGCGGATTGCCGACCGACACCGTGTCGCACCGGCTCATGGGCGCGTGGGAACCGACGCCCGCCTTCTACACCGCCCTGGTGGCGCCCGACTCGGGCGATGCCGACGTGAGCCGCCCGTACCCGTTCTTCCTCGCGCACCCGCTCGAAGGCGAGCCGGCCGCGCTCGGTTCGCCGGACGAGTGGCAGGCCGAGTGGAAGTGGGACGGCATCCGCGCGCAGGTGGTGCGCCGCGGGGGCCGATCGTTCGTGTGGTCCCGGGGTGAGGAACTGGTCACCGACCGTTACCCCGAACTGGCGGCGCTCGCCGCGGCGCTGCCGGACGGCACCGTGATCGACGGCGAAATCCTGCCGTGGAAGAGGCAGCAGGGGGTCGCGGGGAAACCCGCGGGGGGTTCCCCCGAACGCAAGCAGGAGGGGGTCGCGGGGGAACCCGCGGGGGGTTCCCCCGAACGCAAGCAGGAGGGGGTCGCGGGGGAACCCGCGGGGGGTTCCCCCGAATTCGGAGGTACAGTGCTCCCGTTCGGCGAGCTGCAAAAGCGCATCGGCCGCAAGACGCTCTCGAAGAAGCTGCTTGAAGACGTGCCGGCGGTGCTGATGGCCTACGACCTCGTGGAGGAGGCCGGGGCGGATCTGCGCGAGCGCCCGCTCTCGGAGCGCCGCGCGCGGCTGGAGGCGCTCGCGGCCCGCGCCCCGCACCCGGCGTTGCGGCTGTCCCCGCGGCTGGCGTTCGACTCGTGGGAATCGCTCGCGGTCGAACGGCAGGGGAGCCGGGCGCGGGGCGTCGAGGGGATGATGCTGAAGCGCCGCGCGGCCCCGTACCGGGTGGGGCGAGTGCGCGGCGACTGGTGGAAGTGGAAGGTCGAGCCGTTCGCGGTGGACGCGGTGCTCATCTACGCCCAGTCCGGGCACGGCAAGCGGAGCGGCCTCTACACCGACTACACGTTCGGCGTGTGGGACGGCGGGGCGCTGGTGCCGTTCGCCAAGGCCTACAGCGGGCTGACCGACGCCGAGATCCGCAAGGTAGACGCGTTCATCCGCGCCAACACGTTGGAGAAGTTCGGCCCGGTCCGCACGGTCAAGCCGGAACTCGTTTTCGAGCTGGGGTTCGAGGGCATTCAGGCGTCGTCGCGGCACAAGAGCGGCGTGGCGGTGCGGTTCCCGCGGATGCTCCGCTGGCGGACGGACAAGAAGCCGGAAGAGGCGGACACGCTCGACCGCGTCAAGGGTCTGCTGAACGTGTCGCCGGAGGGCGGGGCGTGAGAGGCATCCCGAAGCCGCCCCGCACCAAGCCGCCGAAGCCGCGCCCGATCGACCCGGCGGAGGTGGTGCCGCCGGACGAGTGGTTCGCGCGCCGCGGGTGGGAACCCTTCCCGTTTCAACAAGAGACCTGGGCGGCGTACCGCGCCGGCGCGAGCGGACTGGTTCACGCCTCCACCGGCACCGGCAAAACGTACGCGGCGTACTTCGGCCCACTGCTCGAAGCGGTGAGCGAGCCCCCCGCGGTAGCTCCTCCGCCGGTCCGCGTGCTGTGGGTTACGCCGCTCCGTGCGCTGTCGGCCGACACCGCGCTGGCGCTCGAGGCGCCGCTCCGCCCGCTGGGGCTGAACTGGGATGTCGGGACGCGCACCGGCGACACACCGGCCGCGGCCCGCGCGCGGCAGCAGAAGCGGCTCCCCACGGTGCTCGTCACCACACCCGAGAGCCTGTCGCTCTTACTCACCTACCCAGACGCGCGGGAGAAGTTCGCGGGCCTGCGGTGCGTCGTGTGCGACGAGTGGCACGAGCTGTTCGGCTCGAAGCGCGGGGTGCTCACCGAACTCGCGCTCGCCCGTCTCCGCACGTTCTGCCCGCACCTGCGGACCTGGGGGCTATCGGCCACGCTCGGTAACCTGGGCGACGCGCTCGCGGCGCTGGTCGGAGGGGATCCCACCTCACAAGACGGCAGAGAACCTGCTAGGGGCTCTTCTTTACAAACGGATCGCGGCCGGGTGATCCGCGGGCACGTGCCGAAGCCGATCACCATCGACGCAATCCTGCCGCCGCGGGTGGAGCGGTTCCCGTGGGCCGGGCACCTCGGGCTGTCCCTCCTGCCGCAAGTGCTCGCGGCCATCGAGGAGGGCAAGACGGCGCTGCTGTTCACCAACACCCGCGGGCAGTGCGAGCAGTGGTATCAGGCGCTGCTGGACGCCCGCCCCGAGTGGGCCGGGCAGGTGGCGCTGCACCACGGCTCGCTCGACCGGAAGGCGCGCGACTGGGTGGAGGACGGGCTCCGCGCCGGGACGCTGCGGTGCGTGGTCTGTACTAGCACGCTCGATCTCGGCGTGGACTTCGCCCCGGTCGAACGGGTGCTCCAGGTAGGAAGCCCGAAGGGCGTCGCGCGGCTGTTGCAGCGGGCCGGGCGGAGCGGGCACCGGCCGGGCGAGACCAGCCGCGTCACCTGCGTCCCGACGCACGCGTTCGAGCTAGTTGAGGTGTCCGCGGCGCGGGCCGCCGCAGCCGAGGGGCGGATCGAAGGCCGGTTCCCGATCGACAAGCCGCTCGACGTGCTGGCGCAGCACTGCGTCGGTTCGGCACTGGCCGGCGGGTTCCGGGCCGACGAACTACTGGCGGAGGTGAGGACGGCCCACACGTACCGTGCCCTGTCGGGCATGGAATGGACGTGGGTGCTCGACTTCGTCACCCGCGGCGGCGAGGCGCTGAAGGCGTACCCGGACTACCGCCGCGTCGAGGTGCGCGACGGCGTGTACGGCGTGCCGGACGCGAAGGTCGCCCGCCGGCACCGGCAGTCGGTCGGCGTCATCACGTCCGAAGCAGTGGTGCTGGTGCGGTTCCTCCGCGGCGCGAAGTTGGGGACTGTGGACGAGTCGTTCGCCGCCCGGCTCAAGGCCGGCGACCGGTTCACCTTCGCCGGGCGCACACTGGAGTTCGTCAAACTGTACGAGATGACGGTGTGGGTGCGGCTGGCGAAAACGGACGCCGACACAAAGCTCCGCTGGTCCGGGTCACGCCTGCCGCTGTCCGGCGAGTTGTCGGCGTCGGTGCGGGCCAAGCTGGACGAGGCGGCTCGCGGGCTGTTCGCTGACGCCGAAATGCAGGCGGTGCGGCCGGTGCTGGAAGTGCAAGCCCGGTGGTCGCGGGTGCCCGCCGCGGGCGAGGTGCTCGCGGAGCGGCTCAACACCCGCGATGGGCACCACCTGTTCCTGTACCCGTTCGAGGGGCGGCTCGTCAACGAGGGCGTGGCGGCGCTACTGGCGTACCGGCTGTCGCGCCGCCGGCCGCAGACGTTCACCCTGGCGTGCAACGACTACGGCCTCGAACTGGTGTCGTCCGACCCGCTCGACCTCGGCGCGGACGCGCTCAAGGAGTTGCTCACCCCCGACCGATTGACGGACGATGTGCTGGCGTCGCTGAACGCCGCCGAGCTGGCGAAGCGGCAGTTCCGCGAGGTGGCCCGCGTCGCCGGGCTGGTGAACCCCGGGCTGCCGCATGCGGGCCGCACCGCCAAGCAGCTCCAGGCGTCCAGCGGGCTGTTCTACGACGTGTTCCGCGAGCACGACCCGTCGAACCTGCTCCTGTGGCAGGCCCGGCGCGAGGTGCTCGACCGCCAGTTCGAGGTGACGCGGCTGCGCGCCGCGCTCGACCGCATCGCCGCCGGCCACATCGTCGTGACCGACCCGCCGCGCCCAACGCCGTTCGCGTTCCCGCTCCTGGTCGAGCGGATGCGTGCGGCGGTGTCGTCGGAAACGCTGGCCGACCGGGTGGGGAAGCTGGCCGCGGCGCTGGAGCGGAAGGCGGGGCCGGAATGACCGCAGAGGTCGAAATCGCCGGCGAGCGGCTGGTCCTGCGCCCGGACCGGTCTCTGTTCTGGCCCCGAACGAAAGCGCTGGTGATTGCCGACCCGCATTTCGGCAAGGCAGAAGCGTTCCGCGCCGCGGGGGTGCCGGTGCCGGGCGATTCCGCCGCACCGCTCACCCGCCTGGGTGCCGCGCTCGACGACACCGCGGCCGAGCACCTATTCGTTCTGGGGGACTTCTGGCACGCGCGCGAGGGGCGCACCGCCCATGTGGTCGAGGGGCTGACTGCGTGGCGCAATGAACGGCCGGGCCTGCTGGTGCGGCTGGTGCGCGGGAACCACGACCGCGCTGGCCCGCCGCCGGACGGGTGGGGCGACTGGTCGAATGACCTCCGCGTCGAGCCGTTCGTGTTCGCCCACTTCCCGGAACCGGCCGACGGCGGGTACGTGCTGGCCGGGCACCTTCACCCGGGCGTTGTGTTGGGCCGGGAGCGGTTGCGGCTGCCGTGCTTCTGGTTCGGGCCGCGGGTCGGGGTGCTGCCGGCGTTCGGCGCGTTCACCGGGGCCGCGAACGTGCCGATCCGGCGCGGCGACCGGGCGTTCGCCGTCGCCGGGACCGCGGTGGTGGACGTGTCGCGGCCCTGATGTTGCTGTCTTGACTGCGGGTTCTGCCGAAGTAAACGGAACGCCGTGGGTCGAGAGCGCGACACGGAGAGGCGACATGGGAGCAGCGGAGATCCGGCGGTGCGGCGCGGTCACCCAACCCGACGGGGCCGTGACGTGGCGGGTGTGGGCGCCAAAGGCGGACCGCGTCGAACTGGTGCTGATCGACGGCGACCGCCGGCGCCACGTGGCCATGAGCCCGGAAGAGGACGGCTACTTCGTTCACACCGGTGCGGGCGTGCCGGACGGGCAGCGGTACGCGTACCGGCTCAACGGAGGGCCGGAGCGCCCGGACCCGTGCTCGCGCTGGCAGCCGGACGGCGTCCACCGGCCGTCGGCGGTCGTGTTCCCGGGCCGCTTCCCGTGGACCGACCGCAACTGGCGCGGCGTCAGCCGTGAAGACCTAGTCTTCTACGAGCTACACGTCGGCACGTTCACGCCCGAGGGCACGTTCGACGCGGTAATTCCCCGGCTCCCAGAGTTGCGCGACCTGGGCGTGACCGCGATCGAGGTCATGCCGGTGGCTCAGTTCCCGGGCGCGCGGAACTGGGGGTACGACGGGGTCCACCTGTTCGCCCCGCAGGACACTTACGGCGGCCCCGACGCCATGCGCCGGCTGGTGGACGCGTGCCACGCGCACGGCCTCGCGGTGGTCCTCGACGTGGTGTACAACCACCTCGGGCCGGAGGGCAACTACGCGGGCGAGTTCGGCCCGTACTACTCGGACCGCTACCGCACCGCGTGGGGCGCGGCGCTCAACTACGACGGGCCGGGGTCCGACGGGGTCCGCGACTTCGTGCTGGACAACGTCCGGCACTGGGCCGAAGAGTACCACCTCGACGGGCTGCGCCTGGACGCCACCCAGAGCATCTTCGACATCAGCCCCGTCCACATCCTCACCGAGATCAAGCGCGAAGCGGACCGGGCCGCGGCGCCGCTCGGCCGGCCGTTCCACGTGATCGCCGAGAGCCTGCTCAACGACGTGCGCATCGTCCTCCCGCCGGACCGCGGCGGGTTCGGCCTCGACGCCGAGTGGAACGAGGACTTCCACCACGCGGTGGTCGCGTTCCTGACCGGCGAGCGGCACGGCAAGTACGTCGACTTCGGCCCGGCCGCCGACCTGCCGCGGGTGCTGGAGCGCACGTACCTGCTGGACGGGCGGTACAGCCGGCACCGCGGGCGGCGGTGGGGCGCGGCGGCCGGGGACGTGCCCGGGGACCGGTTCGTGGTCGGCGTGCAGAACCACGACCACGTCGGCAACCGGGCGCGGGGCGAGCGGCTGGCGGCGCTGGCCGGGCCGCCGGTGCAGCGGCTCGCGGCCAGCCTGATGCTACTGTCCCCGCACCTGCCGTTCCTGTTCATGGGCGAGGAATACGGGGAGACGAACCCGTTCCTGTTCTTCTGCTCGTTCGGCGACCGTGGACTAATCGAGGGGGTGCGCCAGGGGCGGCGACGCGACTACGCACTGGCGGGCGAGGTGCCGGACCCGCAGGCCACGCTGTCGTTCACAGCGTCGCGGCTGAGTTGGTCCTGGCCGGACGGATCGCCGCGGGCCGGGCTGCGCCGGTTGTACCGCGACCTGCTCGCCGCCCGCCGCCAGTGGCCGGCGCTCAAGGACTTCGTGAACCGCCGGGCTCGGCTGCTGCCCGATCCGACCGAAGGACCGGTGCTGGAACTCGTCCGCGGGACCGACCTGGGGTCGGCGCTGCGCGCGTACTTCAACCTGTCCGCGGCCCCACAGCCGCTACCGGACGGACTGCCCGCAGGGGCACAGTTGCTCCACAGCTCGGAGTGGAATACCTACGGCGGGCCGCGCGCGGAAGGCGACACCCGCCTGGAACTATACCCCCACGAATGCCTGGTGTTCGGTTCGGCATCGGTTTAGGCGCCACGCCTCTGTATGCTGGCCGCTGCCGCGAAGCCATCGGTGCGCCCGGTCACGCCGGTGCCCGACGCTCAGCAGAAGCGAGCGAGCGTCTCGGATGCTGCGTCCCAGGGCCAGCCTTTTTCGAACCCGGCGGGACACCGCACCGTGCATACAATTTGTGTGCCCCCCCACGAGCGGCGTGCGGTGCGACGTTTGCTAATTAGCCCGTTGTCCGGTGTGCCCGGAACGGACGGTGAAGGTCCTCCTCCGCTGCCGGGTCTCGGTACCGCTTGTTGTGCCTCGCTGCGAGAAATCCGGTCGTTCGAGAGCGTATGAGGCATACGGTACGGCCGGCTATGGACACTTGCACACGTCGGTTTCCGTTCGCACCCGTGGAAGGTCACCAATGACTACGCCGGGGCTGATCCTAGTGATCGACGACGAGGCGATCGTTCGAAACGTCCTCGCCAAGTTAGCGGAGCACCTGGGGTATCGCGTGACCACGGCGAGCAGCGGGGCCGAGGCGGTGGAGATGTGTCAAAAAGAAACCCCAACGGCGGTGATACTGGACGTGCGAATGCCCGAGCTGGACGGCCCCGCAACTCTTGATGCGCTTCGGCACACGAACCCCGACCTGCCGTGCGTCTTCGTCAGCGGTAACCCGAGCCCGTACACGGTGGAGGAGTTGCTCGCCCGAGGCAAGACCGCGTTCGTCAACAAGCCGGCCGCGCTGAGTCAGCTCGAGGCCGCGTTCGCTCGGGTGATTCCCGCGGGCGAAGGCAGGCGCTGACGGCACCGCACCCGCTTTCGGCCGTGCTTGGAACCTGAAACGGTCCGACCCGGCCCCAACGCGACTACGCCGGCTGCTTTTCGGGGTGCAGATAAATGAAGCTCTTCCCAAGCCGCCCGCCGTAGTTGCCCGCCGAGATCGTGAGCAGGTCGGGCACGCCCTTCGCCGCCGCGATCGCGGTCTGCGTCGCCTTCACAATGGTCGGCAGGTCGGCGCCGTTGATAATGATTTCCTGCACACTCGCGACCCCTTCGGGCAGTCGCGACGCGACGCCTTCTTTCCCGCGCAGGGTGGGGCAGTACTCAGCGTACGTGCTGGCGATCGAAAACTTGTATTTGCTCCCGGCCTTACTGCCGCTCGATGCGACCCCGCCCGGGAACGGCAGAATCACTCCCGGAACCTCACTCGCCGCCGCAGCAGCCTTCGTTGCGGCGTCGAGCGCGGCGTCGGCGGTCGCGCCGAAGAACCACAGGTTCCCGCCCATCAGCCCGTCGGCGAACCCGCAGCGCCGCTCAATCACGAACTCGCCGCTGAGGATCGGCACCACCCAGCACCGGCGCCCGTACCGCTCCGCGGTGAACTGGTGCCCGTCGCCGAAGTACGCCACCTTCCGCCCCAGCGGGAACCACTTCGCACCGGGCTTCGGCGGCTGCTGACTCGCGTACCAGCTCCCGTCCGCCGGCAAAACGTTGAACGCGGCGGTGGTGGGACAGGTCATCACGTTCTGCGCCACCCGCACAAGCACCGATCGTTCCAGACGCGCTTCACGATCCTTATGGAACCGGGGGACGTGAAACTGAACGATCGCCCCGGGCCGCTGGTCCGGCGTTTCGGACGCCTCGACGTAGCGATCCAAACCCGCTTCGCAGTCACAAAGAATGGTACTGCTGGCGTTACCGGTGGCGGCACTCACGGCGTGGTCGAGCCAGTACCGGTCACGAGCCGTGACGAGAACGCTGGCGTAAATGCTCCGAAAGGCCTCGGCATAAGTGTCGTCCACGGTCGCGGGCATACGGCGGCTCCGTAAATGGTTTCGCCCTATTGTGGACGATGACGGTGAAGTGGGTCAACCAGGATGCAAAATCAGCCCATATGCGCGCTTTAAAAGCACACTACCACCACTAATGCACAAAATGCGCGCACTTGAGAGGAAACCTCTGGCAGTTGAGAAAAATGCTCTACACCGAATTTACTTAGAAATGAAGTAGTTGCGACATCCTCATGCAATCGGCGTCGGTTTTGGCACGCGACTCGCATTTGAATAAAACGGCGAGAGCCAAAAACAACCGCACGGCTAACTGGTAGAGGGAGAGGCTGCCAGTTAGTCGTGCGGTTCTATTTTACAGCAACCAGAACAGCATCGCGACGGCCATACCGACCATCAGCACGTCCTCGACCAGCGTTACCGCAGACATCGGCAGGTTAAACACAGTTCCCAGACAGGCACAGCGAATCTTACGTCGCGCCGCAAGCGCCTTGACCACCCCCACCGTGCTAACTCCCATCACGACAAGCGTCACAACGTTCGTGGCGAGTGGTGCGAAGTGCCCGAGGTACGCGATGCCCATGCCCAGCTCGATGAACGGGTACACGTACCCGTAGCCGTACCACTTCTCCGCCACCACGTCGTAGCCGGCGTAGGCGTCGGCGAACGCTCGAAGGTTGAGCAGCTTAAAAAACGAAAACACCAGGAAGAAACCCGCCATGAACCGACCCATCGCGCGCATCGGGTCGAACGCCCCCGCGGCCAGTTCCGTCACCGCAACCCCGACCAGCAGGTAGGAGAGGATCAGCAGGAGCGGAAAGTACGACGTCGGCTTCTCGACCGGCGGTGCCGGTTGGGCGGCAACCATCTCGCCGAGAACGTGGTAACCCGCCGGCCGCAGAAGCGCGCCGAGGCGTTCTGCGGTGATCCCGTCGCCTTCGACGGTCAGCACCGTTTGCGGGCCGGACGTGTCGGCGTCCCATTTACGAACGTCCGGGGCGGCATCCAGGAGCGGGCGCACCTTCGCCACGCACGCCCCGCAATGGAGATCGGTTCTGTATCGTTGAACGAGCATCGGCGAACCTCCGAGCGGACAAATCCGTCCTATTTGATGCTACCGCCTGTCGCCGGGGTTCCAAACTTGGGCGCCGCAAAGATTTCGTGGCGTTCCGTTGAAGTTGTGCCCGGGAATTGGTTACCGGGTTCCGGCTCATCTTCACCGGTGCGTTGCGGCGTGGTTAAAATGCCCCCATGAAACTCTCAACCACTCTTGAGGCACTTTCCGTTGATCCGAGTGCCGAGACCGACCTGGCCCGCATCGCCCTTCTCATCGCGCGCGACGCGTACAGCAGCATGAAGCCCCGCGCCTACCTGCGCCGGATCGACCGCCTCGCAGAACAGTTGCGCCCGCGTCTGAAGGGGTCGCTGGCCGCCCGCACCGCGGAACTGTCCACGTTCCTGTTTGAAGAGTGCGGGTTCGCGGGAAACACAGAGGACTACTACGACCCGCGGAACAGCTACCTCAATAAGGTGCTCGACCGACAGGTGGGGCTCCCCATCGCGCTGTCGGTGCTGGCGATGGCGGTGGGCCAGCGTGCGGGGCTGGACGTGGTCGGCGTGGGACTCCCCGGGCACTTCATCGTTAAGGCCGTGGACGGCAACGAAGAGGTCCTGTTCGACCCGTTCAACGGCGGACAGTTCCTCGACATCGAAGGGTGCGAGGAACTCGTGGGGGGCGTGACCGGTCGGCCGTTCGAGGCGACCCCCGAGGCGCTGGCGGCGACGCCGCCGGGCGCGATCGTGGCGCGGATGCTTCAGAACCTGAAGACCGCGTACCTCGCGGAGCGCGACTACCGCCGCGGCGCACGGGTCACCCGCCGGCTCACGCAACTGATCCCCGCGGACGCGAGCCAGCAGCGCGACCTGGGGGTGCTGCTGGTGCAGGCGGAGCAGTTCGGCCGCGCGGTGGACCCGCTCCGGGCGTACCTCCGCGCCGAGCCCGGGGCAGAAGACGCCGCGGACGTGCGGAAGTTCCTCGACCGCGCCTTGAACGAAGTGGCGCGATGGAATTAGTTGAGTCGCCCGGTCGTGAAGCGTACAGCGTTCCAGAGCCGGCCTTATCACTTGCGACCTGACGGCTTGAAAGGCCGAATCCATTCAGGCCGCGTGTTCATCCCGATGCTTGCAATCGAGTTCAGCCGGCTGCACAATCACGGACGGCAGGAGACCGAACTCAACCGACCGTGGCCGTACAGCCGCCGCCCCCCCGGGCGGCGGCCGAACTCGATCGCAGCCCCGCTCACTTCGGCAGGGGCCGCGGTCACCCGGCGCCGAGTAATCTGACAATGCCCCCGATCAAGAAGGCACCTATGTCGCGCTTCAAAGCGATTACCGTTGCCATTTATTTATTAATAAGCCAAACGGATAACATTTCAAATGCTGGTTCGATGGAGCTAGCGGCCAAGCCGCTGACGGCCGCGCAGCAGGTGCAAGTCCGTCGCGCGGTCTACGACAAGGGTCCGACGTACACGCGGCCCGACGAGGGGCCGTTTCAGGGCAAACGGATTCTGACACTGCCGCCGGACTTGGTCGCGTGTTACCAGGCCAACCCCGTTGAGACGCTACGGCTGCTCACCGAAGTCGTGCGGGGCGGCGCCCCGAAAGACGCGGTCTTGGCGGCAGCCTATGGTGAAGCGCTCGCGGGCGACCCAGTGGTGGCGGCGCTGGTCACGAGTTTGCCGCTCGAGTACATCGACCGGCCCGGCCCGGATGCTCCGCGGTCCGCGCGCCCGCGGCTCATGGAATCGGCACAAAAACACTTGAGCGAAGCGGAAAAGCGAGAAAAAGGCAGATCGAACAAGAAAGATTGATCCAGTTTCCGCCCGCGGCAAGCGTGCGGCTTTGAGCGGCCCCGCGGACGGAACAGGTGTTTCGTGCTCTCGCGCACTTTCGCGCGACGCGCCGGTCCCCTCCGCACACTATTCCGGTGAGCAACCACCCCGGAGGGCCGAACCGTGCCCCGTTCTGCCGTCGCGCTGGCCCGCCTCACGCTGTCCCAGGAAGTCCCGAACACGGACGCCCAGCTCCTGAGCGCGTTCATCTCGTCGCGCGCCGACGATCCGTTCGCGGAGTTGGTGCGCCGGCACGGGCCGATGGTGCTCGCGGTATGTCGGCGGGTGCTGTCCGACCCGCACGACGCGGAGGACGCGTTCCAGGCGACGTTCCTGGTGCTGGCCCGCAAGGCGGGTAGCGTGCGCGGGTCCAACGTCGCCGGATGGCTGTACGGGGTCGCCGTGCGGACCGCCCGCGGGGTGCGACTCACACGCGACCGGCGCGAGCGACGCGCCGACCCGGATCGGAAGCGGGATCACACGAGCCCGGCCCCGGCGCCCGACGACACACTCGCGGTCGCCGAGCAGGCCGCGATCGTCGACGAGGAACTCGCGCGGCTCCCGGAGTTATACCGCGTGGCGGTGGTGCTGTGCGAGTTACGGGGGCTGTCGCGGCGCGAGGCCGCAACGGAACTCGGCGTACCAGAGGGCACCGTCTCCAGCCGGCTCGCCGCCGCGAAGCGCAAGCTCGCGTCACGACTCGCCGCCCGCGGGGTTGCGCCTTCGGTCGCGCTCGCGGTGCTGACCTCCGGGGCGATGACCGTTTCAGCCGAACTCGTCCGGGTAACGACGGTCGCGGTAAGCGGCGCCGCCGGCGGAACCGTGGGTGCGGCGGCGGCAGTGGTCCTGAAAGCCATGCTGTTCGATCAGTTGCGGGCCGGCGCGGTCGCGGGAGCGGTGTGCCTCGCGCTCGCGTGCGGCGGGCTGGCGATGACCGGTTCGGCGGACGCGCCGGCCGCGAGCGGGAACGCGACCGCACCAGCGCCGCGCCCCGTTGACGATCCGATGGCGAAGCTGATCGCGCAGTTGGGCAGTGAAAGCTTTGCCGAACGGGAGGCCGCCGAGGAGAAGCTGAAAGAACTCGGCGCCCCGGCTAAGTCCGCCTTACTCGTGGGGCTGAAGTCGGACAACCCCGAGATCGCGCGGCGGTGCGCCGCCGTCCTGCCCGCGCTCCGCCGGGCCGACTGGCAGCGCGCCACGGCCGCGTTCGCCGCGAACCCGGACACGTTCAAACACCCGGTCTGGACGAGGCTCAAGGACATCACCGGCGACGGCCCGGACGCCCGCGCCATCTTCGCCGAGCTCTTGGCCAACGAACGGTCGTTCGTGGCAATAATCGAAGCGATCGAGAACGCGAACGCGGCCGAGCGGTTGCACCGGACGGCCCACGCGCGACTGGCTCGGGATCTCAAGGACTGGTACGCCGCCGAATCCAAGCGGAGCCCGGTGACCGCGCTCACGCAGTGGTCGCCGGAACGGGGCACGTACCCCGCGATGCTCCTGTTGGGCACGTTCCCTGGCACTGAGGCGGTGCCTGCGCAACGCGTGCGGCTCGATGCACCACGGGATGAACACACCGCATGGCACGCTTGCTGGGCCGGGCTCGGTGCCGAGCATCGGCCCACACCTGGCGCGCTGGGGCGACCGCCGGCCGCCCTCCAGCGGCTGTTTGTGGCGTGGCTCGGGGCGCGCGAGAACCCGGACGCCGCCGTTTCCGGGTTCTCGACGCTCCTCATGCTCGACTGCCGGGAAGGAGCGGCCCTGGCCCGTGCCGTTGCGGCCGATACCAAGCGGACCGAGCGTGCGCGCGGTTGGGCGCTGCTGTACCTCGCGCAGGGCGGAACCGCGGCCGACACCGCCGCAGCGGTGGCCGCGTTCGGCGACACGCGCGAGTTCGCCTCGTCGCACGAACGCACCTTGCAGATGCGGGACATCGCCACCGCCGTCGCGCTCAAACTGAACGGCGAGGAGCCGGCCGACTGGGGTTTCTCCGTCAGGCGCGGGGCCGCCGCGCTCAAGAGCGTCGGGCCGCACCAACTGGGCTTCGCGAGCAACTTCGTCCGCGACCCGCTGCTGAAGGCCGCGCAGGCGAAGGTGACCGAACTGACCGCACCCCTTCGCACCGCACCGGCACCCCGGGCGAAGCCGTAGCCGGGTTCTGAGTGTGGCCCGCTCGCTCCGCGTATCAAATTAGCCACACCCGGCACCCTGCACGTCATCGCACCCGCTCGCGGAGCGAGCGGGCCACACTCAAAACCAGAACCTTACCAACCAACGAGGCTCGGGCACGACCGGGGCACTCACCCGAGCCGGCGGCGGGCGCACGCGGCGGTGTACGTCGCTTCGAGGTCGATCGGCACGCACAGTTCGGCGTTCAGGGCGAGCGGCAGCGTCGGCAGCTTGCCGCCGACCGCGAGCGCGTGGGGCCACGCCTGGATCACGTCCGCTCCGTCACGAACGAGCGGCCGGTACGCCACCGCGTAGAGGTCGGTTCCGTGCGGCAGGTCGGCATCCGCGGCCCGGCCCAGCACCTCGAAAATCAGCGTGTGCAGGTTACCGGTTCGGTTCGTGACCACATCGACCACGATCAGCGCGACCCCTTGCGCGAGGTAACCGGCACACTTAGCGGCGAAGGCGCGGCGGTGGGTATCGCGGTCCTTATTTGCAGGGCTGACCAGTTCGATTGCGGCGACAAGACGGGCATCGCCCTCGCCGCCGTACACGCGCACCTCGAACTCGTCCGGGAAGGCCGCGGGCACAACGACGGGCGGTTCCGGCGGTGCGTAGGTCCGCGTTGCGACTGTGCCGTTCCGGGCGACGGTTTCACCGTCGGCGAACGTCGCAACGTCGATCTCGACGCGCGCCCCGGCGTGCGCCTGTTCCTCGGCAAAATAACCGTCCGGCAGCAGTTGCTCGTTGAGCGCGTCCGCGATCGCGCCGGCCCAGGTGACGTGAAACGATTCCCAGTGGCGCCGCGGGTACAGCGGCGGGTGGAAGTGATCCAGGAGTGGCACGCGTAACTCTCCCGCGGTCGGTTCGCCTGCCATCAGCCTACCAGAGCACCCTCGGACGTGTCGTTCCCGGATTCCGCGTAATTCGTGAGCCCGAATGGTTGTAAAATAGCGACATGTGGCCCAACCGCGAAGAAACCGACCGCCTCCTCAGCGAGGCCCGCACCGGCGCACCGGGCGCGGTCGACAAGCTCCTCGGCGAGTTCCGCGACCCGCTGCGCCAGGTCGTCGGCCTGCGCCTCGACCCGGCCGTCGCGCGCCGCGTGGACGCCTCCGACATCGTTCAGGACGTGCTGATCGAGGCCAACCAGCGGCTCACCGAGTACCTGAAAAAGCCCGACATGCCGTTCCACCTGTGGCTGCGGCACCTCGCGCAGGACCGCATCATCGACACGCACCGCCGGCACCGGCTGGCGCAGCGCCGCAGCGTGGACCGCGAGCAGCCGATCGCCCGCCCGGCGTGGGACGACGGGTCGAGCGCCTCACTGGTCGCGCAACTGATCGACACCGAGCGCACCCCCACGTCGGAAGCGATCCGGCTGGAGCTCCAGCGCCGGCTCGCGACCGCGATCGACAAGCTCTCAGAGGACGACCGCGAGATCGTGCTGATGCGGCACCACGAGGCGCTGTCGAACCAGGAGGTGGCGCACGCGCTGCAGTTGACCGAGGCCGCGGCGTCGATGCGGTACTTGCGGGCGCTGCGGCGGTTGCGCACGGTGCTCGTGCCGGACGGACAGGAGCGGCCCGATGACGTCTGATGCCGGCGCCGCGGGGCGCGCGTACCCGTACTGGTCGGGCTGGCACATGGTCGGCTGCTCGGTGCTGTTCTTCGGGCTCTTCGGCACGTTCGCGGTGTCGCTGTTCCCGGCCGGGTACGACCGCGTCCGCACCGGCGACCTGCCGACCGGCGTCGCGATGATGGTGTTCGGCGTGTTCGGCGCGCCCACGCTCGGGATGGCGTTCTGGTCGCTGGTCACGGGCGTGCGCAACACGTTCCGCCCGCCGCTGCTGCGGCTCACCGCCGACGCGCTGGTGCTCCCGGCCGAAGCCCGCGGCGAGCCGCCGCGGGGTGAGCACGGCGAGCTGCTGTCGCAAGAGCCGCCGCAGCCCGAAGCGGTGCCACTGAACGCGATCCGGACGGTCGCGACGAACGGGGGCGGGCACAAGCGCGGGCTGGAGGTGGTTCACGCCCTCAGCGCCCAACCCCTCCGCATCGAGGCGCACATGATGTGTGCCGGCGACTTCAACGACCTCGTCGCCCGGTTGCAAACCGCCGTGCCGACGGCATTCGCACCCGCCCCGACTCGACCGGGGGGCTGATGGCGCCGTTCGACCTCGACACCGCCGCACGGTTCGGCACAGGCCCCGCCCGCCTGGTGTCGCTCGCCTTGATGATGACGACCCGCGACGGGGCCGATCGGCTCACGTTCGACCCCTCGCGCCGGTCCGGGGCCGGGAGCAGCACCGTCGAGTGCCGCATCGGCGGCGACTGGTACAGCCTGGTACCGCCACCCGATACGGTCCTGCCAAAGTTGACGCGCCTGCTGCGCGAGCTGGCCGGCGGATCGGACGGACGGTTCACCGCGCGTCTCGGCGGGCACGAGTTCGCCGTCCGCGTGGAGATCGTGCCGGTGCCACACCCGCCGTCGTCCGTCCTGGAGTGCTCGACCCTGGAACTCCCGGTTCTGCCGGAGCTGTCCGGGCGGGCAAATGAACTGCTCGACTCGCACTTTGATGAAAACGGCTCTGTGTATTTTGACGATTCCGAATTCGCCTGACTGCCTCGTGAGGTTCCCGTGCTGGCTTATGAATCCGTCGATCAGCTTCTCGGCGAATCGGACGTTAAGCGCTTCCTGCACGTCGTGATCTTGAACGCAATCCGCGACAAGGCGACGCAGCTCGAGGTGCGGTTCGGGGAAGAGGGCGGGCTGCTGTACTACCGCGTGGACGGCCGCGACTGGGAGCTGTCGGCGCCACCGGACGAGGTGTACCCGCTGCTCAAAGAGGCGGTGCGCGAGGCGTCCGTGCTGGTGTCGCCCGAGCGGCCGGAGCTGACGGTCATCGCGGGCATCCCGGGGGCGCGGTACGAGCCGCTCGAAGCCGGGTGGCTCACGTACCAGATCGGCGGCCGGTGGATCGACCTCGCGGTGCGCATCGACCCCCGGGAGCCCTACGGCTTCATCCGGTTCGACATCGACGACGCGACCGAGTTCGCGGACGACGCGGCCGAGGCGCTCGCGGACTACGCGGCCCGCCTCGGGGAAGACGAGTAAAGGCAGAAGGCGTTTTTACCGCAGAGGGCACGAGAGGGCGCAGAGAGAGAAACAAGAGTGAGGAAAGCTCAGCTCGCTTATTTTTCTCTCTGTGCCCTCTCGTGCCCTCTGCGGTGAACACTCTTTAGGCGTTTTTTTACCGCAGAGGGCACGAGAGGGCACAGAGAGAAAGACAAGCGAGGGGCACCTCAACTCTCTGTTCGTTCTCTCTGCGCCCTCTCGTGCCCTCTGCGGTGAACACTCTTTATTTTGAGCTATGGCGCACGATCACGACGAGCAGTTGGCGTTGCTCATCGACCGGCTCGCGTTCGAGCAGCGGGCCGGGCGCACCGCGGACGTGGATTCCGCGGCCCGCGAGCACCCGGAACTGGCGGACGAGCTGCGCGCGCTGTGGGCGGTGGCGCAGTTCGCGCACCTGGCCCGCCCGGCCGAGCCGGCCCCGCACGCGGTCACCCTGCCCTACCCCGACTCGCGGACGCCCACGGACCGGGCCGAGCACGGGTCCGCGGCGCTGCCCCGCGACTTCGGCGACTTCGAGCTGCTCGAAGAGGTGGGGCGCGGGGGCATGGGGGTCGTGTACCGCGCCCGGCAGAAGAGCCTCAACCGCGTCGTCGCGCTCAAGCTGGTCCGCGAAGCGCACCTCGCGACCGACGCCGACCGCGCGCGGTTCCGCACCGAGGCCGAGTCCGCGGCGCGGCTCAAGCACCCCAACATCGTGACCGTGTACGACGTGGGCACGGCCGGCGGGCAGGCGTACCTGTGCATGGAGTTCGTCGACGGCCCGACGCTCGCGGAGAAGGTCCGCACCGGCGGCCCGCTCCCGCCGCGCGCCGCCGCCGCGCTGGTCGCCGTGATCGCCCGGGCGGTCGAGCACGCGCACGCCGCGGGCATCCTGCACCGCGACCTGAAGCCGAGCAACATCCTGCTCGGGGGCGCGGAGCGGAAAGCCGACCCGCTGCCGCTTTCGGGTTCCGATTCCGCGCTCCGCGCCACGGCCTCGGCGCTCCAGCCGAAGGTGTCCGATTTCGGCCTCGCGAAGCAGATCGACCGATCGGAGGGCATCACCAAAACCGGCCTCGTGGTCGGGACGCCGAGCTACATGGCGCCCGAACAGGCCGCGCGGCGCAAGGACCTCACACCGACCGCCGACGTGTACGCGCTCGGCGCCATCCTGTACGAGTTGCTCACGGGGCGCCCGCCGTTCCAGGCCGCCCACCCCGTTGACACACTGCTCCTCGTCATGGAGCAAGAGCCGGTGCCGCCGCGGCACCTCAACGCGACCGTCGACCGCGAACTGGAGCTCATCTGCCTGAAGTGCCTCCAGAAGCCCGCCGAGATGCGGTACCCGTCGGCCGCCGCGCTGGCGACGGACCTCGAAGCCTACGCGGCCGGGCAGCCGGTCGCGGCGGCGCCCAGCGGGCTGCGGTTCTTCATGGCGCGGCTGTTCCGCGAGACGCACCACGCCGACGTGCTCGAGAACTGGGGCAAGCTGTGGATCTTCCACAGCGTCATGATCTTCCTGCTGTGCTTGCTCACGCAGGTGCTGGCCTGGGCCGGCTACAAGGACCACGTGTGGTACATGGGGTTCTGGTCGGTCGGGCTGGTGACGTGGGGGGCAATTCTGTGGCAGTTGCGCAAGGCCGCCGGGCCGGTGCTGTTCGTCGAGCGGCAGATCGCGCACGCGTGGGCCGCCGGCGTATGCGCCAGCATCGCGATGTTCTGGATCGAGTGGCTGGCGCAGCTCCCGGCGCTGACGCTGTCGCCGGCGGTCGCGGTCGCGGCCGGGATGGTGATGATGTTCAAGGCGGGCATCCTGTCGGGACGGTTCTACGGCTGGGCCGCGCTGAACTTCGGCGCGTCGATCGTGATGCCACTGGTTCCGCAAGTGAGCATTCTGCTGTTCGGGGCGGTGTCGGCGCTGTCGTTCTTCGTCCCGGGGTTGAAGTACTATCGCCAGAGGAAGGCGAGGATCGCGTAGGCGCCCCGGCCGAACGGCCGGAGGCGCCAGGAGTACGCTATGAGTCGCAGGACGCGCCGTGTGTTGTGGGTGGTCGCCGCGCTCGGTTCGCTGGCGCTGCTGGCGGTCGGGCTGTTCGCGCTGAACGGGCTCGCCCTCGCCGACCGGCAAGCGCCGCGGATGCAGCACCTCGCGGACGTTCCCGTTGCCCCGTCACGATCACCCGCGGGAGAGGCCACGTTCGTCAGTTACAACATTGCGAAGGGGTTCGCCCACAAGGGCGGGCTGAAGTTCGAGTCGCGCGCGTTCGTGCTGGCGAAGCTCCGGCGCATGGCCGAAGTCATTCGCGCCGAGCAACCCGACGCGGTGTTCCTCTCGGAAGCCCTCACCGAACTGGCGCCCTGTAACGTCGATCAGGTCGAGTTCCTCGCGCGTGAGTGCGGGCTGCCGCACGTTGCGGCCGGCGAGAACTACAACGTCGGCCTCCCGTTCGCGCGCGTGGTCGGCGGCAACGCGATCCTGTCGCGCACGCCGCTCACGCCGGTCGCGAACATCGACCTCGCGGGCCGGAAACCGTTCTGGGTGACGGGGAACAACCGGCGGGCGCTGTTCGTGTCGGCCGAGTTCGGCGGGCGGCCGGTGCTCATGGCCGCACTGCACAATGACTCGTTCGACATGCGGAACAACCTGACGCAGGCGCAGCAACTTTTGGACTTCGTGGGCGACCGGCCCGCGATTCTGGCGGGCGATTTCAACAACCGGCCCGAGAACGCGTCGATCAAGCTGATCCGCGACACCGGCAAGTTCAGCGGCGCGTTCGACGGCCCGCCGACGTTCTTCGAGGGCACGCGCGCCGAGCGCCTCGACTACATCTTCGCCCCGGTCGGGTGGGAGTTGCTCGAATCGCGTGTGGTCGCCGACGACACGTCGGACCACCGCCCGCTCGTGTGCCGGTTCAAGGTGAAATGACGACGGGAAGTCGAAACGCGCGCCCGGCTCTCGACCGGGCACGGTGTCCGAAGCTCATGCGCGGTCGCGCAAGGCGGTGTGCCCGGCGTGCTTCGCGCAGTTCGCACAGCAGTAGATGACGCCGCCCTGTTCCACACCGTGTCCCACGACCCGGCACCCGCAATGCGAGCACTCGGGCGCCAGAGCATGAATCGCACACTCGAACGAGTCGAACGTGTGCTCGCTGCCGTCGTTTTCCGTCACGGTGAACGCCTTATCGTACTCGTTACCGCACACTTCACACTTCTTCATTGGTGCCCCTCGGTTGATGTCCGCTCGCGGCGGTGATGGTATTCCCCTCCGCGCGTCGGTTGGTGCAAATGACACGCCCATTCGACCGTATCGCACCTATGCCGGGGCAAAAAGAAAACGCGGCCGAACGGCCGCGCTTCTGCTCGCACACACCGACTACCAGCGCCGGAACCCGCGATACCCGCCGTACCCGCTCCGCCAACCGGCCCCGTATGCGCCATACGACGGGTACGCGCGGTAGCCGGACCAGCCCCATGTGGAGTACGGGTTCGACCAGCCGTAGGAGTACGTGCGGTAACCAGGGTAGTTGTACGCGTAGTTGTAGGAGTAAGACGGGTACGAATAGTACCCCGCCGGGTATACATACGGACTGCTGTTGATCGACGGATACACGACCACTTGGGCGCTGGCCTTCGCCGGTTGCCAGGCCGTAACTGCGAGTGCGGCGACGACCGCCGCGGAGAAGAGTGACGTGCGCATCGGATGCCCCTTTCGTAGTCGAGCACAGGCGAGGGCGGACATCCAAACTGTTACGCAAGTTGCGCGCCCGTTCGGTTGCTGAAACCGCCCCGGGGCCATACGTTGCGAGCTGTCTGCCCGGTGCGGTTCAGGGAGCGGGCGCCCGCAACTGCTGTGAGAACACCAATGTCAGCCCCCGAGTGCGTCGTGGTCGGGTCAGGGCCGAACGGGTTGGCCGCGGCAATCGCGCTCGCTCGGCAGGGGCGCGCGGTGCTCGTCGTGGAGGGTGCGAACACGATCGGCGGCGGCACGCGGTCGGCCGCGCTCACGCTGCCCGGGTTCGTTCACGACATCTGCTCCGCCGTTCACCCGATGGCGGTCGTGTCCCCGTTCCTTCAGTCGCTGCCCCTTCACGAACACGGGCTGGAGTGGGTTCACCCGGAAACGCCGTTCGCGCACCCGCTCGACAACGGGCGGGCGGCGGCGCTCGAGCGGTCCGTGGACGCAACGGCCGAAGGGGTGGGCGAGGACGCCCGCGCGTACCGGAAGCTGATGCAGCCGCTCGCGGCCGGCGCAGCCAACCTGTTCGGGGACATGCTCGGCCCGTTCCGCCTCCCCCGGCACCCGATCCTGGGAATGCGGTTCGGGCTGCGGGCGCTGCACTCCGGCAAGGGGCTGGCGGAGGCGTGGTTCCGAACGGACGCCGCGAAGGCGATCGTGGCGGGGCTGGCGGCGCACGCGGTGCTGCCGCTGGAACAGTCCCCCGGCGGAGCGGTCGCGCTGATGCTCGGGCTCGCGGGGCACGCGGCCGGGTGGCCCTTCCCAAGGGGGGGCGCGCAGAAGATCGCCGACGCCCTGGCCTCCTATCTGCGCTCGCTCGGCGGGCGGATCGAGACCGGGCGGCCGGTGAAGTCGGTAGACGAGTTCGCGGGCGCGAAAGCGATCCTACTCGATGTCACACCGAAGCAAATTCTCGCCCTGGCGGGGCACAAGCTGCCGGCGAGCTACCGGCGGGCGCTCGAACGGTTCCGGTACGGCCCCGGGGTGTTCAAGTTAGACTGGGCGTTATCGGCGCCGATCCCGTGGCGGGCCGCCGAGTGCCGCCGCACCGGTACGGTCCACGTCGGCGGAACGCTCGAAGAAGTCGCCGCCGCGGAGGCCGCCCCCTGGAAGGGGGAGCACGCGGAAAAGCCCTTCGTGCTGGTCGCACAGCCGACGCCGTTCGACCCGACACGCGCCCCCGAAGGCAAGCACGTCGCGTGGGGCTACTGCCACGTCCCGCACAGCTCCACGGTGGACATGACCGACCGCATCGAGGCGCAGATCGAGCAGTACGCGCCCGGCTTCCGGGACGTGATCCTCGCGCGGCACACGATGAACACGGCCGCGATGGAAGCGCACAACCCGAACTACATCGGCGGCGACATCGCCGGCGGCGTGGTGGACTGGTGGCAGCTCTTCACGCGCCCGGTGGCGCGGCTCAACCCGTACACCACCCCCGTGAAGGGGCTGTACATCTGCTCGTCCTCGACCCCACCGGGCGGCGGCGTTCACGGCATGTGCGGGTACTTCGCGGCGCAGGCGGCCCTCCGCCGATTCTAAACCGGCGCGCCCCACTGTTACGCACCCTTCACCGACCACGGGCGGCCCGATGACCTCTCAACCCCGAACCTTCACCGACATCGGCTGCACCGTGTGCGGGTGCGTGTGCGACGACCTCGCGGTCACCGTCGCCGACGGGCGCGTGGTCGAAGCGAAGGGCGCGTGCCGGCTCGCGGACCCGT
Organism: Gemmata algarum; assembly: GCF_034097035.1. Taxonomy (NCBI): domain Bacteria; kingdom Pseudomonadati; phylum Planctomycetota; class Planctomycetia; order Gemmatales; family Gemmataceae; genus Gemmata; species Gemmata algarum. The sequence goes on from NZ_JAXBLV010000088.1 coordinate 110,781, forward strand.
GGTTCCGCGCGCAAAACAGCGCGGCCCCGCCTGCGGCGCTGCTGGACGGTCGGCCGAGCGACCCGGGCGCCGCGTTCGCGCGCGCCGCCGAACTGCTCAGGGCCGCGCGGTACCCGCTGATCTACGGGCTGTCGCGCAGCACGACCGAGGGGCAGCGCGCCGCGGCGGCGCTCGCGGACCGGCTCGGCGCGACCATCGACACCACCGCCAGCACCGGTCACGCGCCGTCGATCATGGCGCTTCAGCAGGTGGGCGAATCGACGTGTACGCTCGGGGAGGTGAAGAACCGGGCGGACCTCGTCGTGTTCTGGGGCAGTGACCCGGCGGTGACCCACCCGCGCCACCTGGAGCGTTACGCGGCCGACCCGGTGGGCCGGTGGGTCCCGGGCGGGCGTTCGGGGCGCGTGGTGGTCGTTGTGGACGAGCAAGAGACGGAAACCGCGAAGCTCGCGGACCTGTTCGTGCAGATCCCCGCGGCGCGCAACTGGGAGGCGCTGTGGGAACTGCGGATGCGGATGCGTGAAGGCAACCTACCCCCCGGCCCCCTCCCTGAAGGGAGGGGGAGAGAAGACGAGCCCGAACTGGCTCGCGTGTCAGACGCGGTTGGCGGTTCAGACGAACTCCCCCTCCCTTCAGGGAGGCGGCCGGGGGGCGGGTTGCCTTCACTCGCCCGCGCGATCGCGGCCGCGAAGTGTGGCGTGTTCTTCTTCGGCGCCGGCGTCACGCGCGGGAGGCAGGCCCACCGAACTGTCGAAGCGCTGCTGCAACTGGTCACCGACCTGAACGACCGCGGCCGGTTCTACGCGCGGCGGATGCGCCGCTTCGGCGATGTCGCGGGCGCGGACTCGGTGCTCGCGTGGCAGACCGGCTACCCGTTCGGGGTGAACCTGAGCCGCGGGTACCCGCGGTACAACCCCGGCGAGTTCACCGGCCCCGAAACGCTCGCCCGCGGCGAACCCGATCTGTGCCTCTTGATCGGCAGCGAGACCGTTGCGGACTTCCCGCCCGAATCCCTGGAGCACCTCAAGCGCATCCCGGTGATCGTACTCGACCCGCCCGAAGCCGAGCCGCCGGTGCCGGCCGCGGTGCGGTTCACGACGGCGGTGTACGGCGTCCACCGCCCCGGCACCGCGTACCGGATGGACGAGGTGCCGGTCCCGCTGCGGGTGTTGCTGCCGACCGACTACCCGAGCGACGCCGAGGTGCTGAACGAACTGCTGAGCCGGGTTCGCGCGTAGCGCGCCGGTACTCGCAGAGCGGGTGCGGTTCTGGTATGTTCACCACCAGCACCCACCCCGGAACGCCAACCATGCACCCAGCTTACCAGCTCTCCGACCAAGCCACGATCTTCAGCCCGGCGCTCGTGTTCTTCCCGGCGCTCATCAAGCAGAACATCAACCGCGTGGTCGAGATGGCCGGCGGCCCCGCCCGGCTGCGCCCGCACGTCAAAACGCACAAGACGGTCGAAATCGTCAAACTGCTCCTTGAGGCCGGCGTCACGAAGCACAAGTGCGCGACCATCGCCGAGGCGGAGATGCTGGCGCACGCGGGCGCGCCCGACGTGCTGATCGCGTACCCGCTGGTCGGGCCGAACATTCAGCGGGCCTGCGAGCTGATCCGGAAGTACCCGGGCACCACCTTCTCGGCGCTCATCGACGACGCCACCGCCACCCGCGCGCTGTCCGCGACGATGGCCGCCGCGGGGCGAACGATCGGGGTGGTCCTCGACCTCGACGTGGGCCAGCACCGCACCGGGATCGCGGTCGGCCCCGGAGCGCTGGCGCTGTACGAACTCGCGGGCCAGCTCCCGGGGCTGCGCCTCGACGGCTTCCAGCTCTACGACGGCCACAACAGCCAGCCCGACCGCGCCGAGCGCGAGCAGGCGGTTCGCGCGTTCATCAAGCCGGTGCTCGACCTGCGCGCCGCCGCCGAAGCGAAAGGGCTACCGGTGCCGCGGCTGGTATGCGGCGGCACGCCGAGCTTCCCGGTGTACGCCGCGATGACCGACGTGCCGGGGATCGAGTGCTCGCCGGGGACGTTCGTGCTGCACGACGCCGGGTACGGCCCCAAGTACGCGGACCTCGCCGGCATCACCCCCGCCGCGGTGCTGGTCACGCGGGTCATCAGCCGCCCCACCCCGAACCGCGTCACGCTCGACCTCGGGAACAAGGCCGTGGCCGCGGACCCGCTGCTGGAGAAGCGGGTCACGCTACTCGACTTCCCCGAGTACAAGACGGTGGGCCACAACGAGGAGCACCTCATCGTGGAAACGGCCGGCGCCGACGCCTACAAGCCGGGTGACGTGGTGTACGCGCTCCCGGGCCACATCTGCCCGACGGTCGCCCTGCACCACCACGTCCTCGTGGCCGAGGGCGGGAAGGTGGTGGGCAAGTGGGACGTGGCCTCGCGCGTGCGAACGCTGACGATATAGTGCACTGGAATCAATATTGTGTAATATATTAAAATTGTTAATTTGTCGCAGAGGATCGTGATCTGACACGTTCCCTTGCCTAACTCACGAAGGTCGCATGTCCGGTTTCGCGCTCGTCGCCGCTGCCGCCGTGCCCGCCCTTCCGTGTGAGTACCACATTGACTTTGCCGGCTGCCCCGCGCGGCAAATCTGCGGTCGGACGAAGAGAAGCGCGAACCTCCAGCGATGGGCACGTGTCGGGATGTGATGCCCGATACCCGATCGGAGTCCGCGATGATCCGACCGATCACGACCGACGACATTGCCGCGATCCTGGCCCTGGCCGTATCGTCCGGACTGTTCCCGCCCGACGCGACCGACGACGTCGGGGCCGTCCTGGCCGCGAGCCTCGCGGGCGAGAGCGGCCCCGACCACGTGTGGCTGACCGACGACGACGGCGGGCCGGTCGGGGTGGCGTACTACGCCCCCGAGCGGCTGACCGAAGGGACGTGGAACCTGTACATGCTCGCCATTCACCCCGACCGCCAGCGGCAAGGGCGGGGCACAGCCCTGGTGCGGCACGTCGAGCACGCGCTGGCCGCCCGTGGGGCGCGGTTGCTGCTGATCGAGACATCCGGGCTGGGGAGCTTCGAGCAGACGCGGGCGTTCTACCGGGCGCTGGGGTACGATGAGGAGGCCCGCATCCGCGAGTTCTATAAGGCGGGCGACGACAAGGTTGTGTTCCGCAAACTGCTGGGGGCGCCAAGGCACACCTGACCCGGCTACGCGGTCTGCGCAGCATCGCTCCCTGGGGCGTGGCGGGGCCGGAGAGTTGAGTCCGTTTGTGCGCTTTGACATCGCACCACGGGCCATTTGCACCCGTGGCCATTTCTCGCTCAGCGCCGGCCACCGTTTGACCATTCCCCCGCCCCCCGTTTGCGCGTACCCTGGCGGTGAGCCGGGGTTCGCGTGCGCCCGACCGCGCGCCCGGGTTGCACCTCAGCCGAGTTCCCGCATTGCTTCAACGGAGGGTCCGCATGTCGCAGTTGAACCGCCGCGAATGGCTCAAGGTCGCCGCCGTCGCGCCCGCCGTAGCCACGGTCTCGGGGGGGCTGGCCCTCTCGACCGCCGGCGCCGCCCCCGGCGCCGACGACCTCAAGGCCGTCGTTGACAAGGCGCTCGGCTTTCTGAAGACGGCCCAGAAGGACGACGGGTACTTCTTCGGGCCGATGGGGCCGGTCCCGCAGGCCGAACCGGGCCTGACCGCGCTCATCGCCGCGGCACTCGTGCGGGCCGGCGTCCCGGCCGACAACCCGGTGGTCGCGAAGGCCGTCGGGTTTCTCGAAAAGCACGTGCAGAAGGACGGCGGGGTGTACATCCGGGGCATGTCAAACTACATGACGTGCCTCGCCATCGTCGCCTTCAAGGAGATGAACGCCGGGGGCAAGTACGATAAGGTGCTCGAGGCCGCCGGCAAGTACGTGAAGACCCTCCAGTTCGCCGACGGGCTCACGCCGGACGATCCGAACTTCGGCGGCGCCGGGTACGACAAGCCCGGCGCCCGCGGCGGCCCGGACCTGTCGAACACGCACTTCATGGTTGAGGCGCTCCTGGCCGCCGGCGTGCCGAAGGACGACCCGGCCGTCAAGAACGCGGTCACCTACATCAGCCGGTGCCAGAACCTGGAGAGCGAGTTCAACAAGCAGGAGTTCGCGAAGAAAGCCGACGACGACACCCGCGGCGGGTTCGTGTACAACCCGAGCGCGTTCAAGGACCCTAAGAGCGACAAGCGCACCGACGCCGGCGGGCTGCGGAGCGAGGGCGGCATGACCTACGCCGGACTGAAGAGCTTCCTGTACGCCGGCGTCGGTAAAGACGACAAGCGCGTGCTGGCCGCGGTCGCGTGGGTCCGCAAGAACTACACGGTGTCGGCCAACCCCGGCATGAAAGAAAAGGACAGCGGGCTGTTCTACTATTACCACACGTTCGCGAAGGCGATGGACGCGCTGGGCGAGGAGAAGTTCAAGGACGCCAAGGGGACCGAACACGACTGGCGCCAGGAGCTGTTCGACGAGTTGAAGGGCAAGCAGAAGGCGAACGGGAGCTGGGCCAACACCAACCGGGCGTTCCTCGAAACGGAGCCGACCCTGGCCACGGCGTTCGCAGTGCTGGCGCTCAGCTACTGCAAGAAGAAGTGAACCTGCGGGGCTTCGAAGAACCGGCGGCAGAATGGACGGACGGCCGCAGCTTCGTTCCGGCCTACGCGGGCTTCATGTTTACGAAGAAGATTTTTGACAGGATGAACAGGATTCACCGGATGAAGACTGATCAATTCTAAATCCGGTGAATCCTGTTGATCCTGTCAAAAATCTTCTCCGCCCAGCCATCGAGTGTTGGTGCTACCTGTCGTCCCGGCAGCCGCAATGCCACCCCAAGCCGGGCTCATTCTGCTACCAGCTCTAACACCTGGGACCGCGGGCGTCCCGCCCGCCCGGCTCCGCGTGAGCGGTTGGCTGGCGAATCAACGCCAACCGACACCACTCACGAAGCCGGGCGGGCGGGACGCCCGCGGTCCCAGGGACCGAACCAAAAGTTTCGTCCGCACCCGGAAGGCTCAGAACCCCATCGCCGGGCCGTCTTCCGCGGGGACCGTCGCGGCCCGCACCTTGCGGCCCCGGCGCGAACGCATCTCGTCACGCGGCTCGGTCGCAAGCACCGCCGACCGCCGCGCCGCGGCCTCGCGGGCCGCCTCGTCGGCCGTCAGACAGGGGTCCAGCAACAGCAGCGTCAGCACGTCCAGTTCGTGGTTCATGGCGTCTTCCTTGTGTGTGGCCCGGCGCTTCCCGTGTGGTGTTAACCCGGAACGTCGGCCGGGGTCCCAGTTGCGCCTGCTCCTTTTACAATCACTTTCCGCACTTTATACACATTCGTACACTAGGCACGAAAAACTTACACCGCGATCGAGCCGGGCAGATCGACGCCGCCGAGGTCGAGCCACCAGTCGCCGTCGTCCGGACTTGCGTCGATGGTGTTGTCGATGAAGAAGCGGGGCGCCGAAACGTCTGCCTGGGTGGATTGAACCGGTTCGGAGAGGTTGATAAGTGGGGTCATCGGGAATCTCGCCCTGGGCGTCTTGCAAAAACTGCGAACCGTTCGCAGGGAGTTGCCGGTAGTAACGCAGCGATCGTGCCAGTCGGCGGGTGAAAAGCCGCAGAACGTGCGGTCGCCGGATCGTCGACCTTATTATCGAAACACCTTCCACATTTTCGCCTATGTGAGCTTGCTGCCCAGCTTACCCAGGCGAACCGGTCGGATGCCTGGGGCGTCCGTCGTTTTTCCGGAGAACCGCTGATGTACACACCGCCGCACTTCGCCGAAGACAACCGAGACGCGCTTCACGACCTGATCGAGCGCTACAGTTTCGGGCTGCTGGTGTCGCGAGTTGCGGGCGAACCGTTCGCCACCCACCTCCCCTTTCTGCTCGACCGCACCGCGGGGCCGCACGGGACGCTTGTCGGGCACGTGGCCCGGGCGAACCCGCACTGGCACGACCTGACCGCGGAACCGGTCCTGGCGGTGTTCAGCGGTCCGCACGCCTACATCTCGCCCGCGTGGTACGAGACCGAATACGCCGTCCCGACGTGGAACTACGTCGCGGTCCACGCCACCGGCCGCGCCGCGCTGGTTGAGGACCACACGGAACTGCTCGACATCGTGCGCCAGAGCGTGACCTATTACGAAGCGGCGCGCCCGAACCCGTGGGCGCTGAACGAGTCCGGGCCGTTCGTGGAGCGGTTGCTCCCGCAAATCGTCGGCTTCCGGATCGAGATCGAGCGGCTCGAAGGGAAGAAGAAGTTGAGCCAGAACCACCCGCGCGAGCGCCGCGAGAAGGTGATTCAGGCGCTGGAGTTGGACGGCAGCGCAGACGCGGTATCGGTCGCCGCGCTGATGCGCGACACGCTCTCGAAACCGGTCTGACACTCCAGAGCGGCGAACAGCCCGCTCACGCTCTCGATGCGCTTGACGCGGTCGAAGTGCGCGAAGTTCCCGAACTGCGACGCGAGCCGCAACCACTGCTTGAGCCGGCTCACGTTCTTGTCGGACCGGAGCATGTCGAAGCGGTGCGACCACTCGACCAGGTTCCGCAGTTGCGCGGCCCAATCGAACGGCTCGTCGGTCTCCTCAACTGGTGGCACGAGCCCGAGTTCGGCCGCAACACGGCGGGCGAGGCGCGGGTCGGCGAGCGCGCCGCGTCCGAGCATGAAGTGTTTGCACCCGGTCACGTCGCGGCACCGCTTGAAATCCTCGACGGTCCAGATGTCGCCGTTCGCGACAACCGGGATGCCGAGCCGCTCGCGCACCCGCCCAATGGGCTTCCAGTGGATCGGCGGCGCGTACCCCGCGACCCGCGTTCGTCCGTGGATGGTGATCCACGCCGCCCCGCCTTCCGCGGCCATCGTGGCGTTCTCGTGGATGGCGTCAAGCGTGTCCCAGCCGAGCCGCAACTTCGCCGAAACGGGAACGTGGGGCGGGAGCGCCGCGCGGATGGCGCCGACGATCTCACGAATCCGCAAGGGGTGCCGCAGGAGGGCCGCGCCGCCGTCGTGCCGGTTCACGGTCGGGGCCGGGCACCCGAAGTTCACATCAACGGCGGTCGCACCGAGTTCGTGGGCGCGAACCGCCGACTCCGCCATCCGCCCCGCATCGCCTCCGAGGAGTTGCACTTGGACCGGCAACCCCGTGAGGGTGACCGCGCCGGTGCGGAGTTCGGGCACGTGGTCGTGGAACACGTGCCGCGGCGGAACCGCGTGGCTAACCCGCAGGAACTCGGTCACGGCATAGGTGAACGCGCCGGTCGCCCCCTGAACGGCCCGCATGGGCGCGTCGGTGACGCCTTCCATCGGCGCGAGCGCGAGCGCTGGTGTATCCGGGTGGAGCATGGGTGTAGTGTACCGCGCCCCGCGCCCTGCGAAGTGATTGCCCGGTCGGGCCGTGCGCCAGAATCCGGCGCGCACCCTGGTCGATCAGTGTTATGTTTTTAGAATTCGTAACACAAATGGGCGGGTAGACCTCACCTCTGATTAGCTTCCGTCCCCGACTCCAGCGGTTGCCGTCCCGGCGCACGGCCTGAGGACGAATACGATGGGCTATTACCGCCCGGTGCCGCGGCAGCCGTTCAACCCCGTTCTCGCGCTCGTGGCCGCTGCCGTGCTGGTGGTAGCAGTCTTGCTCTCGCGTTAGTTGAGGGGTAGTACTCTTACTCTGCCCGCGGCCGTGCAGGCGTATATCCGCGTGCTGGCGGCGCAGGTGGCACAACGGGAATTCCGGCTCACGGGTCTAAATACACTGGACCCGCGAAGACCGGGGCGAACAAGCCGGGCACCCCGAGCGGACCCGTCCGGAGTTACCCAGAGCCACCACACGAACAGATACCTTCTATGTTCAGCGCCCGCGGCTTCCGTCCATCGCTACTTGATCTTCTTGAACTCGACCACATAACTGTTCGGCTCGCCGAACCGCGTCGGGCGTTTCACGCCTTCTGGCTTCACCGCCGGGCCATCCCCCGACACGCCCACGGGTTGCAGCGAAACGCACATTTTGAGCGAGTTCCCCGATACCGTGTAGATGGCGAGCGGCCGCACCGGGGCCCCCGGTTTGGAGAGGTCGGGCGACTCCAGATCGACGCGCCCGCCGAGCGTCATCGACACCAACCGCATCTCGCCCACGGCGGCGGCACCTTCCCGGACGGTGAACACGCCCGCCCGCAGCACGTACCGCATCCCTTTGAACTCAG
>NZ_JAXBLV010000089.1:0-1260 GCF_034097035.1 Gemmata algarum
CCCAGTGCCTCAGCACGTCCAAGTCCTGTGCGGCGGTGGCTCGGGCCGTGGCTCTGCGCGTCACCCTGGGGTTGCATCCGTGCTCCGAAGCGACGGGCGCCTACTGTAAGGCCCGCGCCAAGCTCCCGGTCGCCTTGCTGTCCCGACTGGCCACTCCGTCGGGCGACGAACTCGAGCGCCACGCGCCCAAGGAGTGGCAATGGAAAGGACGGCGGGTGTTGCTCGGGGACGGCACGACGCTGTCGGGACCCGATACCCCCGCGAACCAAGCGGCGTACCCCCAGCACACGAACCAGAAGCGCGGCCTGGGGTTCCCGCTGATCCGTGTGGTCGTTCTCCTGGGGTTCGCGACCGGGGCCCTGGTCGGGGCCGCGATCGGACCGGCCAAAGGCAAGGAGGCCGGTGAGATGGCCCTACTGCGGGAGTTGCTCGACCGGTTCCAAGCGGGCGACGTGTTCGTCGCCGACCGGGCGTATTGCTCGTACTGGTTGGTGGCCGCGCTCCCGGCCCGCGGGGTCGATGTGGCCATCCGGTTGCACCAATCCCGGCACGACGACTTCGGCGCCGGCACCCGCCGGGGCGATGACGATCACGTGGTCACGTGGACCCGTCCCGCGCGGCCGGGTTGGATGGACAAGGCGACGTATCACGCCACCCCGAAAGCCGTGACGGTCCGCGAGGTCCGATTCCGGGTGGAGCGCCCCGGGTATCGAACCCGCGAGATCATCGTGGCGACCACACGAACGGACGCCACCGCGTACACACGCGAGGACCTCGCGCAGTTGTACCACCACCGGTGGCGGGTCGAGCTTTCGATCCGCGACATCAAGCAGACGTTGGCAATGGACGTGTGAGGCGGGAAGACGCCGGAGATGCTACGTCGCGAGATCTGGTGCCACCTGTTGGCGTACAACGTGGTGCGCCACGTGATCGCCCAGGCGGCGCGTGCGCGGAACCGGTGCCCGCGTCAGATCAGCGTGACCGGTGCGCGGGATCTGTTGAATGCGTTCCGCGCGTCCTTATCCACCGAGACCGTTGCCGGGTGGGAGAAGAAGGTCGCGGTGCTGTTGCATGCGATCGGGGGTCGGCGCGTCGGTCGTCGTCCGGGTCGGTGCGAGCCTCGAGAAGTCAAGCGACGCCCCAAAAGCGACTGGTGGATGACGAAGCCGCGAGCCGAACGACGCGCCGAGCTGTTAGCCAATAAGGGCAGCGAGTAATTTACACAAACAGAAACCCACGGAAGTGCCATTCATCCCGGTG
>NZ_JAXBLV010000009.1:0-16085 GCF_034097035.1 Gemmata algarum
GCACAACTACGGTCGCCTGCTTAGTGCCGGTCGCGAGCTGGGTGGCTCGTGTGGCGCTGTAACGGGGGTTACAGCGCCACACCGGTGGTATCGCGACTGGTCGCGGACTGGACACCCGCTGCCGTTCGACTACCAACTCGCTGGGTGGTTGCCACCCACGAATTCCGCGGGCGAGACGGGGGTATGTGCCGCCGAACCGCGATCCGACCGATGGTGTCCGTCGAATGCCCGTTCGCGCCGCGAGAGCTTGCTGTGTCACACCCGACGCCTTCGACAAACGGCCTGCCGCGCGCGACGTGGGCGCACCTCACCGAGGACCAGCTCCTGCGGCAGTGCGAGGTGGACACCTACCGCGCGAGCGGTCCGGGCGGCCAGAAGCGCAACAAGACCAGCTCCGCGGTGCGGTTACGGCACGCTCCGACCGGGCTTATCGTTATTGCCGAAGAGAGCCGGTCGCAGCACGAGAACAAAGCTAAAGCCCTGAAACGGTTGTGGCACGCGCTGTTTCTGGAGCTGCGCGACCCCTTACCGCCCGAACCGACGCCCGAACAGATCGCGGCCCTCCCCGACTACACCGACGCACGCAGCGCGGACGGCCGGCTCAACCTGAGTGCGAAGAACCCGCGGTTCTGGTTGGCGGTCGGGGTGGCGCTGGACGTGTTTGCGGCGGTCGAGGCCCGCGCCGCGGACGCCGCAACTCTGCTCGGCGTTTCGACCGGCAACCTGATCGACTTCCTGCAAACCGACCCGAAAGTGTGGCAGGAGGCCAACCGGCTTCGCACCGCTCACGGACACAAAGCCTTGCGGTAAGACGAGCGCCGGTTGCGTCATGCCGCTCACGGAATCGGGTGGGCCGCGCGCCGGCGGTTGTGTATCGTGTGTGAAGACCGGCGCCCGAGGCGGGCACCGGCCACCCTACTATTCCGCTCGGGTGATTCGATGCCGCCGGGCTTCTCCTGGATCGACCAACCGCGGCTCGCGGCACTGGCCCGCCCGCGGTCGGCGGACGATTTGCTCTGGCTGCGCCGCCACGGGATCGACGTACTGGTGTCGCTCACGGAGAACCCGCTGCCGCGGAACTGGCTCAACGACGCCGGACTTCTGGCGGTGTCGGTGCCGGTTCCCGACATGGAACCTCCGAGCCAGCGCCAGTTCGACCACGTGCTGGCCACCGTGAAGCGGGCGCACGACTCGCAAATGGGGGTGGCGATTCACTGTGCCGCCGGGCTCGGGCGCACCGGGACCGTCCTGGCCGCGTACTTCGTGAGCACCGGGATGACCGCGCGCGACGCGCTGCGCAAGGTGCGGGAGCTGCGCCCCGGGTCGGTGGAGACGCTCGACCAGGAGCGCGCCGTTGAGCAGTACGCCAAGAAATTCGCCGTGCCCGGCTCCGATGTGTCCGCCGCTGAGTAGCGGGAAACGGTTCGGCCCGGCCTCGGGACACGCGCCGCTTTCACGAACCGGTTCGTCCGCTCCCGCTCTCTTCACGCCGGTGTGACGAATCTTTCACATGTTACTAATCGCAACGTCCCGCGCAGGGCGATACAACCACCTTCTGCACCCACCCCCAGCCTCTGCCATTCACTGCCGATGAACCCATTCTCCGCGCTCGGCTCGTTGGTCGGACTGTTCGCCGTTGTGAGCGGTGTCGGGTGGCTGGTCGCGCCGAAGCCGGTCGATCGTGCCGCACCGGCCGCCCCGCCGGCGCGACCGGTGAAACTCGCGGTGCTGGTCGTGTTCGACCAGATGCGCGGTGACTTTCTCGAGCGCTGGCGGCCGTTGTTCGGTCCCAACGGGTTCAACCGGCTCCAGCGCGACGGGGCGTGGTTCACCCGCTGCCATTATCCGTATGGGGTCACGGTGACCGGCCCCGGCCACGCCTCGATACTGACCGGGACGTGCGGCGACACCCACGGCATCGTCAGCAACGAGTGGCTTGAGGCCGGCCAGGAGGCGTACTGCGCCGGGAGCGAGCGGTACGACCTCGTGCCCCCAGCGCCGAAGTTTCCGGCCGATCCGGTCGTGAAGCCGAAGAACCCGCCTGCTAAACCCAAGCCGAAGGCGGTTGGCACGCCCGACCGCTTGCTGAGCGAAACGGTTGCGGACGTGCTGAAACAGGCGCACGGGCCGAAGGCGAAAGTGTTCGGGCTGTCGCTCAAAGACCGGTCGGCGATCCTCCCGACCGGCAAGCGGCCGGACGGCGCGTTCTGGTTCTATGGGGTGTTCGGCACCTCGACCTATTACGGCGATCGGGTGCCCAAATGGGTGGCGGACTTCAACGCATCGAAGACCGCCGACAAGTGGTTCGGGCGACCCTGGGAGCGGTCCCGTCCGACGCTCGATTACGCGCGCTGGAGCGGCCCGGACGACGTGCGCGGAGAGGGCGTCGGGGTCGGGCAAGGGGGCACGTTCCCGCACCCGACGACCGGCGGCCGGCCGGTGCTCGGGGCGAAGTACTATGAGGCGCTTGCCAACTCGCCCTACGGCAACGACCTGCTGCTGGAGTTCGCGAAGTCCTGCATCAGCGCCGAGGGGCTCGGCACCGACGACACCCCGGATCTGCTCGTGGTGAGCTTCTCGTCGAACGACCTGATCGGGCACACCTGGGGGCCGGACTCGCAGGAGGTGATGGATGTCACGCTCCGCTCGGACGCGCTGATGGCGGACTTCCTCGAGTTCCTGGATGCGGAGGTCGGGAAGGGGCAGTACCTGATGGGGATCACGGCGGACCACGGCGTTTGCCCGCTCCCGGAGCGGACCGGCGCCCCCCGGGTGAGCACCACGGAGCTTACGAAGCTGGTTAACGCGCACCTGTCGAAAAAGTACCCTGTGCCGGTCTCGGCGTCTGACAAGGACGCGCGGTGGGTGGAGTCGATCCAGTTCCCGTGGGTCCACCTGAACGAGCGGGTCGTTAAGGCGAGCGGGCGCCCGAAGTCCGAGGTCGTGGCCGAGGTCGCGAAGGCACTTCAAGGGCACAAGCACGTGTTGCGCACCCTGACCGCCGAAGAACTGTCGGGCACGGTCCCGGAGTCGGACGTGATCGCGACCCGCATGAAGCGGTCGTTTTATCCATCGCGCTGCGGTGATTTGGCGATTGTGCTGGTGCCGTACGCGCTACCCGGGAGTACCCCGACAGGCACAACGCACGGTTCGCCGTTCAATTACGACACGCACGCGCCGCTGCTGGTGTACGGTCCGGGGATTCGCGGCGGGGTTCGCACGGAACCGACCACGCCGCAAGCAATGGCGAGCATTTTTGCGAAGTGGTTGAACGTGCGCCGGCCGAAAGATGCGCGGTTCCCGGTGCCGGAAACGCTGGAATAGTGCGGGCACCGGGCGCCACAATCCGAGGCGTCCGGTGCCGGCTGCGGTCTTACATGTCACCGAATCGCGCGGTGCCCAGCGGCATCGTGAACTTGTTCAGCACCGCTTCATGCGCGCCGAACAGTAGCACCCAAAATGCGTCGCCTTCGGCGCGGGGCTGCGCCGGCAACGCGGGCGGCTCGCTCACGACCGCAGGGGATTCGGGGAGGAAGTGGTCTCGGGTCACCGGGTCGATTTCGCGCCCCTCGACGTGTGGGCGCGGCTGCAACCCCGGCGGGGCTGCCGACACCGCGCCGACCGCTGACACCACGCACACACAGCCCAGCAAAACGCGCCGCAACATCCGTTGTCACCCGTGAGAGCGAACGACGGGCGGCGCGGTCCGTCACGCCCCCGTCCGAGTTCGTCGGAGTGCAGGGCCATAGCCGCTCGCCGCCGGGGCCGCAACGGCAATGCGTCGGCAGTCGGCAAGATGGGGTTGCAACGGACTTGACGCTGACGGTACCATTCCCCGCCCCGCGCCCAGCACCTCGCCTCCGGTGAAAGGATTTCGCCCGGAAACGGCACGGATGATGGCCGAACCGAACACCTTTTCGCCTCGGGTTGCCGCCCTCGACAACCTGCGCGTCGTCGCCATGTTCCTCGGACTGGTGACACATGGCGTGCTGCCGTACACCGCGACCGGTCTGGTCGGGTTCCCGGTGCGCGATCACACCCGGCACGCCGCCGCCGACGTGTGCTTTTTCGCGGTCCACGACTTTCGCATGCAACTGTTTTTCTTGTTGGCCGGGTTCGGGGCATGCGCGCTGGCGTCCCGGCGCGGGGCCGGTGAACTGGTCCGCAACCGGCTCGCGCGACTTGCTTTGCCACTGGCCCTCGCGGCGCTGATTCTGTGCCCGGCGCTGCACCTGATTTTTGCCGCACACACCGCGACCCGCGGGGCCACGTGGGTCGCGGACGGGGCCGGCGGCTGGGTCGGCCCGAACTTCCATTTGTGGTTTCTGTACTACTTGTTGATGTGTTGTGCGGTCTGGGTCGCCATCCGGTCCGTCGTGTTGCGCCTTCCGGTTGGTATCGTGCGCGCCTTTGATGCGCTCACCCGGCGCGCACTCGCTTCACGGTGGAAGGTGCCTGCCGTCGCCGCTATTGCGGTTCCGGTGCTGTGGGACATGCCGGCGTGGTGGATTGACACCCCAAAGGGCTGGGCACCGGACGTTACAGTGCTGACGTACTATCTCGGGTTCTTTTCCGTCGGGGCACTTCTTTACCGGCACCGGGACACGCTCGCGACCGTCGGTCGGCGGTGGGCGGTTCGGCTCGCTGTCGCGAACGTCGTGGTGCTCCCGCTGATGCTGAAACTGACCGTTACAGGTAACTGGGCGGAAGAAGAACGCGACACCGACCCGGCACGCTTAGCCGTGTGGAAGGCGGTCGCGATTTTCGTCGGCGGGCTGTACACCTGGCTGATGATCGGCGGGCTGATCGGGCTGTTCCAGCGGTACTTCGCCGCGGGCGGGCCGCGGTGGGCGTACTTGGCGGACGCGTCGTACTGGTGCTACCTCATTGGGTTCCCGGTGCAGGCGGCGTTCCAGGTGTGGTTCGCCCCGACCACGTTGCCGGTGGTTGCCGAGTTCTTGCTTGTGGTTGTGCTCACGCTCGCGGTGTCACTGACGAGCTACGAGTTGGGCGTGCGGCACACGCGACTCGGCGTACTGCTGAACGGAAAGCGCCCGAAACGGGATGGCGGCCGGGTGCCGGAACCGGTGCGCGGCACACGACCGCGCCCGGTCCCGGCGGTTCACGCCGGCTAACCCATGAGCTTGCGGAACTCCTCGAACAGGTAGCTCGAATCGTGCGGTCCGGCTGCCGCCTCGGGGTGATACTGCACGCTGAACACCGGCAGCGTCGTGTGCCGCAGCCCTTCCAGGGTGTTATCGTTCAGGTTGATGTGCGTCGGTTGCACGTCTTTCGGGAGCGTGGTGGGGTCCACTGCGAACCCGTGGTTCTGTGTGGTAATCTCGATCTGCTTCGTGAGTTCGTTCCGCACCGGCTGGTTCGCCCCGCGGTGACCGAACTTCAGCTTGAAGGTCTTGGCGCCCAGAGCGAGCCCTAAGAGCTGGTGCCCGAGGCAAATTCCGAAAAGGGGCTTCTTCGGAATGAGTTGCTTGACCGTATCGATGGCGTAGCCCACCGCGGCGGGGTCGCCGGGGCCGTTGGAGAGGAAGATCCCGTCCGGGTTGTGCGCGAGCACCTCGTCCGCGCTCGCGGTTCCCGGGACCACGGTCACGTCGCACCCGACCTGTGTGAGACAGCGCAGGATGTTCCACTTCATCCCGTAATCGATCGCCACGACCTTCTTGGTGGCCGGGCGGTGCGGGAGCACGTGGTCCGTTAGCGTCCCGAAGCCCTTGTCCCACTTGAACGACTGCTTGGGCACCACTTCGGAAACTAAATCCCGCCCTTCCATGCCGGGGAAGGCCCGGGCCTTCGCGACCAGGGAGGCGTCGTCGAGGTCTGCCGTGGACAGGATGCCGTTCATCGACCCGCGGACGCGGAGCCGGCGCACGAGCGCCCGCGTGTCGATGCCCTCAATGCCGACGACGTTGCTGGCCTTGAGGTAGCTGTCCAGGTCGCGGTCGGAGCGGAAGTTGCTTGGCACGCGGGTCAGCTCGCGGACGATGAACCCTGCCACGCGAACCGCGTTCGACTCCTCGTCGTCGGCGGTGGTGCCGTAGTTCCCGATGAGCGGGTACGTCATCGTGACGATCTGTCCGGTGTACGACGGGTCGGTGAGGACCTCTTGGTAGCCCGCCATAGAGGTGTTGAACACCACCTCGCCGAGGGTCTCGCCGGTCGCGCCGAACCCACGACCGGTGAACACGGTTCCGTCCGCCAGAGCCAGTTTCGCGTGCATGTGCTGCTATTCGTCTCTCTAGAGGTAAAGCGGCGCAAACTAGATGAATGATACGGACGGGGCGGCCGATCGGATATCATAACGGGAACGATTCACGCTCCCGGAACGTCGAAATGACGGCCCTCGGCCCCGCCGAAAAGCCGCAACGGTGAAGAGCGAAGCCATGCCGACCCCACTCGACCGCCGCAAGTTCTTCGGTTCGGCCGCCGCGCTGTCGCTGTCGGCGGCGAGTTACGCGAACGTCGCGGGGAGCAACGCGCGCGTCCGGGTCGGATTCCTGGGGTGCGGCGGGCGCGCGCAAGCGCACATCGACCTCGTGAACAAGTTCGCGGCCGAGGGGAAGCCCGTTCAGGCGGTCGCGGTGTGCGACGTGTGGGACGGGCTGGAGGACGAGTACGAGGTTCACTTCGGCGGGAAAGCCACCCGGCGCCGGTACGCGCAGGGGCTCTACCCGTCCGCCCGGAAGTGCGGTCTCGATCGCGCCGACCGGTCGCACGTCACGAAAGACTACCGGGTCGTCCTGGACCGCGCCGACGTGGACGCGGTGTGCATCACCACCCCGGACCACTGGCACGGGCGCATGACGCTCGACGCGCTTTCCGCCGGCAAGGACGTGTACGTCGAGAGGCCCATGACGCGCACCGCCGAGGAAGCGGTCGCGGTGGTGGACGCGTGGCGCCACACCGGGCGGGTGGTGACCGTGGGCGTGCAGTCGATGGCCGATGGGGTGTGGGTGCGGGCGTTCGACGCGATCCGGACGGGCGCGATCGGGCACGTGGCGCACGCGCAAACAGGGTTTTTCCGCAACGACGTGCGCGGTCAGTGGCGGTTCTATCGGCTCGCGCAGCAGATGACTCCCAAGACCGTGGATTGGGATCTGTTTCTCGGGCACCAGTTCGAGTGCGCCGGGCGGCGGGTCGGCCCGACCCCGCGGGAGCAACCGTTCGACCGCGCCACGTTCGCCCAGTGGCGGTGCCAGTGGCCGTTTTCGGGCGGCCCGTTCACCGACATGCTCTCGCATTACCTCACGCGCATGACCGCCGCGATGGGCGTGCGGTTCCCGACGCGGGTGGTCGCGGGCGGCGGGCTGTACCTCGAAACCGACGGGCGCGACGTGCCCGACGTGAGCACCGTCGTTGCCGACTACGACGAAGGCTGCCAACTCGTGGCGACCGCCACCACCCTGAGCGGTTACCCGACGGAGGACGTGATCCGCGGGCGGCTAGGGGCGATCAAGTTCGTGAAGGGCGGGTTCCAGGTGTTCCGCGACGACCCGACCCGCGGCGCCAGCTTCCCGCCCCGGATGGAATCGGCGCCGGAACCGTCGTCGTTTGTGGCCGTCGAGCCGCCGCGCAACGACACCGAAGCGATGTGGGTCAACTTCTTGGAGTGCGTTCAGGCGCGGCGGCAAAGCACCTTCTGCCCGCCGGATCTGGGTGCGGTTGCGGTCACGACTGCGGCGATGGCGGTGGAGAGCTACCGGACGGGTTCGGCCCTGTTCTGGGACAACGAGAAGCGGCAGATCGTGCCTGCCGGTCCGAGTTGGGCCGAGCGCGGAGAGCAGCGGAGCCGCCAGCGTGCGAAGCCGAATCAGATCTTCGGTTGGAGCGGCGGTGACGGTGGCGTCGTACAACCGCCGTCGTACCAGTCGCTGGCCGGGCCGTGGCTGAACGGCAAAGACCCTGCCAAGTAAAAAGCACGCCGCCCCGTTGCGGTCGCGGCTCCGAAATGCGGAACCGCGACCGCAACGGGGCGGTTTTACGTTGATCGAGGTGGCAATCAGTTTCGGTCGCTGAGGCTCCTGGCCGCAGACTCGGTGTGGGCCGGCAGGTTCAGCTTAATCACCGCGGTGTCCGCTGTGCCGATCATGTCGCGAAGCGTTTTGCGGAACGTGTCGTACTGCCCCTGAAGGGCGTCCCGCTCGCCAGTACGGGCTTTCACTTCTGCCTTGAGTGCGTCGCGCTCGGCGGCTGCTGCCGAGTTGGCCTCTGCCAGCGCCTTCTTTTGTGCGGCCGCGTCCTGTTCGGCCGCGAGCAGCTTTTGCCGCAGTTGCTCGCGTGTGGTGATCGCGCTGCGGTACTCCTCTTCCAGCTTTTCGAGTTTCGTGTTCTGGATTGCGGCCGTGCTCGGGGTACTCGGCGCTTTCATGCACCCGTAGGCGCCGAGGGTGGTGACGAGCAGGAACGCCAGTATGCGGACGGAGCGGGTCATCAGTTGTTTCTCCTGCGATCCCCGGCGCCACAGGAGTCAAACGAGCTTAAAGGGTTCGCTGAACGGCGCCAGGTCTCCTAGCTTGCTTCGGCAGATCTGGATGACCCGCTTTACGCAAACGGATCCGCCTTCTTGACCGGCAAAGTCACCTCGCGGGCCGGCTGTGCCGCTGAACGCGGTTGCGCGGCCCGCACCTACTCGTCCGCATTGCCGTGGAACAAGCCCAAGTAGCTGTGATACCGGCGCGTCGTGATGAGCCGCCGGGCCACGGCGTCCTTGACCGCGCAGCTCAGCTCGTGAGTGTGGGTGCAGTCCGGAAACCCGCATAGCGGTACGAAGGGGCGGAACTCGGGAAAGTACCCTTCCATTTCTTCCGGCCGGGCGTCCCAGAGCTGGAGCTGTCGCACGCCGGGCGTGTCCACCACCCACCCGCCGAAGTCGAGCTTGATGAGCTGCGAATAAGTGGTGGTGTGGCGCCCCTTCTGGTTGACCTCGCTGACCGATTTGACCGCCAGCGCTAAATCCGGTTGCACCGCGTTCAGGAGCGACGACTTGCCCACGCCCGATTGCCCGGAGAACACGGTCGAGCGGCCGCGCAACTGCTCCTGCAACCGGGGAATGCCGTAGCCGGTGCGGGCGCTGCACAGATAGACCGGCACGCCCATCTGCGCGTACAGCCCGATGAGCGGTTGAAGTTCGGTGGGGTCGGTGAGCAGGTCGGCCTTATTGAGGCACAGCACCGGCTTTAGCCCGCCCTGCTGGGCCGCGGCGAGGTAACGATCGATCAGGTGCGGCTTCAGGCTCGGCTCGACCAGCGACATCACGATGACGAGCTGATCGACGTTCGCGACGAGCACGTGCTCGCGGCGCCGGCTGGCGCGGGTGAGCACCCCGTGCCGCGGCTCGACGCGCTCGATCATGCCTTCCTGGGTGGCCGACAGGCCGTCGCTCGTTGGCGGCTGGGGCGCTTCGTCGTCCGTCTCGCCGCTTCCGGCGTCGCCGGCCGGGTCGACCGCGGGAGCCCGGCCGCTGGTGCCCGTGCCCGCGGGCCGGACCCACACCACGTCCCCGGTGGTTACGACGCTGCGCTCGTCGGTCGCGAGGCTTTTGAGCAGCCGGCGCACGGCGCAGCGGAAGACGCGGCCGTCGTCGGTTTCGACGACCGACGCGAGCCCGTGGACCCGCAGCACGCGCCCGCGCAGGCACTCGCCCGCGCTGACCGCGGGCATGGCGGTGCCGTCCGCGGCTTCATCTTGAACGACGGTGCGGTACCGCGAAAGCGCCCCCTTCGCGCGCACCCGCTCGTTGGTGTGGGCGTCGTCCGCGCGGCCGTCGCCCTCCTTGAAGTCGCGGGTGATGTCGTTCTCGCGCGGCGGCTTTTCGCGGTTCTTCCGGAGCTCAACGCGCACCTTTTTCTTCTTGCTCATGGCGGCATTTTAACCGGTCGGGGGTGGTTCCGCTGCGCGGCGCGCGGGACCGGGCTGATGGCGGTTGACACGCGCGCGGCGCCGGCCGACACTACATCCATCGTTCTACCCCTCTCCGGAGTGAGCCATGCGCCGCACGCTGCCGCTGTTCGTCCTGCTCGTACTGCCGGCGGCTACACGCGCCGCCGACGTTTCCGTCACCGTCGGCAAGAGCGACATCGAGTTCAAAGCCGGCACGCAGGTCGTGGCCCGGTATGCCACCGCGGAGTCGGTCGCGAAACCGTACCTGTACCCGGTGCTGGCGCCCAACGGCGTGGGGGTGACCCGGGCGTGGCCCGTCGAGAAGGGGCTGCCGGGCGAGGCGACTTCCGACCACGTTCACCAGAAGTCCGTGTGGTTTTGCCACGGCGACGTGATTCCGGAGGGGATCGCACTGAAGGTCAAGTCCGTGAACAAGGCCGACAAGGGCGTGGACTTTTGGAGCGAGGCGAGGGACAAGGACGGCCCGCGGCACGGGAAGATCAAGTGCGTGAAGGTTGGGGAGCCGAAGCCGCACGCGAAGAACCACGCGAGCGTCGAGACGCACAACGAATGGTTCACCCCGGACGGCGTGAAGATCATGGACGAGGTTCGCGTCATCCATTTCGTTGACGGCACCGAGGGCCGGACGTTCGCGTTCGACATCACACTGAAGGCCACCGTGTGCCCGATCACGTTCGGCGACACCAAGGAGGGCTCGTTCGGCATCCGGGTTCACGACGGGCTGCGGCCGACCGAAAAGACCGGGGCGGTCGTGACCACTGCCGAGGGTAAAGTGGTCACACCACCGGTCAAAGACAACATGTCGATCTGGGGGCACCCGGCGCAGTGGATCGACTACTCGGGCAAGCTCGACGGTAAGGAGGTCGGGGTCGCGGTGTTCGACCATCCGAGCAACCCGAAATCGAACTGGCACGTGCGCGCTTACGGACTGAACGCGGCGAACCCGTTCGCCCGCGCGCACAGCGGGTTCCCGTCGCAAAAGGACGGCGCCGGCCCGCTGCTGAAACTGGACAAGGGCGGTGAGATGAAACTGAAGTACGCGGTGTACGCGCACACCGGCGACGTGAAGACCGGTAAGGTTGCGGAGGCGTTTGAAGCGTTCAAGGGCACGAAGTGATGTCGGTGGGCTACGGCCTCGTATTCGTGGTACTCGCGGCCGGTGCGGCCACAGTAGCCGTTGCCGCACCGTGGCCCGCGACTCTGGCGGGCGGTGCCTCGGCGGTGTCGTTCGTGATCGTCGCGGTCGCGTACTTCGGCACCGGCCCGCGGCTCCTGGGCAAGCGGGCGGACGGTCGGCGGACGGTCGGCGGTTCGTTTGGGCGTGGGTGATTCACGGGCCGTATATCGCGCTCACGGCGCTGTCCTATCGGCTCGCGGTTTGGGGCGCGCGTGAACGCGCGTTCGTTCAGATCGCGCCCAACGTGTTTCTTGGCCGCCGGCTTACCGAGGCTGAAGCGCGACGAATCGAGCTGTGGCCCGCGGTGCTCGATTTGGCGGGCGAGCTGACCGATCCGCCTTTCCTTCGCGCCGTGCCCCACTACCGTTCGCTACCTCTCCTCGACGCGACCGCGCCGACTCAGGACCTGTTGCGCGAGGCGGTCGGCTGGGTCAAGGACCGCGCGGCGCACGGCCCGGTGTACGTTCACTGCGCCCTCGGGCACGGGCGCAGCGCGCTGGTGGTCGCGGCATACCTGCTGGCGACCGGAACGGTGATGAGCGCGAAGGAGGCTGTTGCTTACCTTCGCGGGTTGCGCCCCGCGGTTCGACTGAACCGCGCCCAGCGCGCCGCGCTGAACCGGTTCGCGGGCGGGCTCGCTACTTCGGCACCATCAGCGTGAACGGCGGCAGGAACGCTTGCAGCGCCGTGAGCAACCCGACGATGCTGGCCAGCAGGATGCTGTGCCAGATGACGGCCTTGAAGAGGTCGGCCTCCTTGCCCACCTGGTTCGTGCCCGCGGTCGCGACGCAGATGCTTTGCGCGTCGATCATCTTGCCCATCACCCCGCCGGTACTGTTGGCGGTGCAGATCAGCGTTTGAGCCTGTTCCAGCGTCAAGTTGCTCATTGCGCCGCTCGCGTGTGCGGTCCACACCTCGGTCGCCGTGATCTTCTGAAGGCCCCCGAACAGCGCATTGCTGCCGGCGTCGGTGCCGGTGAGGAACACGCCGAGCCAGCCGAGCATCGCCGCGAAGAACGGGTACAACACGCCCGTCGCCGCGAACGCCACGCCGAGTGTCGCGTCCATTCCGGCGTACTTGGTTACGTAACTCAGCCCGAGCATGAACGCGATGGTCGGGATCGGGATGCGCATCTGGTGGACCGTCTTGCGGAACACCGCAACGACTTGGAATCCCGACATTTTCAGCAACAGCATTGAGAGCAGCGCGGCCGTCAGCACGGGCGTGCCTGGGGCCGTCAGCCAGGTGAACTTAAACACCGCGGCTTCGAGCTTCTTCTCGTCCGGCGTGCCCGGCGGGATGAGCTCTTTCGCCCGCTCGACCTGCTTGTGCAGCCCGGGTATTTCGACATCGTAGTAGCTCTGAATGCCGCCCAGGTCGAGTGCTGCCCCCTTTTGCTTTTCCAGGTGTTTGATGTACCCGCTCACGACGAGGCACAGGGCCATCAGGAGCCACGGCATCCACGCCCACGCGACCAGCCCGGCCGTGAGCGGCTTCTCCGCTTCGGGCGTTTTTGGCGCGCCGAGCAGGGCCGCAACCTCTTCCTTCGCGTGCTCGGCTTGCGGGTCGTGCGGCTTTTGTGCGGCGGGCGTGGGAGGGGGCGTTTCTTCCGGGAATCGCCACTCGTCGCGCGGCCTCCACACGAACTTCAGGAACAGCGCCAGCGTGAGCAGCGAGAACAGTCCGCCGCCGATGTCGGTGAGCTGCCAAATCGGGGGCAGGCCGTAGGCGTGTGCGGTGGAGAAGAAGAACTGGAACGCAGCGAACGAGCCGCCGCCGACCGCGAGCGCCGGCCAGATGGCGAGCGTTTGTCGCCACGTACACATGCACTTCACCATGTAGAACGGGATCAGGCACGACAGCAGCGGCAACTGGTGCCCGCACATGATGCTGATCTTGTCCGCGGACACGCCGCTGGACGTTTCGAGCGTCATAATCGGCACGCCCAGCCCGCCGTAGCACACCGGCGACGTGTTCGCGATCAGGCAGATCACCGCGGCGCGGAACGGCGGCACGCCGAGCCCCACCAGCATCGCCCCGCAAATCGCGACCGGTGACCCCGCGCCCGCGGCCCCTTCCATGAACGCGCCGAAGGCGAACCCGATGAGCACCGCTTGAACGCGTGCGTCCTGGCTGAGCCCGCCGATCGAGCGGCGGATGACGGTGAACTGCCCCGTTTCAACGGTCACGTTGTACAGCAGCATCGCGGCGAACACGGTCCAGCCGATCGGCAGCAGCCCGAACGCGGCTCCGTACACGAACGACGCGCCCGCCATGCCGAGCGGCATCCGGTAAACGAGCCAGGCGAGCAGGATCGCGAAGACGGCCCCCGCGGCGCCGGCCCAGCTCGCGAGCCACCGCCGGGCCACGAGCAGGTAAAAGAGCGCCAGCACCGGCAACGCGGCGACAACAGTCGAGAGGACCTTGAACCCGAGCGGGTCCAGGTTCTGAACGTAGGCGAGAGGCATCGAAAGACCTTATTCACGCCAAGGAGGGAGAACCCGCGATGCTAACCCACGTGTCGGTCCGGGCCAAGTAGCAAGTTTCACGAGTTGCCACGAGTTGCGCGGCGGCCCGTTCCTCTTTCGCTGGCGCCGCTCCATTGGCGCGGTCATGAGCCCACGCCAGCGGGTCACACCCGCTGCTGACCCGGAGCGTCGCGCCGCCCGCCGGTCCGCGTCGACGAGCGGAAAATCGGCACAACCCGGTCTCACTGATCGGTGCGCGCACGAGCCGCCCGTCGCGACACATTCGGCGCCGCGTCCCGGACCGCGAACTTTTCGGCTCGCGGCGTCCCTTCCGGTCGCGAATCCTGGCGAATTTGGGTCGAAACGGCCGCACTCGGGTTGTGCGGATCGTGCCGATTGTTGACGGCTCGTCGAGCGGTGATGTCTATCTCAAATCCGTGCCATCAGGCGCCTTTCTCGGACTCGCAGAGTCGGCACAACTGCACCTCTTTCGCTAGCCCGCAGATCGCCACGCAAATTAACGGGTTTTCGTGCCTTACCGAGCTTGGTTTGCTTTCCCAAGTTGCGGGGCGCTGTCATATCTACCGCAGGCACACTGAGAGCAGCGGCCGGAACCCGCGACGAATGGATGGTCGTGACGGCGGCAGCGGTGGGCTGAAACCCGGAGTTCGAGAGAGGGTCACCATGAGCGTTCTGCGTTTGAAGGCGTGGGTCATGACCGCCACCTGTGCGGCCCTGATCGGCCTTGTCGTCGGTGACGCGCACGCGTTCGGCGGCAAACTGTTCGGCAAGAAGAAAGACGCCTGCGACCCGTGCGCGACGGCTGCGGCCGATCCGTGCGCGGCCCCGGGCTGCGGCGGCCCGGCGGCCCCCGCTACGACCACCCAAAAGGTCAAGGTCACCGAGTGGGTCCCCACGTACGTCGAAGAGACGGTCACCGTGATGAAGCCGGTCACCAAGACCGAGACTTACACGGCGCACAAGTGGGAGTGCGTCCCGGAGACGATCACCTGCCAGGTGACCGTCAACAAGCTGGTCACCGAGAACGTGGTCGAGAACCGGTGCGTCACCGAGCGCGTCCCGGTGCAGAAGACGATCACCGTGAACGAGCGCGTCCCGGTGCAGAAGACGATCACCGTGAACGAGCGCGTCCCGGTCACCAAGACCATCACGGTGAACGAGACGCAGTGGAAGACGGTGATGGTCACCGAGATGAAGAGCAAGACGGTGACGCACAAGGTGCAGGTGCCGTACTGCAAGGAGCTCGGGCCGACCATCGGCGACCGCCTCAAGAAGATCTGCGACCCGTGCTACGACCCGTGCCCCCGCACCGTGAGCGGCTGCAAGACCGAGAAGGTCCGTGAGACGGTGTGCGAGCCGGTGACGGTGTGCAAGAAGGTCGCCGAGTGCGTGCCGGTCTGCAAGACCGTCTGCACCTACGAGTGCCGCCCGGTCCAGAAGACCGTCTGCGTGTACGAGTGCGTGCCGACCCAGAAGACCGTGACCGCCTACGAGTGCGTCACCAAGATGGTGCCGACGACCGTCTGCAAGACCAAGTGCGTGCCGACCGTCGAGACCGTGACCAAGACCGTGAACGTGAAGAAGTGCGTGCCGTACACCGCGACCCGCCAGGTGACGGTGTGCGAGCCGGTGCAAGAGAAGGTCAAGGTCTGCAAGATGGTGGCCAAGGAAGTTGAGAAGGACGTGGTGGTTGCCGCCCCGTGCGCCCCGGCCTGCGGCGACGCGTGCGCCCCGGCGTGCAGCACCGCGGCCAAGGCCAGCGTGCTGGACCGCCTGAAGGGCAAGCTCGGCGGCCTGAAGGGGAAGCTGTGCAAGAAGAACGAGTGCGCCCCGATCGCCGACTGCGGCGGGTGCGCGGCCCCGGCCGCGACCGGCGCGGCGGCTGCCTGCTGCCACTAAGTCGTCCCCGCGAGCACGACTGACCGGGCACCCCGTTCGCCCGGTTGAGTCACCCCCGCCCGGGCTCCCTCACCCGGGCGGGGCTTTTTCATTTACGGTCGTCGCGTCGCAAGCCGCACCGCCGGCGCCACCAACAGTTGGTGGCGCCGGCGGTGCGGCTTGGGTACTTGAACCCGGCCCACGTGCCGGTAACGCGCTTGCAATAGGTTGGGGAACGGCCTGCGCGCTCGACACGGTGGCGGAGTGGGCGGCTGGTCGCGGCTTCGCTTCGGCCCACGCTGGCCGCGCGCTTATGAAGACCGATTTTGACAGAGTGAAGACAGACCGATTTGAAATACTGTTTGCCCTGTCGATCCTGTCAAAATGGTCTTGGCCTCTCCGTCATGATTGAGTGCCACAGTGCCCTCGCCTCGGGCTGGCAACGCCGCCGAGCGGGGACATTTCGCCACATGTTCTGATACGCGATCCGGTTACTGATGCCTGATTTGTTTGTCTTTGTGGCACAGACATTCCTGTCTGTGCAGTCTTCTCGCGCCGCCCAGACAGGAATGTCTGTGCCACGAGAAATAGACACCACCACCTGGACCGTGAATGAGAAAATC
>NZ_JAXBLV010000090.1:0-1247 GCF_034097035.1 Gemmata algarum
GAGCACCTGTGGAACCATTTCGAGCAGTGGTTTACGTTCGTGTTCGACCCGCGGGTCGAGCCCACCAACGGGAAGGCCGAGCAGGCGATTCGCCCCGCGGTTGTGAACCACAAGGTGTGGGGCGGGAACCGGACCGCCGCGGGCGCGCGGGGGCAGGGCGTGTTGATGTCCGTGTTCGAGACGTGCCGCCGCCGGCCCCTCTCGGTCGTGGATCACGTCAGCCACACGTTGCGATGCTCCGGAAACCGGCTCCTACCTCGACCGGTGCTACTACCGGCTCGCTAAACAAGTACCGCCGGCTGGTGTCCGTACTCGTCGTCACCTGGAGCGACTCCAACTGCCCGTTCGCCCTTGCGCTACCGACCGAGCGCACCGAAGCCGTTCTGCACGGACTCGTCGAGGCGTTCGCGTTCTTCGGGTGCGTGCCACGCGAGCTGTGGTGGGATAACCCTAAGACGGTCGTGGTGCGCATCGGGATGGGCCGGGACCGGACCCCGCACCCGCGTTACGCCGCGAGGGCGAGCCACGACACGTTCGCGCCCCGGTTCTGCATGCCCGCGAGCCGGGAAGTCAAGCGACGCCCCAAAAGCGACTGGTGGATGACGAAGCCGCGAGCCGAACGACGCGACGATCTGTTAGCCAATAAGGGCAGCGAATAATTTATACAAACAGAATCTCACAGAACTGCCACTCGGTCCACTGTAGGTGTCTGAGTTAAGTGAAGATCTGTGGCTGGTGCTAATAATTCAGGTCAGAACGGTTGATGGCAAAAGAGGGGAAAAGAGTAGGGAAGCAGATTGCACGGTGAAAGCGCGTTCACTAATCTATGGCGCACGTGAATGATCTCCTCACCCGCCGCACGAGGACGGCATGGCGCTTCACTACTCCCCGCGCTCGGTCCTTCGCCACCTGCCCCTGCCCCTGATCCGGGCGTTCATGGCCCACGAGGGCATCATCCCCGACGTGCTGGCCCGGCCCGCGTGGGACGCGCTCGCCGAGGGCGACACCGGCGCCCTGCACGACGCCTGGCGGAAGCTCCCGCCGGACCGCCGCGAGCCGTTCGAGCAGATGATGCGCCAGGTGCATGAGCTGGCGTCCGAAGCGGGCACCCGGCAGATGATCGCCGAGGGGCCGCACCACCGGGTCGAGCTGGCCGACACCCTCGCCGGCATCGACGGGTTCCACGCCAAGGCGCTGTGGGTGTACACGTACCACCGGCACGTGTTCCACACGGCCCGCCAGTTGCT
>NZ_JAXBLV010000091.1:0-1240 GCF_034097035.1 Gemmata algarum
GGTTCTCCGCGACTCTTGGGGACGTGAGAGTGTTTTCTGGCGGTTCGGTCGATTGATAACGGGTATTCTTAGCGAGTTGACCGCAGTCGCGTGTTCACCCTCAACAGTTCCGGAGACTCGCCATGAACGGCGAGAGCGTTTCCCGGGTCTGGACCGACCTCCTCCAATTACCGGGGTTCGCCGTCGTCCACGTGGAGCCGGACACGGCCCACCAACGCTACTTCATCACTGTGGTTCCCGAGCACGCCATTGGCGTCTGCCCCCAGTGCCAACGAACCGGCGACACGATCAAGCAACGACGCAATCGGGATCACATCCTCGACTTGCCCCTTGGTTCGCATGCCGTCGAGTTGACCGTCCGTGTCGGACCGTTCGAGTGCCAACACTGCGGGCCGTGCTTCACTCCGCCGATCCCGTTCCTGGCCGAAGGGTCGCACGCCACCGAACGACTCCTGGTGCGAGCCGCCGAGTTGATCCGCCACAGCGACGTGGCCAATGCGGCTCGGTTCTTTGGAATCCCGGAGAAGACTCTGGAGGGGTGGTATTACGCCTTCCTCGAACGACACCAACAGCGGGCCACGGAAACACCGTCGGGACCGATCCGCCGCATTGGGATCGACGAGTTGTCTCTGAAAAAAGGCACCGACAGTTCGTCGCCGTGATCGTGGATCACGATCACGGGTGCGTACTCGATGTGCTGGAAAACCGTGAGAAAGCGACGGTGTTGGCGTACCTCAAGAAGCAGAAGGAACAGGGCGTGTTGAAGCATGTCGAGGAAGTGACGTCGGACATGTGGGACGGGTATGTGGAGGCGGCCCGGGAGGCGTTCGGAACCGGCGTCCGCATCACCATCGACCGGTTCCATGTGATGAACAATTTCCAAGACGGTCTGACGTCGGCACGTCGCGAGATCCAACGTGCGTTGCCCGCGGAGGTGAAGAAGCGATTGAAAGGGAGTCGCTGGTGGTGGGTGACGAACCCGGAGAACATGCGGGCCGAGGACCGTGAGTCATTCGCCCGGTTGCGTGAGGAGTTCCCCGAGTTGGGGGCGTTGTGGGAGCAACGTGAACAACTCCGAGCGATCTTCGAGGACAAAGCGATTGGAACGCCGGTGGAGGGTCGTACGCGACTGGAACAGTGGATGAACGACGTCGGGAAATTGGGCCTGAGTGCCCTGGAGACGTTTTGCAAGACGTTGTCGAACTGGATGGACAAGATCGCCAATTACTTTCACCGCCGC
>NZ_JAXBLV010000092.1:0-1240 GCF_034097035.1 Gemmata algarum
ATGGCGGATCTCACGGACGACGCGCGGCGGGCGATCCTGTTGGCGGCCACCCTACTCACCGGGCACAAGCGGCGGCGGTTCCAGGCCGAGATGGCTCACCAATACTGCGGCGGGTCGGCCCGCCTCGCCGAGACCACCTTCGGGTGGGGACGCGACGCCGTCCACACCGGCCTGAACGAACTCCGGTCCGGCATCCGTTGCGTCGAGGACTTCGAATCCCGCGGGCGGCCGACCACCGAGGATCTCCACCCGGCGTTGGAAGGACACATCCGCCGCCTGGTCGATCCGCACGCCCAGGCGGACCCCAAGTTCCAGACCACCTTCGCGTACACCCGGATTACCGCCAAGGCGGTCCGTGAGGCGTTGCTGGCCGTGCCCGAGTTGGCGGGGGCGGTGCCGTCCCGCCAGACCGTCGGTGACATCCTCAACCGCCTCGGGTACCAGTTGCGCCGGGTGCTCAAGGCCCGGCCGCAAAAAAGGTGCCCCAGACCGACGCCATCTTCGCCCACGTCCGGGAGACCCGGGCCGACACCGCGGCCGATCCGGACGCACTGAGGATCTCCATCGATACCAAGGCGAAGGTGAAGGTGGGCGACTTCTCCCGCGGCGGCGAGGCCCGCGGCGGCGAGGCGGTGAGAGCCCTCGATCACGACATGGCTCCCGAGTCCATCTTAGTCCCGTTCGGGGTTCTGGAGATGAACCGCGGGGCGGTGCCGATCCACCAGCCGTGGTTCCTGTTCGGCCACTCGAAGGAGACGAGCGACTTCCTGGCCGACGGGTTGGACCTTTGGTGGAACGAGCGGAAGGTGGTCCACGGCGGCGTCCGGCGGTTGCACATCGAACTGGACAACGGCCCCGAGGTCGCCAGCAATCGGACCCAATTCCTGAACCGGATGGTCGCGTTCGCGGACCGGCACCGGGTGACGGTGGAACTGGCGTACCTGCCGCCGTACCACAGCAAGTACAACCCGATCGAGCGGTGCTGGGGGATCCTGGAGCGGCACTGGAATGGGGCGTTGCTGTCGTCGGTGGCCGACGTGTTGCGGTGGGCGGGGACGATGACGTGGCGGGGGCTCCGGCCAATCGTCCGGGAGACCACGGCCGTGTATGAGCGGGGCGTGCGGCTGACCAAGGCGGCGTTGCGCCCCATCGCCGAACGGCTCACCCGCTCCGACACCCTGCCCAAGTGGAGCGTCACCATCCGACCCAAGGAGCCGGGAGGTTAATTCACCGCTCTTGC
>NZ_JAXBLV010000093.1:0-1229 GCF_034097035.1 Gemmata algarum
CAGGGCTGCGCACGGATTGGGGTTGGGTAGCGTGCGTGGTGTGGGTATGGGTGCGGCTCCTGATATTGGAGCCGCGTATGAGCCGGTCGCTGGTCGAACGGTTGGCCGAGTTACCCGATCCGCGAAGCCGTCACGGTCGCCAGTACCCGCTGGTGGGGCTGTTGACCCTGTGCCTGGTGGCGATGCTGGCGGGCCACACCACCCCGACGGCGATCGCCCAGTTCGGGCGCCTGCGTCAGAAGCGGTTGGGGCATGCGTTGGGGTTCAAGAACGGCAACATGCCGTGTGCCAACACGATCACCGGGCTGTTGCAGAAGTTGGACCCGGACCACTTGGACCGGATCATCGGGGACTGGTTGGGGGACCGGCACCCGGACGGGTGTGAGCACATCGCATTGGACGGCAAGCGGTTGTGCGGGTCCCGGGACGCCGACGTGGCGGGCACCCACCTGCTGGCGGCGTACGCCCCGCACGCCGCCGCGGTGATCGCCCAAATGACGGTCGAGGCCAGCACCAACGAGCACAAGGCGGCGCTGCGGTTGCGGGGCGTGCTGCCCCCGCTGGGCGGGACCGTGGTCACCGGGGACGCGATCTTTACCCAGCCGGACGTGTGCGCCGCGGTGCAACAGCGGGGTGGGGACTACATCTTGTACGCCAAGAGCAACCAAGGCACCTTGCGGGCCGACCTGGAAGCCGCGTTCGCCACCGCCGCGGGGGGCGATTTTTCCCCCCGCGTTGCAGCGCCAGTGGGATCCGGACGCGGGCACCGCATGTGAGCTGAGCAAGGGGCACGGGCGGGTCGAGCGGCGGTCCATTGTGACCACCACGTGGCTCAACGAGTACCTGACCCGGTGGCCCGGTGTGCAGCAGGCATTCCGGTTGGAGCGGCGGCGGCAGATGAACCGGAAGGAGACGGTGGAGGTGGTGTACGGGATCACCAGCCTCAGCTCGGTGGCCGCGCCCCCGGAGGTGCTGCTCGGATATACTCGGGCGCACTGGGGCATCGAGGCCCTGCACCACATCCGCGACGTGACATTGGGCGAGGACCGGTGTCGGGTGCGCCGCGGCGCGGCCCCGCGGGTCCTGGCGAGCCTGCGGAACGTCGTCGCGTACCTGCTACGACGAACCGGGCACCCCAGCGTACCCGCCGCCATCCGCCATATGGTTGCTCAAACCGAATCCGCACTCGCCTTACTCAAACTGCCAACTTCAAACTCTGAGTAGCCCTG
>NZ_JAXBLV010000094.1:0-1226 GCF_034097035.1 Gemmata algarum
TACCCGGGCGACCTGATTCTCGCGGATCACGATGGCGTGGTCGTGGTGCCCAACAGCGCGGCGGAGGAGGCGCTGCGACTCGCCGAGGAGAAAGTAAGCGGCGAAAACCTCGTTCGCAAGGCGCTCGCGAGCGGAATGACCACCACCGAAGCGTTCAAGAAGTACGGCATCCTCTGAACGCCGGGAGCGGTGGCTCCGTACCCGACGTTCGGCACATGTCA
Organism: Gemmata algarum; assembly: GCF_034097035.1. NCBI lineage: Bacteria > Pseudomonadati > Planctomycetota > Planctomycetia > Gemmatales > Gemmataceae > Gemmata > Gemmata algarum. The sequence goes on from NZ_JAXBLV010000094.1 coordinate 222, forward strand.
GCGAAGGGCCGCGAGGCTGTTGTGGGCCAACCCGGTTTCACGGATCTGCTTAACGCTGATCTGGGCGGACGGCTTCATCCCCGGGCGCACGTAGTACACGCACACGTGCGCAAGCGGCGTTCCCGCCGGGATGCGTTGTTGCGCCGGGGACGGGCGGCCGGCCTCCTCACCGGGCATTTGAATCATCCACCGGTCGTTACCCGGCAGGTCGTACAGTTTGAGAACCCCGGTCTGCTCGTCGTAGGTAATGCGGTCCGCGTCCGGCGCCGGCAGTTGCGACCGTAACGCCACCCAGGGCGGGTCCTGTGTACCGACGCCCGACGACGGCGGCTGGCCGCCCGTCGGCACGGTCGGCGCGCCGCACCCGGTGAGGGCGAGCGGAAGGGCGAGTACGGCGGCGAACCGCGCGGGGCTCGTTCGGACCACGCGCGGCGGCGGGAGTGTTGAAAATGCAGTCATGGGAACCCTCCTCCGTGGGGCGCCGTTGTGGGAGAGGCGAATCTCGGGCCGTGGCCCCGTTAGTCGATACCGGTCAGGGGTGCCGACCAAACACGGGCCGTCTACGGGGTGATCCGCATACTTGAAGCGTAGCACCTGATCGTGTCAAGCGAAAGAGGCGGCTCCGCCTCTGCGGCCCCGGCGTCGCGCACCCGGACGGCTGCTCAGTCCCGGAGCCAGATGAGGCCGAGCGTGCAGGTGGCGGCGCCGACCAACCCGCCGGTGAGGGCGGTCACGGAGAACTCGTCCGTGATCGGGATTTGGGCGCCGGCCGAACCTTTGAGCACCGAAAGGCCGCCCCAGATGAGGGGCACGCTGCCGGAAACGGTGAGAACGAGACCGATCAGCCGCTTCACGTGAAGCCCTCCACGGAATCGGGTACCGAGGAACAGCCGTGTTCGCGTCACGGCCCAATATTCCTTTGGCACGCAAGACCGCGGCTGTCATGCTCGCGTGCGCGGTTTTATCGGCACGCTGTCAGAAAACGCTACTGAGTCGGTGCGCCAA
>NZ_JAXBLV010000095.1:0-1204 GCF_034097035.1 Gemmata algarum
GGTGGTGTCCTACTTTCGTTGCACGGCAGGGAAGGTCAGCCACTCTCGCAATGACCAGACATGATCGGTGAGTTTGGCGGCCATCGCCGGGGTTCGTGCTCGCCAGCGACCGTCCTCGCCCTTCACACGCAGGGTCCGCACGGGCCAGCAGAAGTTGTAGCTCAAGTAGCTGAACTTCGTGGCCGCTCGGTGCGTCTGCCAGTCCTTCGAGAACGCATAGGTTTTGCGCACTTTGCGACTACACCGGTTCCGATCGGTCCCGTTGTGGCGCTCCACGAAGCACGTGTTCACCACGGTGCTCACCGCCGATGCCACCAGGGCTAATGCCAGGGCCACCGCCGTTCCGAGCACCAATCGCGTACTCACACCCACCACCCGGTTGTTCTCACGCTTTTTGTGGACGGTTGCATACGTCACCTGGGGCGGAACCACCGTGTACGGATTGCGGGGACGTCCCGGTCGCCCGGTTCGCGGGGGCGTTACCACGTGCCCGTACGTGTCCCGGATCGCCGACGCGTACACCGGGTATTCGTCGGAGGTCATCAGTCGCATCACACGACCGCCGGTCCGTCGGTGGAAGTCGCCGACCAACTCGTGGGTTGCGTCCTCGGTCCTTTTGCCCACCACCAGACTCACGACCAATCGACTTTCGGGGTCGAGGGCCACGTGGTCCCAGCAGTCTCCGTGGGTGCGCTCCTCGGGCTCGCAGTTCTTCTCCTTTTTGCCCACGAAGTCCCACTTCTCATCGAACTGGACTTCGTTGGTGGTCGGGGGAAAAAGCCACGAGCTCGTCGTGGAGTTGCTCGGCATGTTGGCCGGCGGCTCGGATGAGACGGGTGACAGTATCCTTGTTCACCCCGAGCACCCGAGCGGTCTTGCGGGTGCCAATCCCTTCGGCCACATGGGCCAAGACCGAGACCACCGTCTGGGCGGGCAGCCGTGCGCCGAACAGGGGCGTGCCCTTTCGTTCGGAGAAGCGGGCCTTGCAGGTGGAACAGCGGAGCACACGGGTCTTGTTCGGCCCGTACCGTGCCGGGACTGTCAGGTTGCCGTGGCCCCGTTTGCCGTGATCGGGGCAATCGGGGTTCAAGCAGCAGAAGCGGCTCAGGTCGTCCATGACCGATCCCAACAAGCGGGCCGAAAATCACAACCCTACAACGTAAGCTCTTACCACCTACCAATCAGTCCGTGCAAGCCAGATCGG
>NZ_JAXBLV010000096.1:0-1191 GCF_034097035.1 Gemmata algarum
ATACATGAACCCACCGAAGCTGTCTCATTTGCTGGTCTTCCGCTTGGGCCGTCCCTCGATGAGGCTTTTGACCTTATGCCGGACGGTCTGGAAGTAGCACAGGCTGGCCCGGATCGACGCCTTCAGGTCCGCCAAGGTGTCGAACAGGCGGTTGTGTGTGGCGCGGCGCCGGAGCTTCTTCCAGAACCGCTCGATCGGGTTCAACTGCGGGCTGTAGCTGGGCAACCGCTTGAACTCCAGATGCGGGTTCTCGCGCATGGCCTCGTCGATCGGCCGGCCCCGGTGCCACGGTGCGTTGTCGATCAGGACCACGACCCGCGGGTACTTCTCGCGCGGGTACACGCGACCCATGTGCCGCAGGTGATCGGCGAACGCCTGTTGCATGCGACGGGTCTTGCTCAACCCGGTCTTCTTGTTGGCGTTCGCGGGGCTCTCCAGCGTGTTGGCATGAACCCCTGCGGTGACCAGATGGACGACGGCAAACACGTACAGGAGGTCCTTGCAGTCCCGGGTTCCCACGATCGGCCGGTGCCCCTTGACCCCGAGCGTTGCGGCCAACGTCGGGACCATCGGGAAGCGGGCCTCGTCCTGGCTCACCAGGACGAGTTCACCGGCCGCGGCACTTTTCCCAGGGCGGCCAGGTCCTCCCGGGCCTGGGCCGGCTTGACCGGGTCGCCCCGGTCATGGCGATACGTGGGCCGATACAGGCGGATGTCGATGCCCGAGCAGAACCGCGGCATGGCGCTCCGGGACGTGCGGATCCCCTTGGTCTTGAGCAGGTGATCGGCCCGTTCCGCATGTGTCCAGTTGGCCCGGTCCAGCCCCTGCTCGGCCGGCCCTTTGATCACCCCGCACTTGATCTCCTCGGCCAGGGTCGCGGGGATCTTGCACGGGGTGCCCTTGGCTTTCTTGGGCCGCAGGCCGTCGAGTCCGTCGTCGCAGTACGCGTTGACCCACCGAGTGACGGTCCGGCGGTGGACCCCCAAGTCGGTGGCGAGATCCTGGCGGGCACGGCCCCGGTGAGCCATCAACACGATCTGGAGCCGGACTCGGAATTTGGGGTCGTCCGTCGAGCGGAACAGGGCATCGAGGCGTTCAGCCTCGGTGGCGGGCAATTGGATGCGGATGATGGCAGTGACCTCTAAACCGGGCAGATACCTCCGGTTAGAGAATGTGACTGCGTCGGTGGGT
>NZ_JAXBLV010000097.1:0-1179 GCF_034097035.1 Gemmata algarum
GTGCAGACTTCAGTGACGCCGTGAGGCGTTGAGCACGCCGCCTGGATCGCGGCGATCATCGACTGGCGGTGTGCAGACTTCAGTGACGCCGTGAGGCGTTGAGCACTTGGTCTTGGTGCCGCCCGCGGTGCCGGCCTGGAGTGCAGACTTCAGTGACGCCGTGAGGCGTTGAGCACCGGGCGACTTCCACCTGTTCAGCGGGTTCGCAAACGTGCAGACTTCAGTGACGCCGTGAGGCGTTGAGCACGTGGCCAGGGTGGCGCCGCTGTCGATGGTCTCGGCGGGTGCAGACTTCAGTGACGCCGTGAGGCGTTGAGCACAAAACAGATGCACCGTATTCGTATTCGGGTGCGGGGTGCAGACTTCAGTGACGCCGTGAGGCGTTGAGCACGAACACCCCACCGCACACAAGGGCCGCGCCGTGGCCTACGTGCAGACTTCAGTGACGCCGTGAGGCGTTGAGCACGTCGAGACCTGATTGGCAAAGATCGTCTCGCTCGCGTGCAGACTTCAGTGACGCCGTGAGGCGTTGAGCACTCGCGTTCGCGAACTGATTAAGCTTGTCGAACCGGGTGCAGACTTCAGTGACGCCGTGAGGCGTTGAGCACGCTCGCCAAATGGCGGATGTCGAGCGTGACGCGGGTGCAGACTTCAGTGACGCCGTGAGGCGTTGAGCACTTGCGGCTTGTGGTCACTTGGCCGAATCGGGCAAGGTGCAGACTTCAGTGACGCCGTGAGGCGTTGAGCACCCGTTCGTCGGGTCAGCGTATGGCAGAATGCCAGTGTGCAGACTTCAGTGACGCCGTGAGGCGTTGAGCACACACGGCCGGTATCGGTCTGAACCTCTCCGGACGACGTGCAGACTTCAGTGACGCCGTGAGGCGTTGAGCACTCGAGCTTGACGCGGTGCCGTCCGGACCGCAGAGCGTGCAGACTTCAGTGACGCCGTGAGGCGTTGAGCACACGACGGCGAAGACGACGGCCCGTTCGGTCGATGCCGTGCAGACTTCAGTGACGCCGTGAGGCGTTGAGCACAACGTGTCGAACACGAGAACCGCAACCGCGCGCGGCGTGCAGACTTCAGTGACGCCGTGAGGCGTTGAGCACATCGTCGTTGCGCCGATCGAAAACAAGGACGCGGTTGTGCAGACTTCAGTGACGCCGTGAGGCGTTGAGCAC
>NZ_JAXBLV010000098.1:0-1128 GCF_034097035.1 Gemmata algarum
CAGCGCGTCCCGGGCCGCGTCACCGATACGAGCCACGGCCTGCTTCGAGATCAACTCCTTGTACTTCTCGTACACCCCCGGGCTCGCCAGAAAGGCCGTCGCCTCGCGGTACGCCTTACGCCCTGAGGCTACCTCATCCGTGGTCCACTTGTCAAACTCCGTCGTCAGAGCGGGGGACAGTTGGAGCGCCGGGAACTGGCCGTTCACGTCGTTGGGGCGTTTCAGCCGGTCTTCGACCGCCGTCTTCCAGGATTCCAAATCGGTGTAGAGGGTCGGCGGGCGCGGGGCGGGCGCCGGGGCCGGCGCGTTCTTCCGCGATTTCGGTGACTTCGGAGGGGCTGCGGTCGCTTTCTTCGGCGGCGCCGCGGGTTTGTAAGTGGTCTCGCCCGGCGGGAACCCGCCCACGAACGTGGCTCCCTTGGCGTGGTGCAGGTGGATGTAACCGGCCACGACCGGGTAGGCGTTCTGCTCGTGCGCCTGGAGCACCTCGGAGATCTTCGACAGCATCTCCGGGTCGGTGAGCACGACCTCGTCTTTGGACGCGCGCGTCTTAATGTCCGGCAGGCGCAGGAGCTGACCGTCGTCCTGGCGCAGGTCGTGGCCGTTCCCGACCGGGCTGCTACTCGCGTCGGCCCCGAACTGCCATTTGGCGTCGGCACCGACGAGCACCCACCCCGCGGCCTCCGCCTTGACTTCCGGCTTGGCACTCGACAGCGCGATGACCCGGAGGCGGCTGGCGTCGTCGCTCAGGCCCTCCAACTCGGCCTTGAGTTCGCTCGGGTTCTTGGTGTCGTCGGCGTCGGACCCGTTGGCCCTCACCCGCCGCCACCCCTTCGACACCGCACCGCCGCTGTGGTGAACGTCGCGGAGCTGCCACACGTTCCCCTTACCCGGGTCGGTGGTGGGCGCCGGGTTCCCGTGACTGTCGGTCTCGCTGCTTTCTCGTGCGCGCAGCCCCTCCCCGACCGGCGCGTTCGGGCTGCTCCCGTCCCCGCCGGCGCTACCCGGCGGCGTCGGTGTCGGTCCGCCGGGCGGCAGCCCGCCCCCGCCGCCCGGTTCCGGGGGCTCGAACCGCGCCTTCCACGCCCGGATGTTCGCCGCCACCTGCTCCGGGTCCGCGCCCGTCGA
>NZ_JAXBLV010000099.1:0-115153 GCF_034097035.1 Gemmata algarum
GCGTAGGTGCCGGTCGCCTGGATGGTGGTCGAAGTGGTCGGGGCGCCGGTGAGCTCGACCTTCGAGCCTTCGGGCGGCGAGACTTCATTTGCGTCTTCACCTGCGTGCGCTGTCGCGGGCACGAGCGCCGCAAGGGCGACCGCCAACCCGACGGCGGCGGTGATACGGAACGTCAGCATCGTCGAAATTCCCATAAACAGCAACACCTCTTAACCCATTGCTCATCGCTTCCGTGCGAACCCATCATCCTTGTTCAGTACGGTCCGGCCTCTCCGTTACCGATCCCGTGTTTGTGGGCGAGGCTTCGCACACGAACACGGAACCATTTCCCCCAGCGCACCACGCGCCGGGAACCGAACCCTTTACCGCTTTTGTCGTTACCGCGTGAAGACTGCCTTCACACGACGCGCAGGAGCGTGGTAACAGGCCGTGTTTCGCACGGCGGACCACTCCACGGGGCGCGCAATAACACGGTAACGGCGCGCGGGAAGATCATCTGAACACGACACCCGATGGCAAGTGTATCACATGCTAGAGATTGATTGACTAATATACCATATCCGGAAGGATACTCATCTGGTCGCTCACGGTCAAGGTCCTTGTTTTTACTCAGTCAGGTTCCAGTGCGCCCGTTCGTCCGCCTCGTCCCGCTGGCACCTCACCCGTCTCGCCGCTCGCGATTCCATACGGGCAACCCCTTCCCATACGCCGGGCTCCTCGGGTGCAGGTGCTTGCGCATTCATTCAATTAAGAGATTGTCTGGGCCGTGCCGAACCTGAAAGTGATTCTCCTGGCCGTGGTGAAGCGCGCCGCCTGTCTGTTCGTGCACGCCTGCCTCGACTGCGCGACGCCACCACCCGAGTGGGAGGGCAACGACGCCGACAAGTTCGCCGGCGCGAAGACGGCGCTGGCGAACTGCCGGAAGGCGGACCTGCCGCCGAGCTGGGGCCGGCACGACGACGCCCTGAAAGCGTGACGCGGTTCGCGACGGGGGGCTTCGGTCCCCCGTTCTGTTGACCCGCCGCGGGTGGTATCATGCGTGGAGGAGGTGACACATGAGCAAGGTGATTCTCGACGCCGCGACGCGGGCCAAACTGAGCGGGCTGGGCCAACCGGTGCAACTGTGCGACGAGTCCGGGGCGGTCATCGCCTACGCGCTGTCGCCGGCCGCGCTGGATCGGCTGATGGGCATCCCGATTGAGGAGCCGTTTACGGAAGAAGAGTTGAGGGAAGCGTTCGATCAGACCGGCCCCGGCCGGCCGCTCGAAGACATCCTCCGCGATTTGCGGGAGGGGCGATGAACTATACCGTGCGCTGGTTGCCGCTCGCGGAGGCACGGTTGCGCTGGTTGTGGACGCGAGCGTTTCTCAAGGAGTCGATTGCCGAGCTGGCGGACATCATCAACCGGTTGCTCCGCGACCGGCCGTTCGACCTGGGCGAGTCGCGCGAGCGGGCTGACATCCGGTTGTGGTTCCATCGCCCGCTGTGCGTCGCGTTCTTCATCGACGACGGAGCGAAGGTGGTGTACGTTGCGGCCGTGAAGTGGGTCGGGAACTGATCGCGTGAGGGCGTTCGCGTGTCCACCGAAGCCGCGCTGCTGACCGCCGTTGCCGCCGACCCGGACGACGACACCGCGCGGCTCGTCTACGCCGACTATCTGGAAGAGAAGGGCGGTGAGGGTAACACCGCTCGGGCGCAGTTCATCCGCGCCCAAATCGAACTGGCTCGCCCACCGCGGCGGGGCGAGAGTGGAGCGCGCCGAGAACTGCTCGCCACCGCCAAGCGGCTCCAAAAGCAGTACGGCGCAGAGTGGGCGGCGCCCGTGTTCGACGCCGCAGGCACCAAGAACGACAAATACTGGCGCGAACTCAGCTACGACGGTTGGGAGCGTGGCTTTCGTAACTGGATGTCGTTTGAGAGCCTTGCTGACCTGCGCGCCCGTGCCCCAGCAGTTCTGGCGCTCAACCCAATCACCGGCCTATCGGTCCGCAAGTTCGACGACGCCGACGTGCGGGCGCTGATTAACGAGCCATTAGTTCGCACGGTGATCCGTCTCAACTTGTGCGGGGGCGGTTGGGGGGAAACTCGAATCTCGTTCGGCGACGAAACCGCTGCGGCGCTCGCCGCGTCACCCAACCTTGCTCGGCTCGAAGAGCTCGACCTTACCCAGAACCGCCTCACGACCGAAGGTGTTCGAGTGCTGGCCCACTCGCCAGTGCTCACATGCCTTAAACGACTTCGGCTGTACGGCAACGAAATCAACGACGGCACTTACGAGATGCTGGCCCGCTCTCCGCTGGGCGCGCGGATGACCGCCTGGTTGGTAGACGGGAGCGCGGGCGTCACCTCCGAGGCCGCGGGCATTTTGATGGGGGCGAAGCACCTCACGCACATTGAAGTGCTCAGCTTCGACAACACGAGCATTAACGACAGCGGCGTAGAAGCGCTGACCGCATCATCACACCTTGCGAGCGTGCGCGAACTCGATTTCCGTAATACGAACATTACCGCCGCTGCCGTTCAACGGCTCGCCCGTGCGCGAGTCTTTGCGAACCTGGAACGGCTCAACCTCGTCAAGACGTGGATCGGCACCCCGGGCGCGAACGCGCTGTGCCGGTCGAAGTACTTGACGAAGATCAAGTTCCTGGCGCTCTATTCCGCCGTGCCGGAGTCGGCCGAAAAGAAGCTCCGCGAGCGGTTCGGCCGGAAGGTCGAGTTCGGGCGTATCTGACACCACGTCTGATTGCAGGGCGCGGGTGATTGTGCGTGCCGCTGAGATCGGCGGAGCGCAAGTACCGAAGCACTTCCCGTTGCGCCGGCACGCGGGTAGGTTACGCTTCTCCCCTCCGCCAGGAACGACGCGGCATGTTCCCCACGCACGACGACATCGTCAAACTCCAGTCCGCGCTGGAAAGCGACCTGCTGCTCTTCCTGCCCGAACTGAGCCTGTGCGTCGGGATCGTCGTTCTCCTGGTCGCGCGCCTCCTTCCCGCGCTGGACCGTGTTCACCTCGGCGGGTTGGCGGTGATCGCGGTCGCGGTCAGCCTGTTCGCCGGCGGGTATCAGGTGTACGAGTCGGCCGTGGGCGGGTCGTACTTCGCCGGGATGCTGGTCTCGGACTCGTGGGGCCGCTTCGTTCGCCTGATCGTGCTTGCGGCTGCGCTAGTCACCGCGCTCCTCACGCTCGCCACCGGTATTCCGGACCGCGACGATTCGGCCGACTTTTATGTCCTGCTCATCGGCGGCACGCTCGGGATGTCGCTGATGGCGTCGGCGGGGCACCTGCTCATGGTGTTCATCGCGGTCGAGATGGCGAGCCTACCGGGGTACGCACTGGCCGGGTTCCTGAAGGGCCGGCGCACCGGGAGCGAGGCCGCGCTGAAGTACGTTGTCTACGGCGCCGCGGCGAGCGGGGTGATGCTGTACGGGCTCACGCTCCTTGCGGGCGTGTTCGGCACCGGAACGCTGCACGACGTTGCCGCGGGGATCGCCCAGCGCGGGCCGGATTTGCCGGTTCTCGCGGGTCTGGCGCTCGTGTCTGTGGGGTTGGGGTTCAAACTCGCGGCGGTGCCGTTCCAGTTCTGGTGCCCTGACGTGTTCGAGGGCGCCGCCGCCGAAGTCGCCGGGTTCCTGTCGGTGGCATCGAAGGCGGCTGCCATCGGACTGGTAGGGCGGGTGCTGCTCACGCTCCACGCCGCACAGCCGGACACAGCGGCGGTTCCCGCGCACCTCGGGGCGATGGTCGCGGTGGTCGCGATGCTCACCGCGACGTTCGGTAACCTCGTCGCGTTCGGCCAAACGAACCTGAAGCGCCTGCTGGCGTACTCCACCATCGCGCACGCGGGCTACATGCTGATGGCCTTGGCGGTGACAAGTTCCGCCGGCGCTGCGGCGGTGCTCTACTACCTGTGCGCGTATGTGGCGATGAACCTGGGGGCGTTTGGCGTGGTCGCGCTGGTGCGCAACGCGACCGGTAGCGAAGACCTCAGCGCGTATCGCGGATTGGTGCGTCGGAACCCGCTCCTTGCGATTGCGCTCGCGGTGTTCCTGGCGAGCCTGCTGGGGTTGCCGCCGCTCGCGGGGTTCGCGGGGAAGTTCCAGGTGTTCGCCGCGGTGTACGCCGCAGCGGATGCGACCCACGCGAGCGGCTCGCCGGGGCTGGGTACGCTGTTCTTCGTGCTCCTGGGCGTCGGGGCGGTGAACACCGCGCTCAGCGCGTACTATTACCTCAAGGTCGTTCGGGCCATGCTGCTCGACGACCCCGAACCCGGGGCCGCGCCCGTGGCGTGCCCGCCCGGCGCGGCGCTCCTCCTTCTGGCCCTCGTGGCGGCCCTGATCGCGGCCGGCGTCGTGTGGGACCCGCTGACGGCCGAAACCGCTCGCGCCGCTGCGGCGTTCGGCGTGAAGTAAACGCATTCACGGTTCGGTTCGAGTGTCTGTTCTGGATTTTGTCTTTGTGGCACAGACATTCCTGTCTGTGCGGGATCGCAAAGCTGCACAGACAGGAATGTCTGTGCCACAAGAAGCCGGCGCAATCAGCCGGATCATGTATTAGATGGTTCCGTGACAAGACGCCATTCCCTCGCACACCGACCCAACACCGATGCTGATCGACACGCACGCGCACCTGTTCGACGAGAAGTTCCGCCACGACCTGCCGGCGGTGCTGGACCGCGCCGCGGCGGCCGGCGTGGAGCGGATCGTGTGTCTGGGGATCGATCTGGAGTCGTCGCGGGCGGCGGTCGAGATCGCGAACAAGTATCCTCTTGTGGTCGCGGCCGTCGGCATTCAGCCCAACCACACCGCCGAGGCCGGCGCCGGCGACTGGGACGAGATCGTGAAACTCGCCGAGCGCGAGCCGCGCGTCGTTGCGATCGGCGAAACCGGACTCGACCGGTACTGGGACCGGGCGCCGTTTCACGTGCAGGAAGACTACTTCGCGCGGCACATCGAACTGGCCCGGCGGCTGCGCAAGCCGTTCGTGATCCACTGCCGGGAGGCCGAAGCGGATGTTGTGAGGGTGCTCCGCGGTCAGGAGCAGAACGGCCCGCTGGCCGCGGTCATGCACTCGTTCAGCGGGGACATCGACACCGCGCGCGCGTGCCTCGAAATCGGGCTGTACGTGTCATTTGCCGGGATGGTCACATACCCCAGCGCGCAGAACCTTCGGGACGTGGCGAAGGAGGTGCCGCTCGACCGATTGCTGGTCGAAACCGACAGCCCGTACCTCGCCCCGCAACCGGTCCGCGGCAAGCGCAACGAGCCGGCGCACGTGGCCCACACCGCCGCGCTTCTGGCCCAGGTGAAGGGCGTGAGCGTTGCGGAACTGGAAGAGCACACCACGCGGAACGCGAAGACGCTGTTCGTCATCTGATGCCGTCAGCCGTGGGCGCCGACTGCACGACCGGCGGTGACAGAAGCGGTGCCCGAATGCTCTCCGCTGTTCGCAATCTGCGGGCGCTGTAACCCCCGTTACAGCCTCGCCGGGCCGGTCGTAACTGACGGGGCGCCGACGGGACATTCGCTGGCTTCGGACTGGCAATTCGCTACCGGGTCGCTGGGTCGCTGCTACCGTTCAATCACGGACTTTTACCCCTCGAGAGCAACTCACGCAGCGAGGAGAGAACGGCTTCGGGGACGCCGTCGGCAAAGTGTAACGACTTATCCCGATACTGTTTACGATGGGCTTTTGTTGCGATTTCCGTTCGGCTTTACGGGTGAGAAGCTCCTGCGTGCTCCTCGTGAGAACTGCAACTTCAGCCGGGAAGAAACTTCCGGAAGTCCGATGTTGAGAAATCGGGTGGGGAAATACTCGATGTGTCGATCGCCCGGTTGGAGGCACGCTCGTGACCGGATCGGGTCTCACCGGTCATGGCCTGATGCGGATTCGTCGCGGAACTTGTACCAGTTTGTGGGGGTTTGATCCGGTATCGCTGCTTCGCCCCGTCGGAGGTGTCCCATGCGGTTTCGCTCGCTGGCACTGTTCGCGCTCACCGCCGGCCTGGTGGCTCTCGCTGGCGATTTGACACTCGCCGACGCGCAGGACAAAGCCAACAAGAAGGGCAAGAAGAACAAGAAGGCCGATCCGCCCGCTGCCGTGCCGCCGGCTGCCGTTGCGAAGCCCGCGGTTCCGGTCGAGGTCAAGCCGGTCGTTATCACCGTCGCGACGCCCAAAACGAAGGACGCGGCGGCGCTGGCGCGGGTGATTGACGACGAGATCAACAAGCGACTCGTGGCGTCGAAGCTCGCGGCCTCGGCCCGGAGCACCGACGACGAGTTCCTGCGCCGCGTGTCGCTCGATATCACCGGGGTGATCCCGACCGCCGCTCGCGCGAAGGCGTTCCTCGACGACACGAGCCCCGATAAACGCGCCCGGCTGATCGACGAACTGCTCGCCGACCCGCACTTCGGCCGCCGGATGGCCGACATCTGGGCCGCCAAACTGTTCCCCCGCGACAGCGCCAACCGGTTCGTACTGAAGGACCCGCTCTACAAGTGGCTGGAGGAGCAGTTCAACGCGAACCCGGGCTGGGACAAACTCGTCACCGCGCTGGTGACCGCGACCGGCACCGTCGCCGACAACCCGGCGACCACGTACTTCCTCGCGAACCGGTCGGTGGACAAGCTCACCGACACCACGTCGCAGCACTTCCTGGGCATCCAGCTCCAGTGCGCGCAGTGCCACAACCACCCGTTCACCTCCTGGAAGCAGACGGAGTACTGGGGGATGGCGGCGTTCTACAGCAAGGTGAAGGCGGACAACCCGAAGAACGCAAATAAGGGCGGCGACAACACCCAGATCGGCGTTCAGGAGGGGCGGGTGACGACCCGGCAGAAGGACTTCTTCCCGGAGTCGGCGAAGACGGTACCGGCACGGTACCTCGGCGGCGAGCAACCGGCGCTGGGCGCCGCGGACCCGTACCGGCCCGCACTGGCGAAGTGGATGACGAGTTCGACCAACCCGTTCTTCGCGAAGGCGCTGGTGAACCGCACCTGGGCGCACCTGTTCGGCCGCGGGTTTGTGAACCCGGTGGACGACATGCTCCCGGAAAACGAGGCGACACACCCGGACCTGCTCAACGCACTCGCCCACCACGTTTCGACCGCCGCCGAGTTCGACCTGAAGTACCTCATCAAGGCGATCTGTCTGAGCGAGACGTACCAGCGCACGAGCAAACCCACCGCGGAGAATAAGGCCGACCACACACTGTACAGCCACCCCGCGGTCAAGGTGATGTCGCCCGAACAGCTTTACGACTCGCTGGCCCAAGTGACGGGGAACAACGCGGCCGTGATGGACAAGAAGGGCGCGAAAGGGCAAGGCGCGCAAAAGGGTGTGCGACTCGGCGCCCGCGATCAGTTCGTGAACTTCTTCCTCGCCGGGGCGGACTCGACCAGCGCGCTCGACTACGAGGCCGGCATCCCGCAGGCGCTCAAACTGATGAACGCCCCGATCACGAACAACCCGGCCGCGGCTCGTGCTGTCATCGGACAGGTAGGGCGGCCCGAGGAGGCGTTCGAGCGGATCTACCTCGCGTGCCTGTCGCGCCGCCCGACCTCGGACGAGGTGAAGAACTTGAACGTCTACGTAACCCGTATCGGCACCCCGACCGCCTACGGCGACATCCTCTGGGCCGTGCTCAACAGTAGCGAATTCACGCTGGTGCGCTGAGCGCGAGTAACTCGCGGGGCCGGCGCATCGAACGCAATCTTTATCCCGGAGCGACCATGTTCTCGACCAAACTGCAAGAGAAGAGCCGGCGCGACGTGATGAAACTGGCCGCGTCGGGCGTGTTCGCCCCCGCGCTGTCCGGTTGGCTCCCGCTGCTCGCCAGGGCGGCCCCGACCGGCGGCAAGGGCAAGGCGAAGTCGTGCATCCTGCTGTGGATGGACGGCGGCCCGAGCCACAAGGACACCTGGGACCTGAAGCCCGACAGCAAGGGCGCCGGCGAGTTCAAACCGATCAAGACGGCCGCCCCGGGCGTGGAGATCAGCGAGCATCTGCCGAAGGTGGCGCAGGTGATGAACCACGGTCTGGTCGTGCGCGGGATGACGACGCCAGAGGGGGCGCACCCCCGGGCCAAGTACTACATGCACACCGGCTTCCGCGAGGGGCAGGGTGGGGTCGTGTACCCGTCGCTCGGGTCCATCGTCTCGCAGGAAATGGGCAAGGCCGACAACACGGTGCCGAACTACGTCGCGATCGGCGGGCGCAGCTACGGCTCCGGGTTCCTCGGGCCGAAGCACCAGCCGCTTTTGGTCACCGATCCCGCCCGCGGCGTGGAGGACCTCAAGTCGGCCGTGTCCGCGGCCCAACTCGGCAACCGCACCGGACTGCTGGAGCAGATGGAGAAGGCCTTCCATCGCGAGCAGAGCGCCGACTCCATCACCGACCACAAAACCACTTACGAACGCGCCGTGCGCCTGATGCAGTCGAAAGAGGCGAAGGCGTTCGACATCGCGGGCGACGGGACCAAGGGGAAGTACGGCTCGGGCCGGTTCGCGGACGGCGTTGTGATGGCTCGGCGGCTGATCGAAGTGGGCGTGCCGTTCGTGGAGGTGTCGCTGGGCGGCTGGGACACCCACCAGGACAACTTCGAGCGCGTGAAGTCGCTGTCCGGGCAGGTCGATTCGGCGCTGTCCGCGCTGGTGACCGACCTGAAGGAGAAAGGACTGCTGGACAGCACGCTGATCGTGTGGATGGGCGAGTTCGGCCGCACCCCGAACATCAACACCCGCGGCGCGAAGCCGGGCCGCGACCACTTCCCGCGGGCGTGGAGTCTGGCGATGTTCGGCGGCGGGCTTAAGGGCGGTCAGGTGCTCGGTAAGACGGACAAGGAAGGGGCCAGCGTCGAGGACCGGCCGACCACGGCGCAGGACTTCCTGGCGACGGTGTGCGAACTGCTCGGCATCGATCACACGAAGAAGAACGAGACCCCGACCGGGCGCCCGATTCAGATCGTGGAGAAGCCGAAGCCGTTCACGAAGGACGTTGCGTGAGCCCAGTTCCGGAAGGGGGAGGGCCGGTTACCACTCCGGCTCTTCCTCGTATGGGAACTTTTCGTGCTGCCCGGCGAGTACGACCGCGATCACGAGCGGTGTCAGGATCAGGAGCGTTCGCAGAACGATCAGCACCCACCGGTTCTGGCGGCTCACCCGCGGGATCAGGAACGGCGCGAGCACCAGCGGCGCGAGCGCGATGAGCCAGAACGACAGGTCGGGCACCTTGTTCTCCGCGTGCGACGGTCGCGTACCGAGCAGCAGCCCGGGCAGGAAGAGCGCCGCCGCGGGGACCGCGCCGCTCGCCAGCGCCTTCGGCGCGTCGTCGAGGTGTTGTCTCGTGAGCACTGCGACCGCGATTCCGAACATCGCGGACCCGAGCACTACCGCCAGTTCCATGAACTTCGCATTGTGCGAATACAGCAGTACCGCCGAGCCCGCGAAGAACACCGCCGCGAGTTGGGCGGAGAGTTCGCCGCTCGCGCCGCCGCGGGAGACTCCGTCGAGGACCAGCCACACGAGCGCCGCGGCGCCGGCGAGTTGCCACCGTAACCCGGCCCATTGTGGGTCGGCTGCGGCGTTGCCGAGTACGAGCCACCCGCTGACGATGCCGATCGCCCACAGCCGGGGCCACCACACCGCCACGTTCGCGAGCCACCACACCCGCTCCGGTAGCACACGTGCCAACGCCAGCCCGAGCCAGCGCGTGAGCAGCCCGGTCACGACGAGCACAAGTGCGGCCCGTGCGAGCCACTGGTAGCCCGGCGCCTCCGCACCCGGCTGCCAGGGCAAAAGGCGCGACGTGTTCTCCCAGGTCGGCGCCGGCTGCTCGGTGTTGAGATTCGCGAGCGTGAAGTTCCCGCCCATAAAGGCGAACACAACTGCGACCGCCGAGCCGAGCGCGGCTGCCCGCCACCGTCCCACAACCAGGAACGCGCACGTCACGACTGCCGCCGCACCGGCGCCCGGCAGCACGCAGAGTGATATCGCGTCGAGAACGTCTTTGATCGGTGGGGGCGGGGGCATAGGTCGCGTTGAGGTTTAGGTGCCCGGGCGCGCGGCGCCCGAGTGCTGCCACCGTTGGTGGCGCGCGGGGGTGTTACCTGCTATTTCGTGTGGTGCGGCGTCGAGTTGTTGGGAGACTGTGTGCTTACTGTAAGGTTGCGCTCGAGGCGCACGGACCGATCGCGCGTTGCGCCGGGTGCCGTTTCACAAAACGGCGCCCGGCGGCGACCGGGTCACTTCTTGGCTTCGACCTTGATGCCCAGGTCGACCTTGTCGTCGATCTTGCCCTTGCCGTAGTTCATGCCCCACTGGGTGCGGTCGATGGCGAACTCCGCGCTCACCTCCAACTTGCCGTCCTTCTCGGTGATAGTGGCCGGGAAGCTCACCGGCTTCGTCTTACCGAGCAGGGTGAGGTCGCCGGTCACGGTGTAGCCGGCCGCGGCCTTCTCCACCTTGGTCGATTTGAACGTGGCCTTCGGCTGGTTCTTTACGTCGAAAAAGTCGGCGTTCCGGAGGTGCCCGGTGAGCTTCGCGTCGTCGGAGTAGAGCGACTCCGTTTCGATGTCCACGGTCACGGCCAGCTTGCTCGGGTCGCCGTCGGTAACCGTTGCGGTGCCCGACACCTTGCCGAAACCGCCGGTGTGCTTGCCGTCCGGCTTCTTGCCGACGAACGTGACCTTCGTGTTCTCGCCGGTGAGGGCGTACTTGGTGTCCGCGGCGGCCGCGGTGACGCTGAGGGCTGCGAGCAGCGCGACGGCGACGAGGCTCTTCGGCATGGGTCGGTTTCTCCGCGTGAAAGAACGGGACGTTCGCCGGCCACTCTGGCCGGCTCCTTCGCGACCGCGGTTGATGTGGGCGGTCGAGGGAAGTGTAGGGACTACCGGCCCGATGGTAACGGGCTTACATGCGAGCGGACGCGAGATGTCCCAACGGCCACGCGCAGCGAAGGGGCGGCGGGCGCCGCTAGCCCCGCGTCAGCAGGCAGGGCTAGCGGTCGTCTCATTCCTCCGCCTTTTTGCGGACAATCACCTTCAGTTTGATCTTGTCGCCGACGAACAACTTCACCCCGTGGGCGGCGAACCGCACACGCACCTTGCGCAGGGCACCGAACCCGGACACTTCCGCCACGTTGCCGATTCCGAACTCCTCATGTTGAACCAGTACCCCGACGGCCAAACCCGTGTCGGGCGCGTCGGGGATGGTCGGCTTCAGCCCCGGGTTCGGTTTTCGGGAGGCGGGCGGGATGAGGGGCCGCAGCCCGGTGTCCGCCCAGTCCTTGGCCGCGGCGCTCGATTTGACGCGCCATTCGTCCGCCGCGGTGCGGGCCACGTTCCGCGCCATCGACGGGTCGATGAACCGCACGTCGCGCGGCAGCTCCTGGATGAACTGGCTCACGATGCAGTAGTTGAGCTGGCCCCGGAACTCGCGCATCCGCGCGTGGCACAGGTACAGCTCCTTCATGGCGCGGGTCATGCCCACGAAGCACAGCCGCCGCTCCTCCTCGATCTCCTCGTCGTTCGCCAGACTGCGCTCGTGCGGCAGGAGCCCCTGTTCCACCGCGAGGATGTACACCGCCGGGAACTCCAGCCCCTTTGACGCGTGCAGCGTCATCACGGACACGTGATCGGCCTGCTCGTCCCAGCCGTCGGTGTCGGACGCCAGCGTGATCTGCTCCAGGAAGTCGGTGATCGTGCGCGAGTTGTCCTCGTCCCAGAACTGCTTCGCGGCGGTGACGAGTTCGGACACGTTCGCGAGCCGGTCCGCGTCCTCCTCGTCGGTCGAGTCGCGGAGCATCGCCTCGTAGCCCGACTTGTCCAGCACCAGCCGCACCAGCTCGTGCGGGGGCTGGACCATCTTGGACCGCAGGTCGGTCATGAGCCGGTGGAAGTCCCGCAGCCCCGTCGCCGCTTTGCCCTTGATCTCGGTGATCTTGGCGATCTGGCCGGCGGCGGCGAGGAGCCCGATCTCTTGGCTCGCGGCGAACGATTGCAGCTTGTCGAGCGACACCTTACCGATGCCCCGGGCCGGCGCGTTCACCACGCGCAGGAAGCTCACGCCGTCGTGCGGGTTGGTCAGCAGCCGCAGGTACGCGAGCACGTCGCGGTTCTCCTTGCGCTCGAAGAACGCCAGCCCCTTCACGATCTGGAACGGGACGCCGTGCTTCACGAACGCGGACTCGAGCGACCGCGTGAGCGCGTTGATGCGCATGAAGATGGCGTGGTCGCGGTACTTGAACGTGCCGGCCTTTACGGCCTCCTTGATCCGCACCACGACGCCCTCGGCCTCGTCCAGGCCGTTGTCGAACGTGATGACGTTGACCGGCTCGCCCTGCGGGTTGTCGGTGACCAGGTCCTTTTTCTTGCGCTGCTTGTTGTGGTCGATCAGCACGCTGGCGGCGCGGATGATGGATTTCGTGCTGCGGTAGTTCTGCGCGAGCGTGATGGTGCGCGCGTTCGGGAAGTCGCGCTCGAAGTCGAGGATGATTTTGATGTCCGAGCCGCGCCACTTGTAAATGCTCTGGTCGGGGTCCCCCACCACGCAGACGTTCGGGTTGTTAATGCTCAGCTGCTTGACGATCTGGTACTGCGCGGAGTTCGTGTCCTGGTACTCGTCGATCATGATGTACCGGAACCGCGAGTCCAGTTCGGCGCGCAGCTCCTCGTTCTGCTTGAGCGCCATCGCGGGCAGGTACAACAGGTCGTCGAAGTCCATCGCGTTGGCGCTGCGGAGCCGCTTCTCGTACCGCGGGTACACGGCGGCCACGGTCTTTTGGAAGAAGTCGGTGGCGGTGCGCTCGTACTGCGGCGGGGTGACGAGCTGGTTCTTTGCCTTACTGATGGCGCCGGCGATGCGCTCCGGGGTGAACTTCACGTTGTCGATGCCGGCCGCCT
This sequence comes from Gemmata algarum, assembly GCF_034097035.1. NCBI lineage: Bacteria > Pseudomonadati > Planctomycetota > Planctomycetia > Gemmatales > Gemmataceae > Gemmata > Gemmata algarum. The sequence continues at coordinate 12,897 of NZ_JAXBLV010000099.1, forward strand.
CCAGCGCGTCCTTGACGAGCTTGTTGCGGTCGTCGGTGTCGTAGATGGTGAAGTTGCGGTCGAACCCGAGCCGCTCGGCGTACTGGCGCAGGAGCCGGGCGCCGAGGCTGTGGAACGTGCTCACCCACACCCGGTTGCCGGGCGCGAGCTTCTCCACACGGTTCTTCATCTCACCGGCGGCTTTGTTCGTGAACGTGATCGCCAGGATGTTGTGGGCGCGCACCCCCGCCCGCAGCAGGTACGCGACCCGGCGGGTGATGACGCGGGTCTTGCCGCTGCCGGCCCCCGCCAGGATCAACAGCGGCCCCTCGCCGTGCATCACCGCCGCCCGCTGGTCGGGGGTCAAATCGGCGAGCAGGTCGGCGTCGTCGGACATGGCGAATCCTTCGGTGAGTACAAAGAGACCTACCCCGTCCGGGTCCCAATTGGGACCCGGACGGGGCGGGACTCGTCCCGCGGATTTTACCGACTCACGCGAACGGTGCGAAGCTCAGCCTGGGGGGGGGGGATGGAAATACTCGGACTCGGCACGCAGGTGCTGGAATGCGCCCGGGTGCGGCAACTGCTCGACGAGCACGCGGACGCGTTCCTGCGGCAAGTGTATACGGACCGCGAGGTGCGGTTCTGTCACTCGCGCCGGCAGACCACCGAGCAGTTCGCGGCGCTGTGGGCGGCGAAGGAGGCGGTGTTCCGTGCGCTCGGCACCACCTGGAAGCGGGGAATGAGCTGGACCGATGTGGAAGTGGTTTGCGAACCCGGGCAGGCGCCCCGCGCTGTGGTGAGTGGGGCGATCGGGGAGCTTCAGGCCGGCCGCGGCGTTAACCAGGTGCTACTCACGATGGCGTTCTGTCGCTCGTTCGCGACCGCGACCGCAATCGCCGGTCGCGTCGCCGGTGCGCCGGTTCAGGAAGATACGGCGTTGGACGACTGACGCGGTGAAATGTAGAACGCGGCGTTCGGAGCGTGGGATGAAGAACAAAAGGCACAGGCCGACAACGATGGCCGCCTACCTTTACTCCGCACTCTGAATGCCGCGCTCCGCATTTCTAAATCCCGTCTCCCACTTCCCGGATCAGCGCGCGTGCGGCTTTGTACGCGGTCCGGAGGCTCATCACCCGACCCTCGATCTGGTCCCCCGTGAAGGGTCGGGCCGGGTCGGCCTTGGGTAACCCCGCCAGTTCCAGCGTGAGCGGCAGCAACCGCAGGAACTCGGTCATTCGGGCCTGCTTTTGTTCTGGGGTGGCGGGCTGGTCCATAATGACCTCTTCGGTGCGGGAGTCGCTGGCAACTCCCCTCAGCCTATCGCGAACGGTGTGGCGCCTCAAGCGCGCCGTTCCCCAATCTCGCCTGCCGCACGAGAGCACCGGGGCTGCCGGAACCGCGAGCCTTTCCCACCTCGCGGCACTTACCCGGAACTTAAGCGAAAAAAAAGAAATCTCCGATTCGACCGACAAACTAGCTAAATACTTCCGCCCGACCCGTCGATTGGTTCGTTTGAAGGCACCTCCGGATCGACTTGGGGCCACCCGCACCGCGGGCGGAGGACCCGGAGTGGGCTGTGGCGGATCAGGGTGGGAGCGGGGAAAACACATGAGCCGGAGCCGTTGGTTCAAGCGAGCGCTCGCCGGGGTGCTAACGATCTCCGCCGCCGGTGGCTGCAAGCAGCAGCTCTTTATGGAGCCGGGCGACTACAAGGACGCGGCCCAGCTCGCCTTGCCAAAGTCGCTGGAGGCGAACCCGCACGGCACGGTCGCGCCGGGGCAGGTGGACAAGCTCGGCGGGCCGGTTAACACCGTGACCGACTTCGTGCGCCCGCCGCGCATGATGAAGCTGTCCGAGTGCATCGCGCTGGCAATGGAACAGGGGAACGTGGGCAGCCAGTCGCCCAACAACCCCGGGTTCAAGAACGACGCCCTCCAGCAGTTCTCCGGTCGCGCCGTGGGCGGGTCCGACGCGATCCGCTCGTTCGCCATCGACCCCGCCGTCGCGGCCGCGGAGATCGAGCGCTCGCTGAGCAAGTTCGACGCCCGCTGGATCACCTCGATGCAGTGGCAGAAGATCGACCAGCCGGTGGCGGCCCAGTTCCTGTCGTTCCAGCAGTCCCGTGACGCGGCGAGCTTCAGCAGCACGCTCGCCAAGCCGCTGCCCACCGGCGGCGTCGCCGGCATCACGTTCAGCACCGACTACTCCAAGTTCTCGCAGCAGGCCACGACCCAGACGCAACTGGTGAACCCCAACTACACCCCGCGGGTGCAGCTCACCGTCGAGCAGCCGCTGCTGCGGCTGTTCGGGGTCGAGGTGAACCAGCTCAGCCCGACCCACCCGGGCAGCCTGCTGATCACCGGGCTGCAGTCCACCGGGCAGGGGACCGAGGGCATCCTCATCACCCGCATCCGGATGGACCAGCAGCGGGCCACGTTCGACCAGCTGGTGAACACCATGCTGCTGAACGTGGAGGCGGCGTACTGGAACCTCTACGCCAGCTACTACAACCTGTACGCCCAAGAGGAGGGCCTGCGGCAGGCGTTCGAGGCCTACCGCTACACCAAGCTGCGGGTGGTCGCCGGGGCGCTGAAGCCGCAGCGGCAGGACCAGGTCCAGGCCCAGTTCGAGCGGTTCCGCGCGAACGTGTACCAGGCCCGCGGGCAGGTGCTCGAGAGCGAGCGGCAGCTCCGGGGGCTGATCGGGCTGCGGAGCGACGACGGGGCGCGGCTGGTGCCCATCGACGAGCCCAACCTGGCCCCGTACCAGCCGGACTTCCACGAGGCCGCCAACGACGCCATCGCGTACCGGCCGGAGCTGCTGATCGCCCGCCAGGACGTGAAGTTCCGGCAGCTCGACCTGCTGCTCCAGAAGCAGCTCCGGCGGCCCGACCTGCGCGGGTTCGCCCAGTACGACATGGCCGGCCTGGGCACCCGCCTGGACGGCCGCGCCGAGGACTTCGGCCCCACCGGCGCCAGCCCCGGGAACGCGTTCGGCAACTTCATCGACAACCGGTTCAACAGCTGGACCCTGGGCGTGCGGCTCGACATGCCGATCGGGTTCCGCGACGCCAACGCCCTGGTCCGGCAGGCCCAGTTGAACATGGAGAAGAGCTACTTCCAGCTCCGCAACGAGGAGCTGCGGGCGATCGAGTTCCTGACCCTCCAGTACCGGCGGGTGAACGAGCTGTACACCGTGATCGGGCCGCGCCGGGCCGAGCGGGAGTCGCTCCAGAAGTACGTCGCCCGGGTCCGCGCGGCCCTGGAGATCGGCGGGCCGGACCCGACCGAGTTCCTCAACGACCTGACCGTGCAGCAGCAGCTCGCGGCGGCCGTCGCGGCCGAAACGCAGGCGATCGCGAACTACAACATCGCGCTGGCCCAGTTCGAGTACGCCAAGGGCACTATCCAGCAGTACAACCGCGTGTCGGTCAGCGAGGGGGTACTGCCGCCGTGGGTGTCGAAGCGGGCCGCGGACCACATCCGCGAGCGCACCGAAGCGGCCCTGAAACTGCGCGAGCAGCCGGTCGCGCCGGGCGGGACGGCGGTCGGCGGGCACCCGGTGTCCCAGGCGGGCGGCACCGCATCGCTGCTCCAGTTGCCGCCGTTCGCCGAGAAGCGGGACCCGCTGCCGATGGACCTGCCGAAGACCGACGACCCGGCCCCGGCCCGGCCGCCGGGATCGGACACCCCGCCCGGCGGCCGGGCGCAGCCGGGGGCCGGCCCGATCGGAGCGCTGCCGGTGAGCCAGCCGCGCCCGCTCCCGACCTTCGGGGCCGGCTCCGGTGCCGACTTCCAGCCGAACGGCCGGGCCCCGCTCCCGCCGCTGCCCGCGGGCAGTCGCCCGGTCGGCGGCGGGTTCAGCCCGCCGGCCGGCACCGGGGCCGCGAGCAACCCGGACGAGTACTTCCGCTCCGAGGGCCGGGCGCTGGTTCCCGAACCGCCCCCTCTGTACCGCAGCGCGACGGGCGCATCGGCGGCCCCGGGCACCCCGGGGGACCAGCCCCGCTCGGACGCTCGGGTGGTCCTGCCGCCTGAAACGAAGAAGGCGAGCGAGCCGGTTTGGAACCCGCCGGCGCTGCCGACCCCGCCCGCGACCGGCGGGGCGACCGTCCCGCAACCGCCCACGATTCCGCCGACCCTGCCGTAAGTAACGGGCGGCCCGTAAACAACGCCCGCAGTGGTGCGTTCGGGGGCGCGAGCGGCTGACCGCTCGCGCCCCCGAACGCTTTGGTCTGCGCGAGTGACGTGGGCTCGCCGGCAGCCGGGCCGCCCGCGTTTCCGGTATTTCCCCACCGCTAATTCCCTTTGTGGCACTTCTGGAAGTTCCAATTCTGTCCCGCGGGGCTGTTAACATCCGGTTCTGGTCTGTTGGGCTTAAACAAGGTGCCGGGCTATTTCGTTCGTAAGTTTCGCGATGGTAGGCTCTTGCATCGTAATTGCCGCTCGTTCCCAGGGCGATTTCGGTCGATTCGGGAGGGGGCGGCCAGCAGGAACGGGGCCGGATTCGGTGGTAGCGATGCCCCAGCGAACCGGCAGCGAATTGCCCGTCGGGCGGTAGCGAGCGTCCCGTCCGCGCCCACCAAACGCGATTCGCGGCGCTGTAACCCCCGTTACAGCGCCGTGCGACCTGGGGCGCCGATCGCATTCGCGGTTCCGTTGCTGGCGTCTGTCCTCGCGGCCCAGGCCGGAAGGTCGGGGCCACAAAAACGGACGCGACCCGCCGGTTCGCCGGTGGGCGAATGCGCTTGCCGGGTTGACCGTGCGGTTCACGCGGCGTGTCGGCCTTGTGATGGGGAGCCGGGCGCGCCGCTCGCGGTACTCCGGCGAACCGTTCTCCATACATTACCGGCACCGCACATACGCACCCTTTCGGTACAAACGTCATGTTCACCCTGTCCGCGTTTGCCGACGAGATCTCGCACGACCCGCGCGAGCAGGTTGCGGTGCTGAAGGCGTGCCGCATCCGGTTCATCGAGTTCCGGTCCATCTATAAGACTAATGTCCTGGCGCTCACCGACGACCAGATCAAGGGGTTCAAGGCGCTCCTCGACGGCGAGGGCATGGGCCTGTCCGCGATCGGCTCGCCGGTTGGCAAGGTGGCGATCGACGCCCCCTTCGAGCCGCACCTCGACAAACTCAAACGCGCCATCGAGTTGTGTCACGTGTTCGGCACACGCGGCATCCGGGTGTTCAGCTACTACCCGCCGGGCAACGACCCCGCGTTCAATCCGGCCAACTGGCCGGCCCACCGGGACGAGGTGATCCGCCGCATGGGCGTTAAGGCCGAACTGGCCGCCAAGAGCGGGGTGGTGCTGTACCACGAGAACGAGCACCGCATTTTCGGCGACTCCCCGGACCGCGTTGCGGACATCCTCTCGACCGTCAACAGCCCGGCGCTGCGGGGCGCCTACGACGCGGCCAACTACGCTTACGGCAACTTCGATCCCGTGGAGGGGTGGGAGAAGACGAAGGCGTGGACGGCGCACTTCCACATCAAGGACTGGAAGATGGGCGGGCACGGGGCCGGGCACGACTACGGGGTGATCCCGGGCACCGGCGACGGGCAGGTCGCGCACAGCGTTCGCGACGCGGCCGCGCGGGGGTACAAGGGGTTCGCGGTGATGGAGCCCCACCTGCGCGGCGGCGGCCCGACCGGCGGCATCACCGGCCCGGACCTGTTCCCATACGCCGTTCAGGCGTTCCGGACCATTCTCGACGAGGCCTGGGCGAAGTACGACTGACCCGGAATCGCACAATGCTCACGGTTCACCTGCGCGTCACCGACGCGGCGACGACGCGCCCCCTTCCGGTACGGGTCCGCGTGTCCGGGCCGGACGGGGCTCAGTACGCCCCGCTCGGGTTCTCGCCCGAGTTCCCGGGCGGGCGCAACGAGGCGGTCGGCGGCCAGTTGCGCGTCGGCCGCGAGCGGTGGTTCTACACCGACGGCGCCTGCGAGCTGCCGCTCCCGGCGGGCGTTCCGCTCCGGGTCCAGGCCGCGAAAGGGCCGGAGTGGGTGCCGCTCGACGAAACGGTCACGCTCGGGGCGGGGCAGATCTCGTTGCGGTTCGCGCTGTCGCGCTGGGCGGACACGCGCGCCGACGGGTGGGCGGCCGTTGACACCCGGTGCCACTTCCTGCCGCCGCACGCCGCGCTGCTCGAAGCCCGGGTCGAAGACCTCGACGTTGCGAACCTCCTCGCGGTCCCGTTCCCGCTGCTGGCGCTCGACGCGAACACCTATGCCACCGTGCCGAACCTGACCGCGTTCAGCGGGCAAGCCCCGGCGCTGGACGGGGGCGGCTCTGCGGTGTACGTGAACACGTTCAACGCCCACCCGGTGCTGGGGAAGGTAGCACTGCTGAACTCGCACCGCCCGGTGCTGCCGCTGACCTTCGGCGGCGAGGAACCCGACGACTGGGGCGTGTGCGACTGGGCGGACCAGTGCCACCGCAAGGGCGGGCTGGTGGTGTGGGCGGACGCGTTCGAGCCCGCGGGCGGCATCAGCGGGGGGGAGGCGCTGGTCGCGGCGGTGCTCGGGAAGGTGGACGCGATCGAGGTGGTTCAGAAGCCCGGGCGCTCGCCGCTCCTGCCGTGGGTATATCGGCTGTGGGACGCTGGCGTGCGCGTGCCGCTCGTGGGCGCGAGCGCGAAAGACTCGAACGCGGTTCGGCTCGGGGTGACGCGGACGTACGTGCGATTGGGCGAAGGGGGCCGGGCTTCTTCGGGCGCCGAGGCGGTTCCTGCCGGGCCGCCCGACCCGACCGCGGGCGCGCGGGCCGGGGGGAATGTGTCTTCCTGGGTGGCGGCGGTTCGGCGCGGGCGCACGTTCGTTACCGCCGGGCCGCTGCTCGATCTCGTCCTCGACGGCCCGCGCGCGACCGCAACGGCCCGGGCACAGGCGAGTGAGCCCCGCGTCGAACTGATCGTAAACGGCACCGTGGCCGCTGCGGGGGAGGGTTCTGCGACCGCGGCCGTTAACGAACCGGGTTGGGTCGCGGCTCGCGTGACGGGAACTGCCGGGTTCGCGCACACGTCGCCGGTTGCGGTCGGAAGTGCGGTGCGGAAGCCCGAAGCCGTTGCGGCACTGGTCGCGCTGATCGAGCAGACCCGCGACTGGGCCGAGACCCTCGGTCGATTCGCCAACCCCAAGCGCAAACAGACACTGCTCGACCGCTGCGCCGAAGCCACGCAGCGATTGGCGGGCACGTCGTAACGCAACGCTCAAGGCCCAGACGCCTGCGGCACAATCGCCCCACCCCTCATTCGCGACATCACCCGGGCCGTCATCAGATATGAAAGTCGCGTCAAGTCCGGCCGGGTCGCTACGCGCTCGGTTCCGAACTGATACGAAGCCTGGTTGATTGTGTTCGTTTCTTGTGGGACCGACCTTAAACGAGGCGGTTCGCGTGACAGCAAAAATACGATATCGTCCGGATTTCGCGACCTCGCGGTGAATAAATGCGACCGCTTTCCCGTAATACACTCGCGGTGCGCCCGGGCCGGTCACTCGCCCGCCGGAAGTGATTAAAGTCCGACGACCCGGCAGCAAATTGTTGTACAAGCTGCGTAAGAGCGTTATTCTGGAGCCCGCTGCCGCTGCGAATGTTCCGCCAGCGCCACGACTGGAGCCCGTCGCAGCCGTCCCCGGGCGGGGCGGGATGTGGTGACAGTTCGGGGCGATTTGGCACGCGAAACGCTACTCTGCGGCAGGTGCCCACGCCCCGCCCCACCGCCCCGAGCGAATGATGTCCCGGTCGCCCGATCCGCCCCACGATTCGTCCGCCGAGGCCGAGCGCCAACTCGCCCTCGCCCGCCAGCGCCTCGCCGCGCACGTCGAAAACACCCCCCTGATCGTCATCGAGTGGGACCACGAGAGCCGCGTGTGCGGTTGGAACGCGCAGGCCGAACGTGTGTTCGGGTGGTCGGCCGCAGAGGTGCTGGGCAAGCGCCCGTTCGACTGGCGGTTCGTCCACGAAAGCGTCACCTCCGCGGTCGAGCAAATGGTGGGCGACGCGGCGGCCGGGATGCAACCGCGGAGCGTCACCGTCACCCCGAACTACACCAAGGCGGGCGAGGTCGTTTGGTGCGAGTGGCACAGCTCGATCTTCTACGACGGCGACGGGCGGATGGTCTCGTCCCTTTCGCTCGCGCTCGACGTGACCCCGTACCGCACCACGGCAACGGCCCTCGCGCGCAGCCAGGCCCGGCTCCGCGCCGCGCTGGACGGCGCGCGGATGCTGGCCTGGGACCTCGACCTGCTCACGAACCGGTGGGAAACGACCGTCGAAGTGGCCGACTTTTACGGGCTGCCGCGCGGCCCGGACTATTCGGACCCGCAGTTCGCGCTCCGGGCGATTCACCCGGACGACGTGCCGACGGTGCTGGCCGGTCGGCAGCACGCGATCGACACCGGTGCCGCGCTGCGGTACGAGTTCCGCGGCCGTGTCCCGGCCGCGGACGGCGGCCCGCGGTGGTTCGCCACCCACGGAACGGTGCTCCGCGACGATTCCGGACGGCCGGAGCGGATCGTCGCGGTGACCAGCGACATCACCGAGCGGAAGCGGTCCGACGAGCAGCGCGAGGCCCTCAACCGGCAGTTCCGCGACGCGGCCAAGTGGGAGAGCCTGGGGGTGCTCGCCGGAGGTGTGGCCCACGACTTCAACAATATCCTCACGGTCGTACTCGGGAGCGCGGCCCTGGCCCGGCGCGGGCTGCCGCCGAACTCCTCGACCGTCGCGTACCTGGACCAGATCGAGCAGTCGTGCCGCCGGGCCGCCGAGGTGTGCCGGCAGATGCTGGCGTACTCGGGCCGCAACCAGGGCGGGGCCGCGCGGATCGACCTGACGCCGCTGGTGCGCGAAGCCGCCCCGCTGCTGGCCGGGCCGGCGGGGTCTGCCCCGATCCGGTACGAACTGGACGACGCGCTGCCGCTCGCGCCCGCCGACGCGACCCAGGTGCGCCAGGTGCTGATGAACCTCGTCACCAACGCGGTCGAGTCGCTCGGCCCCGGCGCGGGCGAAGTGGTCGTGCGCACGTCGGCCGAGGAGGTGCCCGCCGGCGTGCCGAACGGCCTGTTCCATCTCGCGCCGGACCCGGGGCGGTACGTGTGCCTGACTGTCCAAGACACCGGGCGCGGGATGTCGCCCGAGGTGCGGGCCAAGATGTTCGACCCGTTCTACTCGACCAAGTTCACCGGGCGCGGGCTGGGCCTCGCGGCGGTGCTGGGGACCGTTCGCGCGCACCGGGGCGGCATCCGGGTCGAGACCGCGCCGGGCGCGGGCACCACCGTGACCGTGTACTGGCCCGCGCCGGCGGAGCAGGTCGCGGCGCCGCCCCCGCCGCCGGCCGGTGCGGTCGCCGCGAACCTCGCGCTGGTGATCGACGACGAACTGTTCGTCCGCGAGGTGACGGCTTCGATCCTGGAGGAACTCGGGTTCGCCCCGGCGCTGGCCGCGGACGGGGCGTCGGGGATCGAACTGTTCCACCGCAACCGCGAGGCGATCAAGGTCGCCGTGATCGACGTGGTAATGCCCGGGATGACTGGCGACCAAGTGCTCAAAACGCTCCGGCTGTTCGCCCCGGGGCTCCCCGTCCTGCTGGTGAGCGGGTTCACCGACAGCCGAATCATGACGGCCGACCTCGGCGCGCGCACCGAGTTCCTTCAGAAGCCGTTCCACCCCGAAGACCTGATGAAAGCCGTCCGCCGGCTCGTCCAGATGTGACGCCGGGTTCCTGTGCGCTGCGAGACGCATGTGAGCGCGCCGTCCGGTGCGTGATACCCGCCGGCGGCTGATGCCTCCCGTTCGCCGGTGACTCACACAAAATCCAGTCGTTTCAAGTGTGTAGCAGGAAACTGACTTGCTCTGTGGAGCGCGGCCGTCCCGGCCGCCTTGCGACGCGCACGAGTACGGTACACGCGCGTGTCGTGATCGCGTCGCGTAACCCGGGCGGGTAAGATGCCCGCGCTCCGCAGCGCGCACCAAGGCACGCGCCCCAACGGGGGACGACCGGATTCGGGATCATTCGGCCCGCCGCCTCGCGCCGCGACGGCGCGGGACAACGGGAGCCGCCCGGTTCGCCGTCAGCCGAGCTTGTACGGCGCACGGTACTCGTGGTGCAGCATCTTGTTCGCGGCCTCGTTGTTCGTGAACCGTTCCGCCGTCGCGTCCCACTCCAGGTAGCTCTTCGTGCGGTGGGCGATGTTCGCGATCAGCGCCGCGGTGGTGCAGCGGTGCCCGCGTTCCACGTCACAGTTCGGCGCCTTGCGGCTCGTCACGCAGTCCAGGAAGTTGCGGGCGTGGTCGGCGTCGCGGACCGCGCCGTCCACCTTCTTCGCCTCGATCTGCGGCTTGGCCCCGGTGCGCCAGCCCTTTTCGACGCTCCGGTCGAGCGGGGTGCGGGCCGCGAACTCGTTCGGGGTGACCACCTCGGGCACGATCTCGTACCCGTTGGTGCGGAAGTACATGGTTCCCTTGGTGCCGCGGAACTCGATCTCACACGGCCGCGCCGCCGGCGGCGCGCCGGTCGCGTTGAACTGGGAGAACGTGACCAGCGTGTCGCCGGGGTAGTGCCACAGCACCTCCAGCGTGTCGGGCACCTCGCGGTTGTCGTAGTCCGCGAACTTCCCGCCGAGCGCCACGACCGCCTTCGGTGCGTCGGCACCCAGGGCGGACTGGATCTGCGCGAGGTAGTGAACGCCGAAGTTGGTGAGCTGCCCGCCGGAGTAGTCGTAGAACCAGCGGAACCGGTAGAACGCGCGGTTCTTGTTGTACTTCTTGAGCGGCGCCGGCCCCACCCACTGGTCCCAGTCGAACCCGTCCGGCGGGTTCCCGTCCGGCGGGCTCCCGATGCCCTTGGGCCACTCGTTCTGGACGTGGAACGCCCGCACGGCCGTAACCTTCCCGATGCCGCCCGAGAGGATCACTTCGGCGGCCTCCCGGCACACCGGGCTGGACAACCGCTGGATGCCGCACTGCACCACGCGCTTGTGGTCGCGGGCGGCCTTCACCATCGCCCGCCCCTCGCTGACGTACAGCGACAGCGGCTTCTCAACGTACACGTCCTTTCCGGCGGCGCACGCCTCCACGCACATCAGCGCGTGCCAGTGGTCGGGGGTGACGATGACGACCGCGTCCACGTCCTTCTTTTCGAGCAGCTTTCGGTAGTCGCGGAACTGCTGCGGGTTGGTGCCGATTTTCTGGGCCGCGAAATCGAGATACGGCTGGTAGATGTCGCACACCGCGGCGACCTCACAGTCCTTGTGTTCGAGGAACGCGGACAGCACTTGGTCGCCGCGGTTGCCCAGCCCGATGAACCCGACGCGAATGCGCTCGTTCGCGCCCCGAACCCGACCGGCACTGAGCGCGGTCGCGGCTGCCGCGGCGGCTGTGGTGAAGTCGCGGCGCGTGACGTGTGACATGGCTACCTCGTTGTGTGATTCGGAGCGAGGGGGGGCGGTTATTTGGCCCGCACGTTCGTCATTCGGATCTGGTCGTAGTCGGTGACGAATTCGGTGAACGAGCCGCCCTCGACCTGGGCAAAGAGCGGCGAGATCGCCATGTCTTTGAGGCGCGCCGGGTCCTGCACCCAGATGGAATGCGGCCCCGGGTTCAGGGCCAGTTGGTATGCGCCGGAAGCGTCCGCGGTGGTGCGGTCCTTGCGGTCCCATTCCGGGGCGCGGCTGCTGATGTTCGTTCTGGTCGCAACGACCTGAACGTCGGCCCAGCGGCGGCGCTCGGGAACCTCTCCGTCAGCCCCCGCCGGTTCCGCCGGGAGCAGGCACACCCCGCGAACGCCACTCGCGCCGTCGGGCGGCGGTGGTGGCGGCGGCTTTTCACAACCAACAATGAGAGCCGCCAGGGCCGTGCCCGTGACAAACGCCCACGCGCGGGAGGTGGTCATGGTGGTCCTGTCGGGGAAGGCCGTTGGGGGTGGCGAAACTTGCCCCGATGGTGGCTCACGCTGGAGCGAGGTTATCGGCGCACTTCAGCGGTACGACCGATTGTTTCGCGCCGCACGGGTGCGTCGCAACGAAAAAACGTGGTCCAACGGTCTTTGCTGTGGTTGCGGATCGATGCGCTCCGGCGCTCGCGATCCGGGTTGCAATTCGCTCCCGGAGCGGCACCAAAAACTGCCGACGATTTGGGGTTTTGGGTGGAGTGGGGCGATTATGAGAATCGAGCCGCCATTAGGGTCTCAACTCGAATTTTCGCGCCGCAATCCGTGTCGGTAGCCGGAATGTCTATTCGTTTGACTGGCCGGGCGGTTCGATCTAAATCTGTAGAGCACCAAATCACCCATAGCTCATGCCCCGGCACGGCCGCTAATACCATGTCCGACCAAAAGCGCCGCGCACTGCTTGTGACGCTGTTCACCTCGGACCGGCTCCCGCCGGTTCCGGCGGTGGCGATGCGCGTCTACCAACTCGCCGAAGCGCCCGACTGCGACCCGGCCGAACTGGCAGCGCTGCTGTCCGCCGATCCGGCCCTTTGTGCCGGCCTGTTGCGCGCCGCGAACTCGTGCGTGTACGGCTTGGCGCGTCCCGTCTCCAGTGTCACACGGGCGGTTCAGGTGCTCGGGCGCCGCGCCGTGCGGGCCTTGGCCCTGTCGCTGTCGGCGCCCGGGCCGCGCGGCCGCGACCCCGGCGCGCGCGATTACTGGTTGACCTCCATCGGCGGCGCCCTCATCGCGCGGGAACTGGCCATCGCCGGTGACCGGCCGGCGCCGGACGAGGACATGGCCGCCGCGCTGCTCCGGGACGTGGGGGCGGAACTGCTGCGCCGCACGTTCCCCGCCAAGTGGACCGGCCTCCAGGGCCGGTCCGGCGCCCACTCGCAGGTCGCCAACAGCGCGGCCGAAAAAGCGGTGTTCGGGGCGGACCACGCCGACATCGGGGCGGAACTGCTCGGCCAGTGGGGGCTGTCTGCCGACATGACCGAGCCGATTCGGCACCATCACCACGCGAACCGGCTTCCCGCCGGCCCCCTGGGCGACCGTGCCGACCTGCTGTGGCTGTCCGACAGCTTGATGCGCCTTGACGTGCTGACCGATCACCCGGAACTGATGGGGCCGGTGCTGGAAGCGGCCCAGCGCGACCACGGGCTCGACGTGCCCGCGCTGAGCGCGTTCCTGACCGCGATCGCGCCGAAGGTGGAAGCGTTCGCACAGGCGCTCGATGTCGGCATGGTCGAGTGCCCGGATCTCGCGGTCGCAATCGCGTGACGCACTCCGCCGCTCCAGTTGGGATGGGCGCGGCCGGATCACCCCTTTTTACGGTTCACGGTTGCGCGGCCGTTTGCGGTTCGTTTGCGGGCTCCGGGTAGGCGCGTTCGGTGCTTCCGTGGCGTTGCGCGCGGTCGTTGTAAATCGCGCTCGCGCAGATCGCACCGTACCCGAAGACGATGACCGCGACCCCGATAACTGTGAGCACCGCCCACAGCAGGAGCGTCATCGCGACGTTCGCGGGGCTCGGCCGAGGCACTTCATCGGTCGCCATGATGCCCTCCCGTTCTCATTCGTAACTGCAACGCGATCTCCTCATACATAAGCCCGCTTCCCGTCGCCGTCGCCGTCGCACGTTGTGCCGACCCGGAACGGGAAGTCATCGCGCCCGGGCGCCGACTTCATCCGGTGCGCGGGCACGACCGGTAGGGGCCAAGTCAAAGCGGTCGCGGCTGCCAACACGGTCAACGAGCGACGCATGTCATGTGCTCCGTGTGGCCGCGCGTTCGACGGTACCACGATTCCAGGCTCAGGAGCAAGTGCTTACGACAGTTATTGGCTGCTGAGGACCCGAGATGCACTGTGTGTTTTCATGTGCCGGACAGGGTGCGTCGTCGAACGGGTGTTCGCACGCCGGTTTCCTCCGCTGTCGGACGCCGAATCGGGCTCGGTCACGTAAATCGCCTTGTGCCGCTGGCCGGCGTGTCGCTGCCCGGTTCGGAGCGCTTTCATCACCACCTTGAGCAACAAGGGACGTGTAAAGGGGTGCGGTCGATATCCTCAATGTCGGGATTGGCCGGAGCGATCGACGCACGCGGCCCGCTCCGGTTGCGATCTGGCGGCGTGCGGTCCGCCGGTTGATCCGCGCTCCGTGCCGCGGTGCCACACCACAACGCGGTCTCGAGCCGGAGGCGGCGGATTTCTTCACGGAGGCGCGACCGCACCCGGCACTTCGCGACGTGAACCTCCCCGGCCGTCATCCGGAGCTCTCGCCCCACCGCGGCTTCGGCCCGTCCGTCCACGGCGGCCATCCAGAACGCCTCCCACTCGCGCGGCGGGCACTCGCGCTTCACGCTGTCCATCGCGCTCCGCGCGAGCTGGCGCTGGAACTCGCCCTCCCAGTCGGCATCGAAGCCCGGCCCGCCGGGCTCGAACGCGGCCGTCGAACCGGTGCCACCGGCCGCGCGAACGACCGCCATCGCGCTCGAGGTGGCGGTGGTGAGCCGGGCGCGGACGGTGTCGTGACCCGGGTCGTTCGTCCCTCGCCCGGCGTCCCGGGCGGCGCGCGTCAGCGCCTCGCGCATGAGGTCGGCAGCCGCCGTGTCGTCGAACCCCCGCTTTCGGGCGACCGCGTAGACGACGGGACCGAAGAACTGCACGAACTCCCGTCCCGGGTCCCGAGCCGCCTCATTTCGGGCAGGGAACCGGAGCTTCCCGCGAGGTCCAAAGGTGTTCATCATGTACCCTTCCTCCGTGGGTCAGGTGCCGTGGCCGAATCGCATCGCCTCCCGATCGGCTCTAACGTCCAGGGCGGTCGGACATCGGGCGAATTGTCTTGTGCCGGCGCGGGCGGCGCGACTAAGTCGAAAACGGCGCGCATTGTGTTCGATCCGAAGCGGTTATCGGCTATCCCATGAATGAGTGAGACGATGGTGTTTTGAGCCCTCCGCGGGTTGCCTCGGTGGTTTTCTTCCGCTGTGATAGTCCCCGTTCTCGTGTCCGAGGTTGTAGCGGCGTCCACCGCTTGCTAAAACGGAGACGGACTCCGTATCGCAACTTTACCGGAGGTCATCTCCGTTTTCAAGGGGCATTCGATGGCAGAGAAGCCGTCCAAACCGGTTGAGCGGAAGCCGCGGGCCGACGCCGAGCGGAACCGGGCGCGCATCCTCGAGGTGGCGAAGGCGGCTTTCACCAAGTCGGGGGCCGAGGCGAGTCTGGACGAGATCGCCCGGGAGGCGGGGGTCGGGCCGGGGACGCTCTATCGCCACTTCCCGACGCGGGACGCGCTGCTCGAGGCCGTGTACCGGACGGAGGTGGAGAAGCTCGCCCTGGCCGGGCAGGAACTGGCCCTCAGGCTTTCGCCGCCCGAGGCGCTGCGGGCGTGGCTCCTCCTGTTCGTGGACTACATCGCGGCCAAGAAGATCATCGCCCAGGCCCTCTCGACCCTGGTCCAGTGCCACCCCAAGGTGGTCGAGGCGTCCCGCACCCAGATCCACGACGCGATGCGGTTTTTGGTGCAGCGGGCCGCGGACAGCGGGGACATTCGAACGGACCTGGACCCCATCGACCTGCTGGGCGCGATCGTGGGCGTGGCGCACGTGCCGGCCATGCCGGACTGGCAGGCGAGCGCGAGGCGACTCGTCGATATCCTCATCGCCGGGGCACGGCCGGCGAAATGAGCGCGCCCGCTTCGGGTGTGCCGCCGCTCGGCGACGAGCCCCTGTGACCCGGCGCGCTCGTCACTTGGGCTTGGAGGTCGACTCGAGTACGGCCCGCACTTTGGCCCATAACTCCTGGCACTCCGCTTTCTCGCCCGCGGACAGTTTCTCCAACTCGGCGGGGTCACGGATGCCCGCCAACTCGGGCTCGTTGAGCCAGCGCGCGAACGCCTGATTTACAAGGGCCCGCAACTTGTTGAAATCCTGGTCCAGAACCGTGATTGCTCCAGACAGGTCTTCGCCCAGCCACTTCCGCGCCTGTGCCCGCCAGTCCCTCCGTTCCGCCTCTCCGAGGCTCCCGGCGTCGGTCCCGTGACCGCAACCGGCTTGCACGGCGACGCGGGCCGCGGCGAGGCGGTGCGCGCCCGCCAACTTCGCATCGGCCGCGAACGCCTCCGCGTAGATGCGAGCCAGGGCGGCGAAGCGGTTCTCGAACCGGCAAACACCGATCAAGGCTAGGCGCTCGTCGTTGTCGCGCGGCCGCTGCTGTCCGCCGACCAGCGCCGCTAGGCTCGGGACGATCAACCTCTCCGCTTCGCGCCGGATCACGTGACGGATCCAGCCGTCGGGCATGTCCCCTTTGCCCTCGCGCCACTCGTGCGTCAGCATCGCCGCGGCGAACACCGTTCGGGCCTCCGCCTCCTTGTTGATCCGGTGCAGGGCCATGCTGAGCACGAGTTGCGGTAACGGGCCGGACATTTTGGACGCGTCGCCGCGCATGACGGCGATGGCTCGCTCGAAGTGGCCCTGGCGGTACTCCGCGAAACCCTTGACGAACTGGTAGTACGGGTGCAACGCTCCGGCCTTCTTCGGGTCGGTTCGTGCCGCCCGGTCGGCGAGCGCCACGACCTTGTTCAGCTCCTCGCCCGATGCGGGGCGGAGCAGACACGCGCGGGCGGTGCGCTCGGCGATCGTCGGAAAATCGCTCGCGCCGAACCGGTCCAGTAGCGCCCGCCGGGCGCGGCGGTACTCTCCCTCCTCGCCCAGGAAGAGGCACAACTCGGCGTACCCGTACCAGTCGCTGTGGGCCGGCCGGTCCCCGTCCAACAATTTGCCCCAAACGGGGCGCAGCTCGCCCCACCGGCCCGCCTGCAACAGCGCCGCGCGGTAGCCGTTCAGGACGAGCGGGTTGTCCGGTTCGAGTGCGACCGCGAGCCGGTACTGAACGAGGCACTCCTCGATCCGCCCCTTGGCCTTCAGGCTGGCCGCCAAGATAAAACGGAGCTTGCCCACATCCTGGTTAAAGCGCAACGCGATTGCGACCTGCGCGATGGCCTCGTCGTGCCGCCCCGCGGCCCCGAGCACTTCGGCGAGTGAGTGGTTGGTCTTGGCCGAATTCGGTTCGAGCTCCAGGGCCTTCCGGAAGTACGCGCCGGCCTCCTCGAACCGCTCCGGGCCGCGGGACGAGGCCGGCGCGCCCAGGGCCAAGCCGAGGGAGTGGTGACCGATTTGCCAGCGCGGGCGAAGCGCGACGACCGCCTGGAAGTAGCGGACCGCCTCGTCCGGCTTGTTCCCCAGCACCAGCGCGTAACCCAGATAGATGTTGGCCCACAGGTCGTTGGGGTGCGCCCGCTGGACCCGCGTGAGGAACGGGATCTGGTGCTCGCTGTCCTGAATCCGGATGCGGTCGAACTCCCGCTGCCCCGCGCGGCCGGGCTCGAGCTTGTTGTTTTCCCGCAGCGCGGAACTGATCGCCAGGAGCAGGACCGCCGATTCCTCTTCGACGCGGGCACGCGCGATCAGCCCGAGAAGGGCTTTGCGGTCGCGGCGCAGGTCCGGGTCGCGGGCGTCCTTGCGCCAGGGGGTGCGATCCGGCTCCGCCAGATCCGCCACCTTAAGAACCCATTCCACGCGCCCCGGCGTCCGGATCACGACGGACCAGCGGTCGAGCGCCGCCAGCAAGGTCGCGCGAAGTCTCGATGCGCGGACCCGGTCCGCGACCGCCTCGGGGTCGTCGCCGTGCCGCCCGATCCCGTGCTCCCCGAACGCCTCGTCGTAGTTCTTGTCGGCCTGCTCGAATCCGGCTAGGCTGTCGATGACGATTGCCGAATCGAGGTTGATCCCCTCGAGCCGGTCGGCCAGGTCGCAATCGCGCAACCGTTGGTGCAGTTGCCGGCGGAGCGCGGGCGATTCGCGGCTGCCGAGCCGGGCCTGCGCCCGCTCGATCGCCGCCCGCGCTTCTCCGAACGACCGTTTTTGCAGCCGGTCATCGATCTCCATCAGGTCGTCCGCCACCGCCCGTTCGACGACGGCGCGGTCGAAGAGCCGCCACACCCCGCCCGCGAGGACGAGAGCCGCGAGCAGAGCGCCCGCGGCGGCGCCGACGACGAGCGTGGGGCGCCGGCGGGCGGCGCGGATCGCCCGGCGCGTCCGCCCTTCCGGCCGGGCCGCGATCGGGTCGCCGCGAAGAACGCGCCGGAGATCGTCGTTGAGGGCGTCCGCGGTGGCGTATCGCAACTGCGGCTCTTTGCGCAGGCACTTCAGGCAGATGGTTTCCAGGTCGCGCGGCACCTTGCCGTTGAGCCGCGACGGGGGCACGGGGTCCTGGTTGAGGAGCTGGTGGACGGTTTCCGCCGAACTCTCCGCGCGAAACGGCGGGCGGCCCGTGAGCGTTTCGTAGAGGATGGCCCCCAGCGCGTAGACGTCCGCAGGCGGGCCGACCGCCGCGGCCGTGCCCCGGGCCTGCTCGGGCGCCATATAGCTCGGCGTGCCGAGGCCGGCGCCGGTGCGGGTGAGCCCCGCCTGACCGCCCAGCCGCCGGGCCAGACCGAAGTCGCTGATCTTGGGCGTCCCGTCGGCCGTCAGCAGTACGTTCCCGGGCTTCAGATCGCGGTGAATGATGCCGGCGGAGTGCGCCGCGTGTACGGCCGCCGCCAGGTCCGCCACCAGCGCCGCGGCGGCGCCGGCCGGCAACGGCGTGCCGGCCAGCTTCTCCGCGAGGCTGCCGCCCTCGATGTACTCCATCGTGAAGTACGGCTTGCCGTCCGAGTCGCCGACGTCATGGACCTGAACGACGTTGGGGTGCCGGAGGGCCGCGATCGACTCCGCCTCCCGCTGGAACCGCTCCCGCTCGTGCGCCCCGGCGTAAGCGCCGGCCAGGGCCATCTTCAAAGCGACGACGCGGTTGAGGCGCACGTGCCGGGCCTTGAAAACGACACCCATGCCGCCCGCGCCGAGCACGGCTTCGACCTCATAGCCCGGAACATCGGGGAGCGGAACGTCCCCCGTTGGGACCGGGCGGGCGCCCGAGCCGGAGCCGGATTCGGGTGGGAACATGGCGTCGAGTTCGGCCCGCGTGCGGACCACCCGCTGCCACCGCTCGCGGACCACGGGCAGCAACTCGGCACACGATTTACAGACCGCTTCGGGTGTGGAGTCGGTGGCGAGCAACTCTTCGAGCAACTGTTGAATGCGCGGATCGTCGGGCACGAGTCTCTCCCACTTCGGCGGCGGCCGGCCCGTCGCGGGCGCTAGGCCGCGGCCGATTCTCAAGGCGTTTCGGGCCGTGTGTCGCTCGGCCGCAGGTCACTCAGTCGCTCCGCCAGCAGCAACAACCCACGATCCAGCCGCCGCTTCACCGTCCTGGGGGCGACGCCGAGCACCGCCGCGGCTTCGACCTGCGGCATCCCCTGCAACCGCACCAGGTCGAACACCTCGCGCTCCTCCGGGGGCAGGGTGTCGATCACCGCAATGATCCGCCGGCACTCCGAACTCAGGCCGGAGTCGCTCCCGGGCGGCGCGGGCACCAGCCCGTCGACCGCGACCATGTCCGGCTGCTCGTCCAGGCTGCGGGCCAGATCGTTGAGCTCCCACCGCATGTGCTGGGCCGCGAGGGCGAAGAACTCCCGCACGCTCGCGGGCCGCGCTTCCCGGAGGGCCTTGAGGAGGCGCTCGACGACGGCGCCGAGCAGCTCGTTGGACTGCAAGTTGAGGGGCGGCCGGGTCAGGCGCGGGTAGTGGCGGTACAGGAGCGTGGCGCACAACTGGTTCAGCCGGCGAACGGCCCGCCCGAGCAGCGCCCGGACGACCGGTTCGGCGGGCGTGTCGCCGGCCAGTTCGTCCAAATAGCACTGGACCGCGGCCGTGGTATTTGCTTCGACCAATGCGGCCCCCTCTTAAGGTGCGTGGGCGACGGACCCGAGTATACCGCCGCGGGTGACCGGCCTCCATGCGCCCGAGCACCAATAATGAGAAGAGGCCGTGCGGGTTCGGCTAACAGCTCGCGGAGAACGTCATCGTCGCCGATTCATCTGTCTTCGTAATCACAACCGCCCCCCTTTGGCCGCTGCGGCAAGGCGGCCACGTTCAAAACAGCACCGCCGCCCGCGCGAAAACCCCCTTTCACACGCCTTGGGGTCACCATAACCTGGGGAACAGCAGGCCGGTGCGCCGCTTGTACTCGGCGAAGTCCGGGTATCGGGACATCGACCGGTCCTTGGCCCGCATGTTCCTCACAAAGAAGCCGAAGACCCAGCCGGCGAGCACCACGAACGGCAGCCAGTGGAGCGACATGACGGCGTAGCCGGTGTAGATCAGAATCTCCCCGAGGTAGTTCGGGTTGCGCGTGCGGCCGAAAAAGCCCTCCCGGATCAGCCCTTTGCGGGCCTGCAAGGTGTAGTGCTTCTGGGCGTCACTCCCGTAGTGGTAGAAGACGCCCAGAATATAGGTGGACAGCGCGAGCGCGATCACCGCGGGCGGAACAACAACACGACCGCTGATGAGCAGGTACGGCGCGACGTAGTAGCCCGCCAGTGGCAGGAAGATGAACAGCATTCCCTTCCACGCGGGAACACGCTCCTCGAACCGCCGGTCGGCGAACATCGAGTACTTCAGCAGCCACAGAACCGAGTACGTGCCGTGCATGGCCAGGTAGATGTAGGCCTCGGCCGACCAGTTGTCGAAGTACCACATCAACCCCACCACCACCGGCAGCACCAGGATCTTGTGCGCGTTGATGTACGTTGCGATCTTCAGGCCGTTACCTGTGGTGTTGCCCGTGGCATCGCCACTTGCAAGGTGCCGGGTGGGCGCGCCACTCACGTCCGCCGTGCCCTCTTCGTCCGTCGTGTTCATGACAGATCCCCTGGTCGTGTTCGTTACGCTGTGCTGGCTCATCCCATCCGGTGATTAAAACGTAACGATCGCCCTCCCGATAACATCTCCCGGCCGGAGTCGGTCGGGCCGGAGCGGGCGCCCCGGGGGCAGACCGCGCCCGCCACCCGGGCGGGCGCGTGGATCAGCTTCGCCGCTAGGGGCTTGTCCGACCGCGGGTTCTGGCCGGTGATGAGTTCGCGATCCTCGACGATGTGGGGATCGAAACACGAGCAGCGTGTTCGATGTGTCGGATTCACGAAATTAGTTCATGATGCCGGCCGCTGTAATAGCAGCCGGCGGCCTGCATCGGGAGCGTCGCTCCGGCCGGTCGCCCGCGAGTCAACGGAACGGGTATGGGTCAGTTTCTCTTTAGAGCCGGGCGCTCTGGCGTCTGATCGCGGATGGGCACCCGTGGTCACGCTTCTTCGGGGCGTGGCAACGGGCGCCGGTGAACGCGGCCGTTACTTCTTGGCGGCGTGCTTGCCGAGGAAGTCCCGCATGAGCGCGGCGATCTCGTCGCCGTGCGATTCGAGGGCGAAGTGTCCGGCGTCGAGCAGGTGGAACTCCAGCGTCTTGAGGTCCCGCTTGTACGGCTCCGCCCCCTCGGCCGGAAAGATCTTGTCGTTCTTGCCCCAGGCGATCAGCACCGGCGGCTGGTGCTTGCGGAAGTACTCCTGCCACTTCGGGTACAGCGGCGGGTTGCTGCCGTAGCTCAGGAACATATCGAGCTGGATCTCGTCGTTCCCCTTACGGTCGAGCAGGAACTGGTCGTGAGCGGCCCCGTCCGGGCTGACCAGTTCGGGATGCTTCAGCCCGTGCGTGTACTGCCACTTGGTCGCATCGTAGGTGAGCAGGGCGCGGAGCGCGTCGCGCTTCTCTTTGTTGTTCGGGTCCTTCCAGCACGCCTTGACCGGCTTCCAGAACTCGTTGTCGAGCCCCTCTTCGTAAGCGTTGCCGTTCTGCACCACGATGGCGGTGATTCGCTCCGGGTGTGCGGATGCCAGGCGATAACCCACCGGAGCGCCGTAGTCCTGCACGTACAGAGCGTACTTGTTGAGTTCGACCTTCTCGGTGAACTCGTCGATGACTTTCGCCAGGTTGTCGAACGTGTACGCGAATTTGTCCCGCGGCGGCATCGAGCTGTGGCCGTAGCCGGGGTAGTCCGGAGCGACGACGCGGTACTTGTCGCCGAGCGCCGGGATCAGATTGCGGAACATCTGCGAACTAGTTGGGAACCCGTGCAGCAGCAGGACCGCGGGGGCGTCCTTCGGCCCGGCCTCGCGGTAGAAGATGTCGAGATCGCCGACCTTCACCGTTTTGTGTTGCACCTTCACCGGTCGAGGCTCGGCCGCCGCCGCGGGCGCGCCGAGGGGCCATGCGGTAACCGCGGCCAGGAGCAGAACGGTTAAACGAGTCATAATTACCTCTCAAAAGAAGCCGGGCTTGAAGAGCGCCGAACATTAGAAGCGCACGGCACGCCGCCGGCGATTGTTCGCCAATCGCGCGTTTGCCAACTCCGCTGGGCCGTTACGCAACCTCACGGTCGATCATCAATTGAGACATAAATCAGTTGGGATATTTCACGAGACAGTCCGTTAGCAAAATAGCTCATCATGACATTGTTCGCCATCGCGTCGTTACAGCCGAAGTGCCCCGCGGTGTGTCGCACCGCCTTCGCGAACTGTGCCAGATCGGTCCCGTCAAGTTGGACGGCCCGCCACGGCCAGAACGCTGGGCAATGATGTCCGCGACTCGGTGCAGGGCGCTGGCCGTTACCACCGATCAACCACCACGAGGCAGCGGTGATCGTGTGGATTTGTGAGCGAATTCGTTTGGCTATCTGGTGATGAGCCACGCCAACGAACGCCGTGGGCTCGTCCGAACTTCCCCCTGTAAGACCAGTGGCTTGCCATTTAGATTCATGGCCGCGTGGAGGCATTCTTTTTCTGCTGCCCGCACTATTGCTAAGCGTTGGGACGTGACAACGATTTCGATCGGTGGCGTGCCTTCCAGTCGTCGCTCGGTTGGCGCTGATCTGCGGTGTGACTTGTGCGATTTCCAGTATCAGTGGCCGTTCCGGGCTATCGAACCGGCCGCCGGGAACACTCGTAACGTTTGAGAACGAGTGCCAACCGTCAGAGAGTGGGCGCCGTTCGCGCCTGATGGTCGCCGCTCGTCAAAAAACGCAGCACGACCAGAACTGCCTGCTCAGCAGGAGTTGCTCAGCTTCCCGCTCCAACCGGCGCGAGGTGGTCGCATCAAGGGCTGGACTATCGGGCGACTCCATCCCCGCTTTGGGGCGGCGAAGAGTCACTTGGCGATGCCAATGGTGAAGGTGGCGGCAGGAAGACTTGGTATTCGGACGGTGTACGGCCGCATCAAACGAGACGGGCCGGGGCTGTAGCACTCCCCGGCCCGCAACCCGCCGTGGCAACGCGGGCGTCACATCGGAGTGAAGCTTATACCGTCCGTGCCAGCCCGACGCAGATAGGGACAATACGAGGTGGACGGGTGGTCAGAATAATTGCGGTTTCGCCGTGACCTTCAGCCGGGCCAATCGAGAGGCGTGTCGTCATCGCACGCGGGCGAGCGGCGCGGTTCCGCGGCTGGGAACTGCCCCGGCTGTTCAGCGAGACGAAGGCGGTCACCGGCTGCCGGCTGATGGACCTGTGCGGGATCGAGTCGTCACAGCTGCGCGACGGGCGGCTCAACTTCCGCCCTGACAAGAGCAAGGGGCGGAAGGCACGGTCGATCCCGCTGACCGAGGAACTGTTCGCCAAGCTCGACGCAATCAAGAGACCGAAGTACCTCTGGGAGTATCAGCACAACTCGCCGGGGCGCTGGCTCCGAAACCGAAGAGGGCGGAGGAGAAGAAGGACGCGAAGAAATAGCTCGGCCGGTGCGGGTCGGTACCGGAGGTTCTGGAAGATCCGACGGCCCACCGATGTGAGCCGTCGCACCACCGCACCCCTCCGCTACACCGTCTTCATCAGCGCGACGAGCTGGTCGAGCGCCTTGCCCCATCCGTGCTCGAAGCCCATCGCCTCGTGCTTCGCCTTCCCACCGGCGTTGCTGTGCATCACCGTCGCGGTGTATCTCGTCCCGCTCCCGTGCGGCTCCATCGCGATGACTGCGGTGAACACGAATGGCACGTCGGCACCCAGGTCCGCCGGCCGGTAGTCCGGGAGCAGGGCCCCGGTCCATACCAGCCTCCGGTTCGGCACCACCTCGAGCAGGCAACCGGTGTTCGGCGGCATCCGCTGCCCCTCCGGCGACTCCATGACCGTGTGGAACTTCCCGCCCGGCCGGAGGTCGACCTCGGCGTGGACGGTCTTCCACGGGGCCGGGGTGAACCACCTCTTTAGGTACTCGGGCGTGGTCCACGCCTTCCACACCAACTCCGGCGGCACGTCCACGACGCGCTCGAACGACAGGTCGAGGTCCGGGTTCATTCCGACGGCTCCTTCAGGTCGCGGAGGAAAGCATCCAACTGGTCGAGCCGCCGCTCCCACAGAGTCCGCTGCTTCGCCAGCCAGTCCTCGGCGGACTTCAGTGCGTCCGGGGCGAGTTCGTAGGTGCGCACCCGTCCCGTCTTGGTCGAGCGGACCAGCCCGCACCCCTGTAGCACGTCGAGGTGCTGCAGGAACGACGGCATCGCCATCTTGAACGGGGCGGCCAGCTCACTGGTAGGCGTCGGTCCCTTGCTCAATCGCTCCACCACGGCGAACCGGGTCGGGTCCGCAAGGGCTTGGAAGACACGCGTGAGCTGGGCCGATTGCTTAGGCATCGAACTAAGTGTACCGGCGGAGTCGGGTAGGTCAATGCCTAACCGTCGCCAGGCGGCCGGGCGTGACGCGCCGGGAGTTTATGACCTGGCGTGTTGGTTGAGCTGTGTGTTGATTGTGACCTCAGAAAAATTGAACAAAAGTGCATTGCCTGATATGCGATTCTATTGCGACCCAACAGGATATTCTGCTGTTATGCCAAACAAGCAACCCCCGCAAGTCTTTGTGACCGCGGGGGGTGCTTGAGTTACCCGGCTAGGATTCGAACCTAGACAAAGAGAACCAAAATCTCTTGTGCTACCGTTACACTACCGGGTAAAAAATCTGTTTGTCGTGTCCAAAACCTTACAGTTTGCAGCCTTCTCTTTCCCCACTGTTAAACACGTCAGCCGAGATCCGGTCGATTTCGGTTCGACTGGAAACGCGATTCGGGCTCTCGCCTCACGCCTATCTGGTACGCAAGCGTTAGGCGATTGCGTGAGGAGAATTATAACCAGACCGAAGCGAGTGTCGAGGCCTGAAAAAAGGACTGTCCATTTTCGTCGGCAAAAAAACGTTCCGACCAGATGAGCCGGAAGCAGGGTTGTCGTAAGTCCTGATTTCGCAGTCCCGATCGCTGTCGTAAGTCCTGAACCCTCGTTAGCCCAGAGCCTGAAGAATCACGACGTGCGACAACCCTGCGCTGCCGTACTAATGCCTTGTTGATTCTGTCAGAGCCTGTCGCTTCAAGTCAGCACGGCACCGATGGGCTTGCCCTCGCTGCGCGGGAACGTGCGCCCGATCGGGCTGCGGAGCGTGTGCTCCCGGTCGATCCCGAGCGCTTGGAGCACGGTCGCGTTGAGGTCCGCGATCGGGTGGCGCTGGTGCTCGGGCAGTTTGCCGCCGTTCGGGTCGCTCTCGCCGACCACCGCCCCGCCCCTCACGCCGCCGCCGGCGATCGCGGCGGCGAAGTTGTGCGGCCAGTGGTCCCGGCCCCCCAACCCGTTCAACTGCGGGGTGCGGCCGAACTCCCCGACGCACAGCACCACCGTGTCTTTCAGCGTGCCGCGCCGGTTCAGGTCGCGAATCAGGGCCGAGAACGCCGGGTCCAGTTCGCCCTTCAGCCGCGTCGTGACTTGGTGATTGTTTGCGTGGCTGTCCCATCCGCCGAGCGTCACCTCGACGCACCGCACGCCGACCTCCGTGAGGCGCCGCGCCGCGAGGCACCCGCGCCCGAAGGGTGTGTCGCCGTACTCCTTGCGCACCGAGGCGGGCTCCAGCGAGATGTCGAACGCTTTGAGCTGTTCGGACCCCATCATCTTCCGGGCGCGGTCCATTGTGTCCCGGTGCCCGGTGGCGGCGGCCCGCCTACCTCTGCCCGCCGCGAACGCTTCCTCGACGACCTTCAGGTCCTCGACGCGCCGGTCGAACCGTGCCTGCGGAACGTGCGGCGTCACGTCCGGCACCTTGTCTTTCGGGTCGAACACCTTGAACGCATCGAACTCCGCGCCGAGCGCACCGCCCCGCGCGGGCCACTCGTTCGGCATAATGGACACGTGGCGCGGGATATCGACCGTGGTGTCGGGCAGGGCGTGACAAATCACCGCCCCGAGCGACGGGTACGTGGTGGTCGGGTCCGGGCGCATGCCCGTTTTCACGATCGACGTGGCGCGCTCGTGATCGCCCTCCGGGCTCCACAGCGAACGGACCAGGGCGACGCGGTTCATCTGTTCCGCGAGGCGCTCGAGCCCCTCCGCGAGCTGAACGCCCTTCGCCGCGGTGCCAACGGCCTTGGTGCCGGCGGCAATGCGGGTGCCCGGCTTCGGATCGAACGTTTCGAGTTGACTCGGTCCGCCGGCCATCCACAGCACGATGACCGATTTCGCTGGCGCGCGGACCTTTTCAGACGCGCGCGCGAGGGCGGTGCCGAGCGGGGTGAGCCACGCGAGCGAAGGTGCGGTTGCGAGGAAGTGGCGCCGGGTGAGGGGCGACATCAGTGGCTCCATGAGAGTTCGGTGCTGTTGAAGAGTGCCCAGTACAGGTCCGCGAGCCGCTGCTTACGTTCGTCGCCCTTCGTGTTCACAAGCCCGGCCGTGAAGTGGCGACTTTCGCTCGGTGTTGGCCGGCGCGTGAGCACCGCCAGGTACGCCGCTTCAACCGCCGCGCCGTCGTCGGGTGCGAACATCGCGATTTGCGCCGCGGCGTTCAGCAACTCTTCCTTCGCCTTGCCGTCCACCAGGTCGCCGTTCATCATCAGCAGGCGCTGGGGGATGGTGCCGCCGGCGCGCGCGAACTCGTCGTCGTCAACGTCGCCGTACCGCGCCACGAAGTCCTTCTCGTCGAAGTACCGGGCCAAGCGCACGAAGACGTGCGACCGCTGGTTAATGGTTTTCACATTTGCAGATTGGATCACGTTCCCGATCACCTGCTCGGGGCGCAGCCGCGAGAGCGGGAAGGCGGCCCACGCTTCGTCGTGGGCGGTGGTGAGCTCGAACGCGGCCGCGCTGTCGAGCCGGAACACCTCGAGGGAGGAGATGAGCAGGATGAGCCGGCGGAGGTCGTGCCCGTGGGCCGCGAAGTCATCGCCCAGAATGCGGAGCGCGGGCGGCGCCTGTTCGTCGCTCATCTCCGCGAGCGTCTGGGCTTCGACCCGGCGCGTCAGCGGGCGGCCGAACAGCATGGCCCACACGCGGTTCACGGTCGCGCGAGCGAAGTAGACATTCTTGGTATCGGTCACCCACGCCCCGAGGCGCTCGCGCCGGGTGCCGGTTGCGGGCAGCAGTTCCGGCAGAAAGGGTACGGCGGGACCGATCGCGTGTCGACCGCCCGCAACGCGGTCCTCGAAGTCGTATTCGCCGGCCCCGGTGTCCGCGATGTTGGTCACCGCGTGTTTCGTCTGCCCGAAGAACGCGGCGAGCGACTGGAAGTGCGCTTGCTTCCAGGTCGGTTCGAGGAAGTGGTCGTGGCACTGCGCGCAGTCGATGCGCAGGCCCAGGAACGCGCGGCTGACACGTACCGCGAGTTTCTCGGGGTCGGGGGCCTCCTTGTTGTCGTCGTAACTCGCCGCCACGAAGTTGACCGCGGGCACGTCGGTGTTGAGCCCCTGGGCCGCAACCATCTGGCGCACGATCTCGGCGTATGAGGTGTTCTGGAGGAACTCGTCGCTCAGCCACGCGATAAACTTGCGCTTGCGGTACACGACGGGCGCGCCGTCCTCGGTGCCGGTGTACGCCCGCGCGAGCCGGTCGGCGAAGTAGTCCGCGAACCGCCGGTCCTTCAGAAGGTGATGCGCCCAGCCCGCGACGCGCGTTTCGGGCCGTTGCTCCTCGAACTGCCGAACGTCTTCCAGCGACGGAACGCTGCCCGTGAGCGCGAGCGAGAGCCGGCGGGCCACAGTCAGGTCCGCGGCGGGAGGGGCGTGTTCGAGGCCCTTTTCGGCCCACTGATCCCGGAACGCGCGGTTCACCTTCGCAACCGTGACGCGGAAGTCAGGGCGCTCGGCCGGGGCGGCATCGAAGGTGATTCTGCGCCCGGCTGTGGATAACGGAAACAGGCCCGCCCGCAGCGCGAGGGCGGCACCGAGTACAACCGCGACGAACAGGACGTTTCGGCCCCACATGTCTGATGTCCCGCGTGAGGGGTCACAGTGCGTACCCGCCGCCCCGCGGACTCGTTTCACGAAACTGCGGGTCCCGCTCGGGGGTAATACGGGCGCCGGTCGGCGAACCACCAGCGATGGTTCTTCAGGAACCGGATTCTGCCCCACACAATTCCAATGGCAGCTCACGCAATCCCTGTCGCGCCGCCGCTGGTCGAGCCAACGTCCGACGACCCTCTTCCGGTCGCCGCGCCTGTGGCAGAACCGATTCCGGAGGCGGCTTTCGAACTGCCTCCCGAACCCGAGCGGGACGCGAGCCCCCTCTTCCGCGTGGTCTCGTTCGCCGGGGCGGGGGCGGAATGGTGCTTTGGTGCTGTGGTGCTGCTCTTGGGACTCGCGGTGCTGGCGGCGGTGCCGCTCGGTCAGTTCTTGGTTTTGGGCTATCTGTTGGAAGCGAGCGGGCGGGTGGCCCGCTCCGGGCGCATCCGGGATGGGTTCATCGGTGTCCGCCGGGCGGCCCTGTTCGGGGGAGCCGCGTTCGCGGGCGGTGTCATGTGGCTCCCGCTCTACCTGATGTCACTTCAGGCGGAAGCGGCCCGGATCATCGATCCGCACGGGGCGATCGCACGGCGGTGGGAAATCGTACTCGGTGCTTTCGCGGTGGTGTTCGTGCTTCATGCGGCCGGCGCGCTATTCTGGGGCGGGCGGGTTCGACACTTCCTGAACCCGATCAACGTTCCGTGGCTCGCGTACCGGCTGTTCCAGGGCGGGATGTACCAGGAGGCACGAGACCGGGTGTGGGAACTCACTGTCGGGTTGCGGCTGCCGTACTACTTCTGGCTCGGGCTCCGGGGGTTCGTGGGCGCGTTCCTGTGGCTCGCGTGCCCGCTGTTCCTTCTCGGGCTCGGGCACAAGTTCTGGGGCGTGGGGCTGCTCGGCGCCGCGCTCCTCTCGGTTGTGGTGCTGTACGTACCGTTCTTGCAGACGCGGTTCGCCCGGGCGCGGCGGTTCGCCGCGCTCTTCGAGGTGCGGAAGGTCCGCGCGGTGTACCGACGGGCGCCGCTCGCGTTCGCGTTCGCGCTGTGGGTTCACCTGCTCTTCGCGATGCCGCTGTACGTGTTGAAAATCGAGCTCGTCCCGCGCGAATTGTTCTTCGTCGAAGGGCTGTTCTTCCTGCTGTTCATCTTCCCGGCGCGGCTGGTGAGCGGGTGGGCGTATGCACGCGGCGCGCGCCGCCGGGGGCCGCGGTTTTGGCTGTCCCGGTGGGCCGGCCGGTTCGCGGCGGTTCCGGTGGTGCTCGCGTATGTGTTCGCGGTGTGGGTGTCGCAACACATCGGCTGGGCGGGCGTATCGAGCCTGTACGAGCAGCACGCGTTCCTGCTGCCGGTGCCGTTCGTGACGTGGCGGTGACTTCCGGCGTGCTCTGGCGCCGCTACCGCCCGTGGCGCTTTTGAAGGTACGCGGCGAGGTCGTGGCCGAGGTCGGTGTCGGTGCGGAGCCGGACGTAGTCGATCTCCAGCCGCCGGCACCCGCTCTCGATCGAATCGATGTGCGCGTGGAGCGCTTTCAAATAGCCGTCGCGAACGCTGGCCGGATCGGTGAGGACCTCCGGCATCCCCTCGAGGCCCTTGAACAGCGTCGTCTGGCGGAACGGGAAGTCGAGTTCGGCCGCGTCGAGCGTGTGGAACAGCACCACCTCGTGCTTCTGGTACCGCAGGTGCTGGAGCGCGGCGAGGATTTCGGGCGCGTCGTCGAGCAGGTCGCTGAACACGAACACGATCCCGCGCCGCCCGGTGCGCCCGGCCAACTCGTCTACCCCCCGCGCGATCCCGGTTCCGTCGGGAAACGGGCCGGCCGCCATCACCCGACACGCCTCGCGGAGCTGGTTCGACTGGCCCGAGGGGCGCAGGAACGCCCGCACCCCGTTGGCCACCAAACTGACGCCCACGGTGTCGGCCTGCTGGAGCACGAGGTAGGCCATCGCCGCCGCCGCCGCGCAGGCGAGTTCGTACTTGCTGCGCGCCGCGGACGCGTACGCCATCGACCCGCTGGCGTCCACGACGACCCACGCGACGAGGTTCGTCTCCTGCTCGTACTGCTTCATGAAGTACCGCTTGGTCCGCGCGTACACGGCCCAGTCGATGTGCTTCACGTCGTCGCCCGGCGCGTACTCGCGGTGCTGGGCGAACTCGACCGCCAGCCCCTGGCGCGGGCTGCGGTGCTTGCCCGCGAGGTACCCGTCCACGAACTGCCGGGCCTCGATCTCCAGGCGGTCGATTCGGGACAGGACGGCGGCATCGAGCGGGTTCGACATGGCGCGGGTGACCTATTCGGCCGAACGCGCCGGGACCAGCGCGAGCAGCTTGTTCACGATCTCGTCGGGCGTGACGCGGTCGGCGTCGGCGTTGTAGTTGGTGACGATCCGGTGCCGCATGACGGGCCGCGCGACCGCCTTCACGTCCTCGGTCGCCACGTAGGTGCGCCCGTGCAGCAGGGCCCGCGCCTTCGCCGCGAGGATGAGGTTCTGGCCCGCGCGCGGCCCCGCGCCCCAGGTCACGTACTTCTTCACGAAGTCGGGCACGTTCGGGTCCGGCGCCTCGCCGTCCTGGGTGCCGGGGCGGGTGAGGCGGGCGATCCGCATCGCGTACCGGATGACGAAGCCGGCCGCGGGCACCCGGCGCACCAGCTTCTGCATTTCCAGCAGCTGCGGCCCGTTGACGACGTGCTGCGGCCGTTCGCGGCTCGCGGAGGTCGTGGACTCGAGGATGCGGAACTCCTCCTCCTCGCTCGGGTAGCCCACGTTGACCGTGAACATGAAGCGGTCCTGCTGGGCCTCCGGCAGGGGGTACGTGCCCTCCTGTTCGATGGGGTTCTGGGTCGCGAGGACGAAGAACGGGTCGGGCAGCAGGTGCCGGACGCCCGCGACCGTGACCTGCCGCTCCTGCATCGCTTCGAGCAGCGACGACTGCGTCTTGGGCGGCGTCCGGTTCACCTCGTCGGCGAGCACCACGTTGGCGAACAGCGGCCCCGGGAGGAACTTGAACACCGGGCGGTGCGTCTCCGGGTCCTCTTCGATCATCCGCGTCCCGGTGATGTCGGTCGGGATCAGGTCGGGGGTGAACTGGACCCGGTTGAACGTGAGGTTCATGCTGTCCGCGAGGGTGCGGATCATGAGCGTCTTCGCCAGCCCGGGCACCCCGACCAGGAGCGCGTGCCCTTGCGCCAGTACGGCGATGAGCAGCAGCTCCATCACGTCCTTCTGGCCGACGATGACCTTGCCGCACTCTTCGCCGATCCGCTCGGCCGCGGCGCGCAGTTGGTCGACCGCGTGGGCGTCGTCGCCGCTCAGGCCGACAGGTTCCGCTCGAACAGGCACGTTGTCCTCCAGCCGGCGTTCGGACGTTACGACTTGTGACTATTTCAACCAGACGATCCGGTCGCCGGTGGCGATCGCCGTGGCGTCCGGACCCAACCACACGGCCAGCCCGGGACCCCGGGCCGGGATGTTGAAGCGGCCCGTGCGCTTGCCCGTTTCGGGGTCGAGCAGCACCACGGGCACCGCGCGATCGACCCACGCATCATACAGCGTTGCGGCGAGCCCGGGGAGCCGCCACAGGTACGGTTCCCGCTCGAACGACCGCGCCAGCCGCGCCAGCACATCCGCCACCGGCTCGCGCGGGGGCGCCCGGCGTGGGTGCGCGATCAGGCCCGATTTCCCGACCCGCACCACCCATCCGGTCTCGCCGGCGTCCGGGACCGTGGCCGCCCACACCGGCGCACCGTCCTCTCGGGCGAGCGCCACCACCTTGTTCCCAACGGGAACGTAAACGCGATCGGCGTCCGCGTCGGCGCCGGACAGGTCGACGCGGTCGGCGTCCAGGAACGCGGGCTCGTGCCACAGTGGCCGGCCATCGGCCGTGCCGACCGGTTCGAGATCGACCCCGTAATTGCGGCGCACGGCGACGAACAGTTCGGCGCCGAACGCGCGCAGCTGGGGCGGGTCGCCGGCTAACCCTTCAAGTCGTTCCGTTGCGAACCGCCA
Source organism: Gemmata algarum (assembly GCF_034097035.1). Taxonomy (NCBI): domain Bacteria; kingdom Pseudomonadati; phylum Planctomycetota; class Planctomycetia; order Gemmatales; family Gemmataceae; genus Gemmata; species Gemmata algarum. The sequence continues at coordinate 45,035 of NZ_JAXBLV010000099.1, forward strand.
TTTGGTGCGAGCGCCCGGCGCAAACACGACGAGCGGGCCGCGACCCGGCAGGGGGAGGGCGACCGGCGGGAGGTCGTTCGGCCCGCCCAGATCCACGAGCCGCACCCGGCCCGCCCCGTCGGCGAGCGCGAGCCGCCCGCCCGAGACCTCCAGCGGCGCGTGCGGCCAGCTCGCCAGCGCCGTTCCGGTCCGGGCGGCCGGCTGCGTTTCGGGCCGGCCGGTGTCGAGCCGCACGAACCAGAGCTGGCCGTCGGAGAGCTGTACGACCGCGAACCGATCGGCGGTCGCGAAATGCGGCCCGAACCTGGGCGTCGCGGCGAACAGCACCGGTTCGTACCCGCTGTCACCGGTCGCGGCCAGCACCCACGCCACACGGCGGGCGCCGAGGTCGAGGGCGATGAGGTGGAACTCGCCGAGCCGCGCCAGGAGCCACGAGCCGGCGAGCCGAAACGACGACAGGTACGGCCCGAGCGCGTCGGCGCCGGCACGGAGCTGGTACGGCAGCGGCCCCGGCGTGAGCCGCGGCGTAACCGGCGCCCGAAAGACCCAGAGCGGATCGCGGGCCGTGCCGAACAGGGCGACGGCCCGCGGGCCGACCGCCACAAAGCCGTCCCGCAGGTCGGACGCATGAGTGAACAGCTCCGCGGCGGCGTGCTCCGTTTCGGCCTCCTGGTTGAGCGGCACCCCAAGCACCCTGTCGCCACCGGCCATGAATAGCCGTTTGGGGGGCTCCGTGGCGCCCGGGATCGGAAGTAACGGGGACAGACCCGAGGGCGCCTGCCACGTGTGCTCGCGCTCGGACTGCGGCGCCAGCGCAGGCGAGTACCGCGCGGCAGGGGCGCTCGTTACGGGAACCGACGGCGCGCTTGTGGGGCGGCGGAGGTGCCCGTTCACGAAGGCTTCGAGCGTCACCGGCAGCCCGTCGGCCGTGAGCACCCATTCGGACATGAGGGCGGGCGGAAGTGCGCGGCGCACGGCCGTGGGGAGCTCCCCTGCGTGCGGCGACAGTTGCACCAGCCGGGCCGCCGCCCACGCGCGCAACTGGGGCGGGAAGTCGCCCGTGGCGGCTTCCGTGAGGGCCGTCAGGCACGCGGCGGTGTCGCCCGCGGCCAGATCGCGTTCCGACCGGTCGATGAGCCAGTGGAACAGGTCCGCCGGCACGTCCGGCCGCGGGACGATCTTGTACGACTCGGCCCGGTACCCCCAAACTTGCGCGTGCGTGACCACGACCAGGGTGCCGTCCGCGTAGACCAAGTTCCCGAAGAACGTTCGGTTCTCCGGCAGCGGGCTCGGGCGACCGGGAGCGGGCAGCCCGTTTTCGGAACGCGCGAGGGTGGGGAGCGGTGGGGGCAGCGGGTTCGGGCGACCGGGAGTGGGCAGCCCGTTTTCGGGACGGACAAAGTACAGCCCGGCGCGCGACGGCCACAAGATCACGTCGTCGGTGACAACCCCCTGGCCGTAAGAAAGCGTACCGCACTGCACCCAGCCCCCGTCCTCGCGGTGGTGCGAGCCCGTGTCCAGGTTCAGCCCGCGCAGCCCCGCGAGCGGTCCGGTCACGGTGACGATGACCCGCCCCCGCGCGACACCCAGGATGCGTGCCCCTTCCGTCGGGCCGGAGCCCCAGACCACACCGCCGGTGGCGCCGTCGAGGCAGTAGACGCGTTCGCCGTCGGCCGGCGCGACCAGCACCCGCCCGCCGAACGCGACCGCCGGGCTGGGATCGCCCGCGTGGTTGCTCTTGCGCGAGCGCGGGTAGCGAAACGCCCACACCCGCTGTCCGGTCGCGGCGTCCACCGCGACGACTGCGCCGGTGTTGGAGCAGAACACGAGGTTCCGCCCGCAGAGCGTGAGCAGCTCCTGGCGCGTCCGGCCGGCGCCCGAGACCGGCTGGGCGCTGTCACAGAGTTCGGTGGCCCACGCGGGGCGGTCCGGGGTTCGGTCGCCGACCGGGTCGTAGCCGACCGCGACGTGAACCACCCGCCCCCCCTCGAACTTGGCGTACACCGCCCACAGCCGCTTGCCGACCGCCAGCGGCGCGCCTTCCCAGGCGGCCGGCACCTTTCGGTCCTCGGGCGGGGGCAGCTTCCACACCGGCTCGATTTCGTCCGCGGTCGGCCGCAGGCACGCGAGGTACGATTCTTCCAGTTCCCCCTTGGAAAGGTCCTCGGGGGCGTGAACCGTCGGCGGACCGAACCGGGCGTACAGGCGCCCGTTGGCGGCGGTGAGCGACGCGCAGGCGTCCACCGCGTAGCCCGGCAGGTCCGACTTTACTTTCACCTCCGAAGAGAAGTAGGGGCGCGGTTTGCCGGTCCGGAGGTCGAACCGGTATACGCGACTGGCGTCCGCAACGAACACCTCGCCGTTCGCAATGACGGGGTGCCCGAACGGCTGGCGCGCCGGCGGGTTGTTGGCCTCGCGCCGCGGGACCGCGGGCAGGCGCGCGGACCACGACGCCCGCCCCCAGTCGCGGGGGAGGCCGCCGGGCACGCGCCCCGCTCGGTCCGGGCCGCCGCCGAACGTGGCCCACGACTCGGCCGGCGGTTCCGGGGCGAGCTGCGGCTTGCCGTCCAGAACCGCCTGGAGCGTGTCGGCGAGCGGCCCGGTTCTGCCCGCGAGCGTGCCGGTCGCGTTCGGGTGCTTCTGCTTGAACGCCGCGAGGGCCTCTTTTGCGGGGCCGAGCGCCCCGCCAACCGCCTGCGCGAGAACGATTCGCGCACGGACCAGCGCCGGGTCGGCGGTCGAATCCGGGTACACGAGGTCGGCGCCCGCGTCCGGCAGCAGTTGCCGCCACGCGGCCTCCGCGCCGCGGAACTCGCCGCGCTCGAACAGCAGGTCGCCGAGGAGCAGCAGCGCTTCGCCCGCGGGGCGCGAAACGAAGTACCGGTCGAGGAGCTGGTAGAGCGGCTGCGGGTCGCGCCCCTCCTTCGCTTGTGCGAGCAGCCGCTTCGCGGGCTGGTCGATTCGGTCCCGGTAGGTCCGCAGCACGTCCGGGCTGAGCCGGCTCAGGAGCTGGTGGGCCAGCCGCCGCGCGGCCGGGTGGGACTGGCTCACCTCGGGCGGGATGAGGTCGCCGCCCGACTCGTCGAGCACGCGCTGGAGGTCGTCGGCCGCGTCCGCGTGCTTGCCCGCGGTCAGCTTCTGCTCGATCTCCAGCAGCCGCTTGCGGGTCTGGGCCGACGCGCCGCGGACGGCGGCCGATTCGGGCGCAGGGGCCGGGGGCGGTTGCGCGGCGGCGGCACCGGCGAGGGTCAGCAGGGCCAGTGTTGCGGCGGCGCGGGCGGCCCGGTTCATAGAATGCGCTCGTACCCCGAGAGTGCCCCGCCCGTCGGACGGGACCGCTTTATTGTTGACATTCCGGCCCAAAGCACAAGCGCCGGCGGCCGAAAAAGTCGCCGCGATCCGCTCATGACGAACTCGCGTTGGTTCCTGGCGTGCGTCGGTGTTGCGGCGTTCGGGTTCACCGGCTGTGGCGGCTCCACTGAAGGGCACGCGCCGCCGCCCGCCGCCGCCACGGCCCCGCCGACGACGCGGTACGCGCCGCGCACCGACCTGATGGCGGTGAAGATCCCCGACGGCGCCCCCGCGCACTGGTCCGCGGCGCGGTTCCCGCCGCTGAAGAGCGTTCGGCTGCTGCCCCACACGCCCGACGCCGACCTGGCCACCGACCTGCGGAAGCAGTTCGGCAAGAACATTCTGGACCCGATCGTTTACGAACAGGAGGTGTGGATGCCGGCCCAGGCTGACCGGCTCGCCCGGGTGCTCGACGCGCACTTCGGCACGCCCGCGGCTCCGACCGTCGTTGTCCCGGCGCTGAGCCACATCGCCGCGACCAGTACGGTCCGGTTCGATCCGGCGCTGGGGCTGGGCGCCAACTTGAAGGAGGCGCGAAAGCAGTTCGCCAAGGCCAAGTTCAAGGAGCTGGAAGCCGACCGGCAGACCGCGAGCGAGATGAAGCGGGAGCTGAAGCTGGACGACGCGGCGCTGGCCCGCGGGGCGGTGCTGTACCGGCGGTGGTGCATGCAGTGCCACGGCCCGAGCGGGGCCGGCGACGCGGCCTACGCGATCGAGGCCGGGCCGATGCCCCGGGACTACCGCCAGGGCGCGTTCAAGTACACGACGGTGCTCGTGCCGGCGACCGCTCCCAAAAAGGCCGGCCTGGGCGCGGCCGGCAAGCCGCTCCGCTCGGACCTCGTGCGCACCGTCCGCAACGGCATCGACGGGACCATGATGCCGGCGTTCCCGTCCCTGACGCCCGCCGAACTCGACGACGTGATTAGCTACGTGATCCACCTGAGCGTGCGTGGGGAGGTCGAATTTGCGGCCCTGGCGCGGGCGATCAAGCCCGGCGGTGACGACCCGATCTACGAAGGCGCCGAAATGGACTGGCTGGTCGTTCAGACCGAACTGGCGGTGCTGTACAACTGGGGCGTCGCGGCGAAGCACCCGATCCCGGTCCCGGCGGAACCGGTGATGACCGACAAGGAGCGGATCGACTCGGCGGTGCGGGGGTACCGGTTGTACAACTCGCCGGAGTTCGGGTGCGGGAGCTGCCACGCGAACTACGGTCGCGCCCAGCAACTCAAGTGGGACATCTGGGGCACGATCGTTCAGCCCCGGAACCTGACGCTCGGCGTGTACCGGGGCGGACGTAAAGGCGAAGACCTGTACGCGCGGATCTACGGCGGGATCGCCCCATCGGGCATGACGGCCTTCCACGACCGCGTGACGAACGCGGCCCCGGGCGCTCCGAACAAGATCTGGGACGTGGTCCACTTCCTGCAAGCCCTCGGTGACGCCGGCGACCGCCGTCGGATGCAGGAGCGCGACGCCGAGATCAAGTTCGATCAGTGATACCCCGGGGACGCCCGCTCTGCTTGTGGTCCTCTGCGGAGCGTGGGAATCTTGCCCGCTTTGCCCGGCGCGTCGTGTCGCGTCGGAGCGAACCGTGAAGCCTGAAAGCCGGGGCGGGAAGGGGGCTTCCCGCCTGTCGATTTGCCACTGGTTAGCTGGTCGGTACATCGGATACTTCCCCACTACTTTTCAACGGGGCTGCACTTCCGGAAGTTTTCACTGCGTCCCGCGGGCTTTGTCGAGCCGTCGGTGCCCGCGTGACGCCCGAGGCGCGATCACCATTTACGTGAATTCAACTGTCCGTAAATCCCACGGGGCACATGCGTTATGCCCTGCTGCCTTCTGCGCCATTGGGAGCGTTTTCGGCTTGCTTCTGGGTCGTATCCGCAGGTCCGGGCGCGTGATTCGTGGGTAGCTACCACCCAGCGGTTTGCCAGCTCGTGACCAGTCGGACGCCAGCAAATGTCCTGTCCGCCTCCAGTCGGGCGAAACGTTCGTTCGCAAACCGGCTTCGCCCGGCCTCTACTAACTGATGGCACCGCACGCTCGCGCGAATGCCGGCCGGTGCTGATACATGAACCGGTTACTGGTGTCTGCTTTGGTGTCTGTTTCTTGTGGCACAGACAGGAATGTCTGTGCCACAAGAAACAGACACCAGCAGCCGGACCGTGAATGACGGCATTCGCCGCGGACGTACCGCAACTCATGCTCGTAGACTGACTGGTTTGAGAGCGTGAACGACTGGTGGTGGAATTGACTGGTCGAGCAACAGCGGCGCAAGTTCCCTGATGCGCTCACGTTCATGCTCGATGAGCGGTTGCGTTCCGCGCTGCTTGGGTGCGTCGCGCTGTTCTGGGGTGCGGGCTTCCAGGGCGAGTTGCGCCTGTGTGAACTCGCCCCGCGGGTTGACGAATCAGTTGGCGGACACGCACCTACGTGCGAGATCGTCGGGATTTTCACGTGGCACCGATTTGAAGGCCTGGGCATCACCGAAAGAAGTCGTAGACATAGTTGCTTCCCTGAAAGGTTCGTGAGACCCGCGACCGGGGTGTTAGGACGCCCGGTGCGGACGGTATCGATTGACGGAACCTTGCGTAGCGGGCGAAATTTGTTCCGCCCGCGAACGTATTACCAGACACTCGCCTCTACTGCGTTACAAACACGCGCAGAGCGGGTTGCGTTGTGACCAGGGTGTCCGTCACCCGCCTGGTTGCCGTTGGGTCGCTAACGCGGCTCGTTCGGCGTCTTCGTCGCCCGTCGACCGAGAATGGCGCTACCGACCTGTTATTCCGAACCGGGCGTTTTTATCACCGATCCTTCAGGGATCGTTAAGCGGCGACTCATTGGTCGTCGGGTAGTGTAAGTGCAAGTGCGGGTTTTCATCGTCGAACGGATTCGTGGTTAGGGAGCTATTCTCATGTTGGCGCTACTTGTTGTCCTGTGCCCGCCGTTCGCGGTGCTGCTGACCGATTCGCCGTCCCAGGTGTTTAAGAACGTTGGTCTGACACTGCTGTTTTACGTTCCCGGCGTCCTGCACGCACGCTCGGTCGTCGAGACCTACCGCACCCACCGGCGGTACGATTCTCTCATGCGGGTGCTCGAGAGCCGGGCCGCGCGGTCCACGTCCCGCCAGCCGGTTCTGACGGCGCGCTGACTGCAATCTCCCGGCGCGCCTGATACAGGAACCGGCTGTTGGCGTCCGTTTTGTTTTTTGTCTTTGTGGCACAGACATTCCTGTCTGTGCAGCGCGATAAGGCCGCACAGACAGGAATGTCTGTGCCACAAGAAACAGACAACACCGCCCGGACCGTGCCGTGTATGAGGGACCCAGGTCAAGCTCGCGAAGACCGCTGTTAAGGTGAACGGTCTGCACCACTCGATTCCGCCGACTGGGTTGAATCGGTGGGCGATTCGGTGCGGCTATCGAAGCACTGTGGTACGCAGACGCGCGAGTAGCGATCCGGCCCCGCACCGACGAGCCGTGGGGCTGACAGCAACGTGATATAACGGTCGTACAAAACGCAACGGGGCGCCAGTCGGACTTTCCGGCCGGCGCCCCGCTGCGTTTTTGAGCGTCAATCGAGCTGCACCGGCTGGCCGTCGTTGATCTGAATCAGGCGCGGGAACAGGGTCGGGTCCGCGTTCTTGCGGATGAGGTGGGTGGACCCGTCGGCGAGGCCGATGATCGTGCCGCTCTCGAACACGCCGCCGAGCTTGGGAACGCTGTTGGGGCTGAACGCCATCTCATCGGGTTTGGTCCAGATGACAGCGTCCCATGCGTCAGCGATCAGCGCGGTGTTCGACGTTCCGTCGGTGATGTTGAGTAACTTCACCCCGAAAAGCTGTTGCCCGGGAAGGGCCGGCCGCTGGAGCGGCGGGAGCCAGGTGTTCGGGCCGGTGAACCCGCGTGTGAACGTGTACCCGTAAGTGGACTCGTTTGGCGGGGCGAACTGTTTGGGCATCTTGTCGATCAGCTTGATGTTGTTCGGGCTGTCCCACGCCTCGTCCAACTTGAACTGCCGGAACAGCGGGTCCTGTTCGAGGAACGGCAGAATCGCAACCCGCCAACTGAGCCCGGCCTTTCCCGCCTTGTCGGCGTAGCCGGCCGGCAGCGCGCCGTGGGCCGCCTCGAAGTTCTGGATCGCCATCACCACGTCTTTCATGTTCTTCTCGGCCATTGCCCGAACTGCGGCCGCTCGCGGGTTCTGAGTGCGGAAGATCGGCGCACGCGGCGGCGGGGGCAGGTTCGCGTTTCCCGTGTTCGGCACTTGCCCGGTCGGACCCGGAGGCGGCGCGGGGTCCGAAGGGGACGGAGTGTCGGCGACCGTCGGCTGGCTCTTCTTCTTTTTGCAGGCGGGCAGCGCGAGCAGCCCGACTGACAGCGCCGCGGCGACGACCGTCGCCGAGCGGGTGAGGTGAAGACGCACGAGACGCTCCTGTTCGGAGGAAGTGACACCGAACAGGGTACAAAACGTTTCGCGGCTCACCAACGCGCAAGTTGGTGAGCCGCGAGAGGGATGTGGGGCCGGTTAGCGCGGGACGCCGACGACGGTGTCCAGGGCCTGACGCAGCTCCGCGTAATTCTGCGGGCGGTCGTCCGGGTTCTTGGTCAGCATCCACAGGCACAGGTCCGACACGAGCGGCGGGAGCCCTTCGACGCGCTCGGCCGGCGGCACCGGTGCGGTGTTGAGGTGTTGGAAGATCACCTGCACACGGTTGCGGCCCTCGAACGGCAGCCGCCCGGTGAGCGCTTCGTACAGCGTGACCCCGAGCGAATAAATGTCGGCCCGGTGGTCCACGGTGCTCGCGTCCTTGGCCTGCTCGGGGGCGAGGTACGCCGCCGTGCCGGCCATCTCGGGACCGGTCCGCTCCCGCGCGGCGAGCACGTCCGCTTTCGCGAGGCCGAAGTCGATCAGCTTCGCGCTGCCGTTCGGCCCTACAAGAATGTTGTCCGGCTTAATGTCGCGGTGAACAACCCCGGCCTGCCAGACGGCGCCCAGGGCGTCGGCCATTTGCCCGATCAGGAACAGGCACCACTCGGGCGGGAGCGCGCCGCCGGCGCGAAGCAGCTCGCCCAGCGGTCGGCCCTCGAAGAACTCGGTGACCAGGTACGGCCACCGGGGGTCGAAGCCGAAGTCTATGAACCGCACCACCTTGGGGTGTTTGACCCGGGCGAGCGTCGCGGCCTCCATGCGGAGCTGCTTCATCGCCGCGGTGCGGTCGTACACGTTCGCCCAGTTCAAGATCTTCAGCGCGACGGGCGACGAGCGGTACTGGTCCCAGCCGCGGAACACGTGGCACGAAACGCCCTCGCCGAGCTTCTCCTGAAGAACGAACGGCCCGACGACGGTGCCCACCTCGGGCGGCGGCGCGCTCCCCTCGCCCGGCACCTCGCGGTGCGGGAACGGGTGCGCCCGTGTGTCCGTCGCGGCGGTGGCCGCGGTCTCGGTCACGGTGGTCGGCGGCAGCGGTTCGGTGCTCTTCGGAGGCTGCATTTCGCAAGCGCTTGGGCGTTCGTGTTGGCCGAGTGCGACCGGGCCAGGATCAACCGTGTACCGGTCTCGGGACACCGCACCGCGGGGCGGCGCTGCGGAAGAGGTTGAGGGACGCGCCGGAAGCCGGTTGTAAATACTCCCGCTCGCCTTCAAGTTTAGCACACTCCGTACAGCCCTCCGAATTTTTCATTCAGGTATGACAGGAACGGCTTCGGCGAGAGCGGGGCGCCGGTCGCGCGGCGGCACAGCTCGCCGGCCCTGAACCGCTGCCCGTGAGCGTACACGTGCTGGTTCAACCAGCCCTTCAGGCGCGAGAAGTCGCCGCGCCGGAAGTCGTCGTCGAGCCCCGGGCCGAACTCGCGCCGCACCGCGTCCATCAGTTGGGCCGCGTAGAGGTTCCCGAGCGTGTACGTGGGGAAGTACCCGATCCCGCCGAAGCTCCAGTGAATGTCCTGCAAACAGCCCCGCGCGTCGTCCGGAACCCGGAGCCCGAACAGGGCTTCGAACCGCTCGTTCCAGGCGCCGGGAAGGTCGGCCGGTTTCAGATCGCCCGACAGCAGCGCCAACTCGAGCTCGAACCGCAGCGCGATGTGCAGGTTGTAGGTCGCTTCGTCCGCCTCGACGCGGATCAGCGACGGCTTCACCTCGTTGACGGCGAAGTAGAACGCCTCGGGCGCCACGTCGGCAAAGGCGGTGGGGAACGTTTGCTTCAGCCGGGGGAAGAAGTGCTCCCAGAACGGCCGCCCGCGCCCGACCTGGTTCTCCCACAACCGCGACTGCGATTCGTGGATGCCGAACGAGCACGCGACGCCCAGGGGCGTGCCGAAGTGCGCGGCGGGGAGGTTCTGCTCGTACATCGCGTGCCCCGTCTCGTGGAGCACGCCGAAGAACGCCTCGTTGAAGAACTTCGGGTTGTAGCGGGTGGTGATGCGGCAGTCGCCCGGCCCGAACCCCGAGCAGAAGGGGTGCGCGGTGGTGTCGAGCCGGCCGCCGGCGAAGTCGAACCCGATCGCCGCGGCGGCGGCCTCGGCGAACACCTTCTGGCGGTCGATCGGGAAGTCGCGCTCCAGCACGCCCTTATCGGGCTGCTTCGGTGCGGCGACTATCTTCTTCACCAGGGGCGCGAGTTCGGCCGTGAGGCCCGCGAACAGCACTTTCAGTTCGGCGACCGTCGTGCCCGGCTCGTACTCCTCGATCAGCGCGTTGTACGGGTGGTCCTTGAAGCCCACGGCGGCGGCCTCGTCGCGCTTGAGCTTCACCACCTGCTCCAGCAGCGGGCGGAAGCTGGCGTAGTCGTTCTTCTTCTTGGCCTGCTCCCACACCTGCTGGGCCTGGGTGGTCACGCGGGCCAACTCTTCGACCAGCGATTGCGGGATCTTGGTGGCGCGGTCGTACCCGCGGCGCCACTCGCGGACGTTCGCGCCCGCGTCGCCCTCGGGGTCGGTGACGAGGTCCGTCCCCTCGACGGCCGCGAGCAGCTCGCCGTTCTTGGGGTCGGTGAGCTTCTGGTGCGAAAGAGCGGCCAGGAGGGCCATCTGCTCGCCGCGCAGCGCGGCGCCCTTCGTGGGCATGTAGGTTTGATGGTCCCAGCCGAGGGCGGCGGCGCACGAGTTCAGGACGCCGAGTTCTTTCGAGCGGCGGAGGAGTTCGGAATAGCTTTCGGCGGCGGTCATCTGCGGCTCCTGTACGAACACGAGTCGTTCGGGTAATGTCGGTGTACGGAGCGAGGCGCGAAGCACCGAGGGCATCGAATGGCGGGTAAGCTGGTCACGATCGCCACGTTCGACTCGGCCGGGCAGGCGCACGAGGCGAAGAACGTGCTGGAGGCCGCCGCCATCCGCGCGGTCGTTACGGACGAAGAAACGGTTTCGATGCTCTGGCACATCTCCACGGCGGTCGGCGGGATCAAGGTTCAGGTGCTGGAAGAGGACGCCGACCGTGCGCTCGCGGTGCTGGACGAGGCGTTCGGCAAGGAACCCGCCGACAGGGAACCATCGGCGCCCGGACACGAACCCGCGGATGAGGCCGACGAACCGGGCGCGAATGTCCCTGCCCCCGGCACCACACCGGAAGCCGTTGCCGCTGCCGGAGCGCCCGTTCCTGCGCGGTCGCGTGAGGAATATGCCCGCGTTTTGTTTTTTGCCGCGTGGCTCGGGTTGGTGTTCCCGCCGTTGTGGTTCGTCGCGCTGTATTACTTCATTCACGCCGCGTTCAGCGAGGAACCGCTGAGCCCCCGTGGGCGGTTCAATCTGCTCGTCGGCGGCTTGCTGACGGGTTTGGGGTTTTGCACCGGTTCGCTGTTGTGTTGTGGGTTCGGGGGGGCGTTTCGGTGAGCCTGACCGCACCCGCCGCTCCCCACCCCGACGACACCATCGTGGCGCAGTCCTCTGCGCCCGGTCCCGGCGCGCGGGCGATCGTCCGCGTGAGCGGCCCCGGCACGCGCACGGTTGTGGGGAAGGTGTTCGCGGCGGAACCTCTCCCCCCAATCCCCTCCCCTAAGAAGGGAGGGGGAGAAGAAGGCAACCTACCCCCCGGCCCCCTCCCTGAAGGGAAGGGGAGAGAAAACCCTTTTGAATCGCCTTGCGCACCGGACACGCTTGGGGCTGCGCTCGAACTCCCCCTCCCTTCAGGGAGGGGGTCGGGGGGTAGGTTGCCTTCCCCCGCTTCGCGCCGACTCGTCCGCGGTGTGCTGAAACTGAGCGGGGTGCATTCACCGCTACCCGCGGTGCTCTACTTCTTCGCCGGCCCGAAGTCATACACCGGCCAAGACTTGGCGGAACTGCACCTCATCAGTTCGCCCCCGCTGGTGGAGCGGCTCATTAGCGACCTGCTGGCCGCCGGCGCCCGGCCGGCGCGGCCGGGCGAGTTTACGATGCGGGCGTTCCTCGCGGGTAAGAAGGACCTGCCCCAGGCGGAAGCGGTGCAGGCGGTGATCGAGGCCGGCACCGACTCCGACCTCTCGGCGGCACTGGAGCAACTCGCGGGCGGGGTGTCGCGCCCGCTGGACGCCCTCCGTGAGGACCTGCTGAACCTTCTCGCCGACGTGGAAGCCGCCCTCGACTTCGCCGACGAGGACATCGAGTTCGTCACACAGGCCGCGACCGTCGCCCGGGTGTGCGGCGCAGTCGAGCACCTCGAAACGGTGCGCAAGCAGCTCGAAGACCGCACCGTATCCGGGCGCCCGGTGCGGGTGGCGCTGGTGGGCGTACCGAACGCGGGCAAGAGCAGCCTGTTCAACGCACTGACGGGCGGCGCGGCGCTGGTCAGCCCGATCGCCGGCACCACCCGGGACTACCTCACGAAGCCGCTCGCCCTCGCGGGCGTGCCGGCCGAACTGATCGACACCGCCGGCTGGCAGGACGCCGGGGACACGATCGAGGAGCAGGCGCAGCGGCTCGGGGCCGACCAAACGAACCGGGCGGACGTGATCGTGTGGTGCGACGAGTCGGGCGCGTTCGACGCTCGGGACGAGGCCCGCCTTCGCGCGACGGGGGCGGAGCTACTCCGGGTGCGAACGAAAAGCGATCTGGCGGGCGCGGGTTCGGAGGGCCGCCAGATCGCGTGCTCGGTTGTGGCCCCCGGCGGGACCGACGCCTTGCGCGCCGCGCTGGTTGACGCCGCGACCTCGCTGACGCGCTCGTCACTCGCGCCGAGCCAGAGCCGGTGCCGGGGGCACGTGCTCGCGTGCCTGGAGCACTTGCGCGAAGCGGACGCCCTGGCGGCTCGCGGCGAGCACCCCGAGCTGCTCGCGCTGGCGCTCCGCGGCGCCCTGGAGCCGCTCGGCGAAATGACCGGGGCTGTTTACACCAACGATCTGCTTGATCGCATATTCTCGCGATTCTGCATCGGCAAGTAGTTTTTATATTAATATTGCAATTAATTAATTCAGATTGTGTCGCGTATTTTATTCAAATATAAGATCTTGCACCGGAGCCGCCTTCGGTATCCCAGCCACGGTGGAAGGGAAATGGTAGGGGATTGAGAGCCTGTCTGATAAGCCGGGCCAGTCTGCGCGCGTCGTTGCCCGGCCGGAGTCCCTGACCTATTCCGGCCTCGTTCGGCGCGAGTCGGCGTCCGCAGCCGACTCGCAGATGCGGCCCGTGTGAGAAATGGATGACCGGGTGTCTCGCCGCACCGGCACCGCCGTTTGACGTTCGTAACAGACCGTCAGCCGGAGTCCTCGTATGCCCCGATCGCTCGTAGCAGTCCTCAGCCTCGTTCTCCTCGCGGCCCGCGTTCATGCGATCGATCCCGTCACGAAGGCGGCCGACGGTACCCCGATCCCGCACCCAGCGTCCAAAGTCACCCGCACCGTAAAGGACGGGGAGAAGACGGTGCAAGTGCCGAAGGGGATGGTGTACGTCCCGGCCGGGGAGTTCACCTTCGGTACGGGTGTTGGCGCGAAGAAGGTCAAGCTCGACGGGTTCTGCATCGGCAAGTACCACGTGACGAACGCCGAATACAAGGCGTTCCTCGACGCCACCGGTGGCCGCGCCCCTAGTTATTGGACGAAGGGCACCTACCCGGACGGCAAGGCCAATCATCCGGTGGCGTTCGTGTCGATGACGCAGGCCGCCGCGTACGCCAAGTGGGTGAGCAAGGAGACCGGCTGGACCGTCGCGCTGCCGACCTCCGAGCAGTGGGAGAAGGCGGCCCGCGGGCCGAAGAACACCCTGTACCCGTGGGGCGGCTCGATGGACGTGACGTACAAGGACGGGGTGCTGACGAGCAAGTTCAACTACAACGGCGTCCTCGCCGCCGAGTACCTGAAGACCCACCCCACTTTGGAGACCGCGTACTCTGCGAAGTCGGCGAAGTACGGCGGTCAGAAGGTGACGGTGGAGAAGATCGTGGCCTACGACGATGCCGGCAAGGCGACCGCCTTCGGCATTGGTGCCACCGGTCAGGTCCGCGGGTGGGTGGCGCACTCCACCAACACTGGGTTCATCGGTACCGACCTGTTCCACACGCTCAGCGCGGCCGGCGGGAACACCACGCCCGTCGGCACTTACGAGGCCGGCAAGAGCGGGTACGGGTGCTACGACATGGCCGGCAACCTGTGGGCGTGGTGCGACACGAAGATCACCGCCACCAACGGGGCCGAGAGGGGCAAAGAGGTGAACGAGATCCGCGGCGGGTCGTGGTACGCCACCGGCACCAGTTGCAAGAGCGTGTCCATCGGCGAGGGGCGGGCACCGGCCGGGGCGTACAACACCGTCGGCTTTCGCGTCGTCATGATCCCAAAGGAGTAATTGTGGGCCGGCCGCGTGTGCCCGATCACGTCTCACGCCGGCTACATGAACTCGGCCGCAATTCGGTCGAGGTCGAACGGCGTCACACCTTGATCGACGGCGAACACGGTTCTTGCGTGTTCGGGACTCGGAACCGCCTCGCCCCGCGCTCGAGCGTGGAGAGCGAACAGGGTGTACAGATCGGTCTTCCGAAGACCCGTAAGCGCCCGCAGCATGAGCGACACACCACGCAGGTTCCCGGCGACGTTGTTCACCCACCGCGGATTGCCGGTCAGAGCGATGTCGGCCCAGATCACCTCGCGGTTAACCAGATCGAACACCGCTGGTAAGCACATCTGCGTGTCGGAGGCGACATCCACCTTGTCCACAACCGTTTTCGGCTCGAAGATCTCCCCGGAGCTCGGTGCCTGACGGCCCATCCACCCGGCGAAGCATTCCGGCAGATCGCAGTACGGCTGCTGCGTGTAGCTGTTGATACACATCACGACGTATCGGACCTTCCGCTCCAGGCATTTCGCGAGGCTCACGTCGATGAACTCGGCCGCGCCGTTCGGGGCGTCGGTGATGTCGCCGCTGTGGTGCCCGCCAAAGTCCTTCAGGTTGTAATAGGTGAGTTGGCTCACGGTCCCGAAGTCGGCGTCGTAGAGCACCGCAGACAGGTCGATGTCAACGCGGCTCTTCCCGTTCTTCCACCAGACGAAGAACCGGAGCGTCGTGCACTCCGGGAGCGGCAGGCGGCTGCCGCGGACCAAGGTCCGAAGGGACTTCGACGCCGACCGCTGGGAGAACGGCACGAGATAGCTCTTGAGGCGCTCATCAACGTAGGTCGTGCCGAGCGGCGGCAACTTCGCGAACCGGTCGAGCAGCGCTCGTTCGCAAACGGTGACCAGTTCGAGCGCCGCGCCGGCCGGAAGTGGCGGGAGGTCGTTGCGGGTCGCGAACACCTTCGCCACGCTCCCCTTGGGGAAGAACACGCGCAAATCACCCGATTCGTTCCGGTGCCGGAAGTGCGTCATCACCTGGAGCAGGACCGGCGTTGAGACCCTGTCCGCTCGCGCGCGGAAGCGCGAGACGACCGCCGCCGCGTCCGGCGCCGTGCGGGCCACATGGTCGAGCCGGCGAGCGAGTTCGCCGGGCCGCGCGTCGAGGGCGTCCAAGACGGTGTCCGTGTCCTTGCGGACCAACCCCTGCTCGATTCGGCTGTTGAAGGTCTCGAACGGCCGGTCGTTGCGGATGACATCGAACGCGGCGGCGGTCTCCGGGAACCGGTTTGTGTACTCCGCCGGGTGCAGGCGCTCGCCGAGCCGGACCCAGCGCCCCTTCCAGCGGAGCATGTCCTCCGTTCGATTCGCCGCGCGCTCGATCCAGCCGAGCAGCAGCGCCCGCTCGGAGCGACGGAACTTGCCGAACTTGCACGCGGCGGCCAGCGACACGTCACCGCCGCTCACCGCCACGGCGATGCGCAGCACGTCGGTCGCGGTCTTCACGTGGCCCCCCAATACCGCGTCGGCGTCGGAGGTGTGCCGAAGAAGCGCCGCGCCCAGGAGGCCCAGGTTCTCCTTGCACGGGATCTGCTCCGGCAGAAGCCGCTTGATGCCGTCGCGGTACTGCGCGACGAACCACTTCACGTCCTCTTGGTCCTGCGGTGAGAAGGGCGATTTCGACTTCGCCAGTAGCGTGAAGATGCTCTCGAAGTCGGCACGGCTGCCGAGCCGGATGATGCGGTATTTCGGTTTGTCCGCGAGGCCCGCCCGCTCCTCGGCCTCGAACTCCGGTCGCTTCAACGTTCGGTAGTGGGTGATCGCGCGGAAGTAGAGCTCGGCCTCGGTCATCTCCATGACCTGAGCCGGGAAGTTCGAGTACATCGGCTTGAACTGCCGGTGCGCGCCGACCATCGAGCGGAGGTCCTTGATCAGCCGTTGGTAGAACGCATCCACCTGGGTCGGGCTCAGCAGTCCGAGCGCGTCGGTCACGTCCTCGGCGAGGAGGAAGCCCAAAGTTTCGAGGTTTTTCTGAAGCGTAGCCAGCACGTTGAGCGGCGTCGCCCCTGTGCCTTCCGGGAGCATCACCTTCGAGCGGCGGCGGAGGTAGAGGGCGTTCATCATCGTTCCACAAATGCGAACGTCCCGACCGGAGCCCGGCGGGACGTTCGAGAAAACCGGCGGAAAGCGAAGGCCCTAGTTTGCTAGAGTGTAGAAGGAAGGACCTTCATAGCCGCCGGCACGTGAATATAGCGAGCGTTCGAGCCGTTCGCAACATTCTCGTTGTCTACCACCAAGACACCACGGGCTGGCGAAGGTTCGCGGTGCTAGAAGTGCTGGAACGTTAACGAAACAGTGCGCCCTGCAAACAGTGCAGGCGCGGCTCTGGCTCACGCCCTGAAGCTCGAACGTCCCTGGCTTTCGTGCATCCTGTGCCCAATACACAACGGCCGCGCCGGAAGAGGAGAAGGCGCGAGGCGGTTGTTCCCCGCTGGCGGGACATCCCGATCAGGTACACGCCCGGCCCCGGCCCTTGGCCCCCTCCCGCGACTTACGCCGTGTCGTGTCGCTGGCTGCTCGGCGAGCGCCGGGCGCGGTTGGAGACGTGGTCGCACACGCTGACGGTGGGTCAACCGTTACCCACGTTACCGTTGTGGCTGGCGCCGGCGCGGGTGGTGCCGCTGGACTTGGAACGGAGCTACGAAAAGACCTGTGACGATTTAGGCGTCCGATGACTCCGGTCACCCGCTCCTGGCAGCGTTCTCTCGGGGGAGGGCTGCCTTTGTAGCATAGACTCTCCTGTCGAACGTATCCGTGCGGAGCCGCCCCACATGCTACTCGTCAGTTGCCCGTTCTGTCACAAAAAGGTGCTGAAGTTCTTCTACGCGGGGCACCGCGCGAAGCACACCGCCCCGCTTCCCGACGGGCAGATGAGGGACCACGTGACGGTTCACCCGACGGGGCGGTACAAGGGCTCGCTCAGCGGCGTCCCGCAGGTGTACCTGCACCCGAAATGCGGGGTCGCGACGAAGATGCCCGAAGAGATCATTCGGAGCTACTTGGTGAACCCGTTCTTGTACGGCGGCGGGTCGTTCTGCTGCGGGTGTAACGACTATCGACCGGTGAACGAGTTCATCTGGACCGAGACCGGTCAGAACATGGCCGAGTACAACCAGGACCTCCAGGAGGCGTACCTGCGGGTCCACGGGGAACCGCCCCCAAGGCCGACGGTTTGACCAGCTCGTTATCCCAGCGAACCGCTGCCCACCCCGGCGGTCGCATTGCCCCACGGGTCGAAGGCGAGCGGCGAGCACGTCTGCGCACGTGCGGTTGAACCGGCGACCGGTGCAGGCGAGACGAAACGAGTGGCGTGACGAGCGGAGGCGCTAAACGAAAGTCTCCGTTCTGTTCTCTCCTGTACCTTTTGCGGTGAGCCATGCCCCCTCTTCGAGTCGCCCTGATCGGTTGCGGAAAAGTCGCGGGCATCCACGCCGCGGCCCTCAAGACGATTCCCGAAGCGGAGTTCGTTGCCGCCTGCGATGTGAGCCCCGACCGTGCCGGGGCATTTGCCGAGAAGTACGGCGTTCGGCCGTTTACCGACCTCGGCTCAATGCTCCGCGACGCCCGCCCGGACGCCGTTATCATCGGGACGCCGCACCCGCTCCACGCGGAGACCGCGATCCGTGCCGCGGAAGCGGGCGCGCACGTGCTGGTCGAAAAGCCACTGGCCGCGAGCCTCGCCGACTGCGACGCGATGCTGGCTGCGGCACGCCAGAGCGGCGTGACGCTCGGCACGATCAGCCAGCGGCGGTTCTACGAACCCGTTCAGCGCATGAAGCGCGCGATCGACGCCGGCAAAATCGGCGCGCCGGCGCTGGGCGTGTTCATTCAGTACAGTTGGCGCGACGCGGCGTACTACCTCTCCGACCCGTGGCGCGGCAAATGGGACACGGAAGGCGGCGGGGTGCTCGTCAACCAGTCGCCGCACCAACTCGACATTCTTTTGTGGCTGATGGGGCCGGCGGCGGAGGTAACGGGGTATTGGGCGAACCTCAACCACCCGACCGTAGAAGTGGACGACACCGCGGTGGCGTCGATCCGGTTCCGGAACGGCGGGGTCGGTTCGGTCATCACCAGTCTGGCACAGAAGCCGGGCATTTACACGAAGGTTCACATCCACGGCACAAGCGGCGCGTCGGTCGGGGTGGAAACCGATCGCGGGGCGACGTTCATTGCCGGTGTATCGGCGATCGCGGAACCGCCGCTGACCGATCTGTGGACGGTCCCCGGCGAAGAGGGGTTACTGACGGCTTTCCGGGCGGAAGACCGCGAACGGTTTGCGAGTGTGAACGCAACGGTTCATTACCACGCGCTCCAGATTCGCGACTTCGTTCTGGCGGTGCGCGAGGGGCGACCGCCGCTCGTGACCGGCGAAGCCGGGCGTGCCGTGGTAGAACTGTTCAGCGCGATTTACCAGTCCAGCCGCGAGCGCCGGGCGGTGACGCTGCCCGTTCCGATCGAGGGCGCGCGATGAACGCTCCGACCCCGTACCCGAAGCCGGTGCCCCTTTCACGGGCCGACGCGCTTGCGCTGCTCGCCGACCCAACTCCGGACGTGCCCGGGACGTTCCTGGCCTTCGTCATGATTGCCGTGGAGCCGCGTATCGGCGAGTGGCGGTTCGCGGGTGCCGCCCGGTCGCTCGCCGGCGCGTTCGCGCGGTGGGTCGAGTTCTACGAGTCGTTTGGCGCGACGCCTGCTGAGGCCCTGGACGGTATCGCAGGTGCCATCAGACAAGAGGGGCTTGAGGTTTGGCCCCGGCTCACGGACGGCTGGTCCGGTGGGCCGGACATCGGCGCGGTCGTGCACCGCGTTGTCTTCTTCGGCGAGGGCGGGGCGCCTTACGACGATTTCGGTCTTTGCATTGTCGAGGTCGGACCGGACGGCGGGGAACTGTTCTTGACCCGTGCGCCCGAGACGCACCGCCCGACCGAATGGGACGAATCCAACGACGGCGCCGGTGAAGACGGCTGACGCGAGTGCTCGCCACGATAGCCCATACGCGGGGCATGTGGTATCCTGGCGGTAATGTCTTCTCCGATCACCACCGACGACTGGCTCACGTTCGAGGACGACTGGCTCGCCCCTTACGCGATGCCCTCGCGGGCCAGCCGGGGCCGCCGACACCCCGAGGACGATCACCCGTTCCGTTCCCTCTACCAGCGGGACCGCGAGCGCATCGTCCACTGCACCGCGTTCCGCCGGATGACCGGCAAGACGCAGGTGCTCGTCGCGAGCGTCAACGACCACCACCGCACCCGGCTCACCCACACGCTGGAGGTGACCCAACTCGCCCGCACCGTCGCCCGGCGCCTGCGGCTGAACGAGGACCTCGCGGAGGTGATCGCGCTGGCGCACGACATCGGTCACCCCCCGTTCGGACACGCGGGCGAGGACGCGCTCGACGAGTGCCTCAAGCCGCACGGCGGGTTCGACCACAACCTGTTCGGGTTGCGCCGGGTCGATGAGTTGGAGGAGCGGTACCCGCAGTTCCCGGGGCTGAACCTGTCGTTTGAAGTGCGCGAGGCGTTCGTCCAGCACTGCGGGCGCCTCGACGCGCCGGAGTGTGCCGAGTTCCGGGGCGTGGGCGGCCCGCTGCTCGAGGCCCAGATCGCGGACGTGGTCGACTCCATCGCCTACGACACCCACGACACCGACGACGCGCTCGGGCTCGGCTTCATCACCCTCGACGAGCTGCGCCGGATCGAGTTCTGGGCGCGCGCGACCGAGCGGGTTCACGCGCACACGCCCGGCCTCTCGGACGCGCCGCTCCGCATCGCGGTGGTGCGGGAGCTGCTGGCGTGGCAGGTCGCCGACCTGCTCGAAGAGACCGCGAACCGGCTGGCGGCGGCCGACGTAAAGTGCGTGGACGACGTTCGCGCCGCGCGGGAGCCGCTCGTCGGGTTCACCCCGGACGTGCGGCGGCTCAAGGCCGGGCTGGAGCGGTTCTTGCGGAACCGCGTCTACAAGCACCATCGGGTGCTGCGGATGACCGCCAACGGGAAGCGGATCTTGGAATCGCTGTTCGCGGAGTACGTCCGGGCACCCGAATTGCTGCCCGAGAAGCACCTGCGCCGCTGGACCGGCGCCGAGGCCCTGATCGGCCCGCCCCCGCACGGGTGGGTCACAACCGCCCGCACCCGGCTCGACTGTTTGGAGCGTGTCGTCGGCGATTACCTCGCCGGCATGACCGACCGGTTCGCCCAGCTCGAATACCGGCGCCTGTTTTTGCCTTCCATCGAACTGTAAGATCAGGAGCGGAGGGCGGAAGCTCGAGAACAAGAGACAGAAAGTGCGTCCGGGTCACATTTCTGTTCACCGGTCTCGAACAGTTGCCCCCGCCCCATCGTACTCTGTCCTCTGGTTACACATGCTGCTCTTGCTCCTCCGCATCGCGTACGCCGTCCTCGTCGTCGGGATGGCGGCCCTGTCGTCCGCTTTTCTCGTCGAAGAAAAGAACGTGCCCGGCGCGATCGTCGCGCCGCTCGCGGTGCTCGCGGTCAGCGGCGTCGTGCTGCTCACCGACGTGCGCGAGCGGCAGAAGCAGATCACCACCATCTCCGCGGTGTACTTCGGGCTGCTCCTCGGGCTGCTCCTCGGGTACCTGTTCTCCATCGCCCTGGTCCCGGTGCTGGCGTCCACGTTCGGCGAAGGGTCGCCGCTCATCCTGCTCGGCCGGGTGCTGCTCACGGTGGTGTGCTGCTATGTGACGATTTCAACGTTTTTGCAGACGAAGGACGAGTTTCGGTTCATTATCCCTTATGTCGAATTTTCCAAACAGGTGAAGGGCGGCCGGCCGCTTGTGCTGGACACCAGCGTAATCATTGATGGCCGCATCGCGGACGTGTGCGATACTCGACTGATCGACACGCGGCTCATCGTGCCGCGGTTCGTGCTGCAAGAGCTCCAGGCCATCGCCGACAGCTCCGACAAGATGAAGCGGAACCGCGGGCGCCGCGGGCTGGACGTGCTGAAGCGGCTACAGGGCAACCAGAAGGTTGACTTGCAGATGCACGACGGGAACGTGCCGGAGCTGCGGACGGGCGAGCGCATCAAGGTGGACGAGCGGCTGGTGATCCTGGCGAAGGCGCTCAACGCCCGCGTCGTTACCAACGACTTCAACCTTAACAAGGTGGCGCAGCTCCAGGGCGTGGACGTCATCAACCTGAACGAGATCGCCAACGCGCTGAAAACGGTTGCGATCCCGGGCGAGTACATGCAGGTGCGGGTGGTGAAGGCGGGGGACCAGATCGGCCAGGGCGTCGGGTACCTCGACGACGGCACGATGGTGGTGATCGAGCAGGGGCGGGCGCTGATCGGCCAAGAGATCGCGATCGTGGTGACCAGCGTGCTGAACACCGCGGCGGGGCGAATGATCTTCGGCCGTCCGGATCAGCGGTTGAGCGGGTCGCACACGCCGTACCCGGGCGGCTCCACGTTCCCGGGCTCGTCCAACCCGGGCTCGTCCAACCCGGGCTCGTCCAACCCGGGCGACTCCCGGATCGGTCCCGCGCCGCAAGAGCCGCCGCGGGGCGAGCAGAAATGAGGGCCGATGGCGAGGCGTGAGGCGCCCCCTCACCCTCCCTCGCCCAACGCCGAACTGAGGGGGGACACACATGCGAGCGACCCTGCTGGGGCTGATCGGTGCGGGTGCGGCGGCGGCCGGGTGGGCCGCCGCGGACCAGCCGAGCAAGCCGCTCACCGAGCCCGGGAAAGCGGCCGCCCCGCTCCCCCCGGGTGATCCCTCGTCCGCGGCTGCGGCCGGGGACGTGCAACTGGTCGAACGCCACATCGCCGCCCGCAAAGAGTACGAGAACAGCCTCAAATCGCTGCACGAGCACTACACCAAGGTCGGCGACAAGCAGCGGCTCATGTGGGCCGAGCGCGAGCTGATGTCCTACCACTTGATGTGGAAGCCGTCGTACAACCTCGAGGTCAAGGACGTTCCGCCCGCGACCCTGGAAGCCCGGGTGAACGTGCGCGAGGCGAACGAGCTGTACAAGACCGCGATGGAGTACAAGGGGCGCGGGATCGGCGACGAGTACGTGCTCAACATGCGCCGCGCCGAGCTGTTGCTGCGTGAGGTCATCGACAAGTACCCCAACTCGGACAAGATCGGGGACGTGGCGTACCAGCTCGGGGACATTTACGAGAGCCGGGCGTACAAGCAGTACGACCGCGCCGCCAAGTACTTCGAGCGCTCGTTCCAGTGGGTCCGGGGGGCACGGACCGACGCCCGGTTGCGCGCGGCGCTGCTCTACGACCGGCAGTTGAACGAGCGGACGAAGGCCGTGGACCTGTACCGGGCGGTAGTCGAGCACGACACCAACCCCGATCACATCAAGCAGGCCGAGAAGCGCATCGGCGAGCTGACGGGGCGGAACAAATGAGCGCCCCGGTCGGACCGCTCCAGGTCGCGAAGCCGGGGCCGCCCCTACAATAGCGGGCGGTGGCGCGTTCGTGACCTTCCGACCCGAGACAGTGAGCGAATGGAACCCCTCGCACGGCTCCGCTGGCCGGTAGTCCTTTCGATTGCCGCGGCCGTTGCCACTATCGCAATGAAGGGGGCGGCCTACGCGCTGACCGGCTCCGTGGGGCTGCTCACCGACGCACTCGAGTCGGTGGTGAACCTGTTGGCCGCCGTCACCGCGTACTTCGCGCTGTGGTACGCCTCCCGCCCCGCGGACCCGTCCCACACGTACGGGCACGAGAAGATCGAGTTCCTGTCCAGTGGGCTCGAAGGCGTGTTGATCGTCGTGGCCGGTGCGGGCGCGGCCGGGTACGGCGTTTGGCGGCTCGTCTTTCCCGAACCGCTCGCCGCCCTGGAGCTCGGCAGCGCGCTGGCCCTCGCGGCCTCCGCTGTGAACTTCGCGGTCGCACGGGTGCTGCTCCATTACGGGCGCCTCCACAAGTCGATCGTGCTGGAGGCCGACGGGCAGCACCTCATGGCCGACGTGTGGACGTCCGCCGGAGTGCTGATCGGTCTCGCGCTCGTGTACTTCACGGGGCTCACGTTCTTCGACTCGCTCCTCGCGATCGTGATGGGCGGGCACATCACCTGGATCGGCCTGGGGCTGATCCGCCGGTCGTTCGACGGGCTCATGGACCACGCGATCCCGGAGGACGAGCGGGCTCGGGTGCGCGAGCTGATCCGTAACAACCTGCCCGAAGGAGCGACGTTCCACCTCCTGCGCACGCGGCTGTCCGGCGCGCGGCGGTTCATCGAATTTCACCTGCTCGTGGACGGCGACCTCTCGGTGCGAGCCGGTCACCACCTGGCGACCGAACTCGAAGCGGTGCTGACGGGCGCGATCCCGGAGCTGGCGGTCACGATCCACGTTGAACCGGTGGACGAGCAGGCCTCGTGGGAGCCCGAGTACATCCAGCGCCTGGGGGAGGATTCGGCGCCGCCGACGCAAAACCCATGACCGCGGACCAACTGCTCGACCAACTGAACACCTCGGCATTGTGGGTGCCGGCCGCCGGCACCGCGGCGCTCGGCCTGACCGCCGGCGCCGTGGGGTCGTTCGCGGTGCTGCGCCGGCAGAGCCTCCAGGGGGACGCGGTGGCGCACGCGGCTCTCCCGGGCGTCGCGGCCGCATTCCTGCTCGGCGGGCGGGCGCCACTCGCGCTCGTCGCGGGCGGGGCCGCGGCGGGGTGGCTCGCGATGCTGATCGTCGCGCAGATCACGAAGCGCTCGCGGGTGCCGTTCGATTCGGCTCTGGCGGGCGTGCTCGCCGTCTTCTTCGGGCTGGGGCTGGTGCTGTTCACCTACATCCAGCGCAACGTGCGCGGCGCGGCACTCACGCCGCTCGAACGCTACCTGTTCGGGCAGGCAGCGCTGATCGGGGTGCCGGACATGTGGCTCATCAGCGGGTTCGGGCTCGCCGCGTTAGCCCTCCTCGCGCTGTTCTGGAAGCAGTTCAAGGTGGTCAGCTTCGACCCCGCGTTCGCGACCGGCCTCGGCGTGCCGGTCCGGGCGGTGGAGCTGCTGCTCACCACGCTCACCGTGGTTGCGGTGGTGACCGGGCTGAAGGCAGTCGGCGTCGTACTCATGACCGCGCTGCTGATCGCGCCGTGTGTGGCCGCTCGGCAGTGGAGCGACAACCTGGGCCGGGTGGTGGTACTCGCGGGCCTCTTCGGGGCGATGGCCGGCGCGGGCGGAACGGTCGCGAGTCACCTGCTCAGCTACCAGTTCCCGAAGACGGGCTCCGTGCCCACCGGGCCGACCATCGTGCTGTGCGCCACGGCCCTCGTGCTCCTGTCGCTTCTGCTCGGGGCGGCCCGTGAGCGGGTCCGGAAGCGGCTCCGGCCCCGGGCGACTCCGGCCGTTTAATGCCGGTTCCGAGCGTCGCTCCTTCGGCGGTTGCCATGAACTCCGTTGTCGAACTGAGCTTGGTGCTGGCAGTGGTCGCGGCGGCGTGCGCGCTGCCGGGCACGTTCCTGGTGCTGCGCCGCGGGGCCATGACCAGCGACGCGATCGGGCACGTGCTGCTGTTCGGGATCGTGCTGGCGTACTTCGCAGTGCGCGACCTCGACTCGCCGTGGCTGCTGTTCGGTGCCGCGGCCTCCGGGGTGCTCGCGGTGGTGCTGGTCGAAGTGCTCGAAAAGAGCGGGCGCGTGAAGGCGGACGCCGCCCTCGGGTTGGTGTTCGCGGCGCTGTTCGCCGCGGGCGTGCTGATGGTGAGCGTGAGCGTGAAGAACGTTCACCTGGACGTCGATCAGGTGCTACTCGGGCAACCAGAGGCGGCCCGGGACCCGCGCTGGGAGGCGTTCGGCGCCGCGGTCCCGCCCGTGTGGATTCTGGGCGCGGTGCTCGCGCTGAACCTGCTGCTCGTGACACTGTTTTTCAAGGAGCTGAAGCTCACCACGTTCGATCCCGGGCTCGCGGCGTCGCTCGGGTTCCGGCCGGCGGTGGTCCACTACGCGCTGATGGTCGTGGTGTCGGTCACCGCGGTGGCCGCGTTCGACGCGGTCGGCCCGGTGCTGGTGGTGGGATTCTTTGTCGTGCCGGCCGCCGCCGCGTTTCTGCTAACAGACCGGCTCGCGGTGATGTTAGCGCTTGCGGCGCTGTTCGGGGTGGTCGCGGCGTTCGTCGGCACGTTCGCCGCCGACGCGCTCAACACGACCACGGCCGGCGCGGTGGCGGTGGCGCTGGGGGTGCTGTTCGCGGCGGTGCTTCTGGCGGCGCCCGGGCGCGGCCTGGCCGCACAAGCGGTGCAGCGGCTCCGGCAGAAGCGCGCGTTCCACGAACTGATGCTGACGGTTCACCTCGCCCAGCACGAGGGCACGCCCGAGGAAGCCGAGGAGTCTCGCGCGGCGAGCCTGCACGCGCACCTGCACTGGAGCCCGCAGCGAACGGCCGCGGTGGTGGCGCGGGCGACGCGGAACGGGTTCGTGGTGCGCACCGGTGAGGGGCTCAAACTCACCGACACCGGTCGGGCGAAGGTGCGAGAGGTGTTGGGCGGGAAGTGAGAACCCGACTTTGGTCGCGGCGGAAGGCTGGTACCGCTTGCGGGACACCGGCCCTTCGTGCGAAGCGGTGGCGGTGCAGGCCAAATGCCCCAGCCGCGTGAAACGACTCAGGCTGGCGCAGTTGTGAGTGTCCGTTTTTGGCTGATGCCTTTGTGGCACCGACATTGCCGTCTGTGCGGCGCGAGAAGGGCGCACAGACGGGAATGTCGGTACCACATCTGAACTGCGTTCGGTAAGGCGTAAGTGCGATTTGTTTTTGAATGGTTTTGTGTGACTGCGTCTCGCGGGGCGTGGCGATCTCGCGTTCGGGGGCTCAGAAGTCCGCGAACCTGTCGTCGGCCCCGAGCGCGTCCAGCTCGTGCTCGCCGCTCGCGTGCCGCGCCACTCTTGGCCGGCTTGCGGGCTCAATCGGGAGCCGTCGTCGGTACGGGCTTGCGACGCGAAAAGAGCGGGTAGCCGGGGATCGTGAACTCGATGACCGCACCGTAAGGGGTTCCGCTGTGCGGGACGGGTAACTGTGCCCCGAGCGAGAGTTGCCACTTGTTCGGGAAGATGAACACCCCGCCGACGACGATCGTGCTGATGTCGCGGTTGCCGGTGATGCAGTCGGCCTGGAAGTGGAAGCGGTCCTTAACGATCGGAATTTCGACCCCGAGCAGCACCCCAAACCGGTCGCCGGGGCCGGCGTAGGCGACGTTCGCGTAGTACGCCCCGACGTACACTTTTGCCCGTTCGTCCGGCAGCGAGAAGCCGTTGATGACCCAGGTAAAATTCTGGAACCGCACGTCGCGGGACCGACGGGCCGGGTTCAACCCGGCCTGGGTGCCGACGCCGATCGACCAGACGTCGTCGAGCACATCGAAGCCCTTCTGTGCGTTGAGAAGGAGGTCGGGATTGACCTGCCGCCGCTCGCCCGGGGCCGGCGGGCGAATGTTCTCGTACAGGTTGAAGTCGAGGGCGTTGAAGCCGACCTCCCACCCGCGGCCGAGGCCGAAATCGAACGTCGTGTTGCTGGTCCCGGCCGGGCGGTTGAAGTTGAACTGCTGCTGGAAGAACACGTGCTCGCGCTCGGTGATCTGGCCGCTGGGGACGTTGAACAGGTTCTGTTGGGCCAAGGCACCCGGGGCGGTGACCGACATCGTTGCGGCGATGGCGACCGCGACGGCGATCCAGCGGACGGCAGGCGCGAGCATCACACGCAGTCTCCGGTGCCCCACTC
Source organism: Gemmata algarum (assembly GCF_034097035.1). Lineage (NCBI taxonomy): Bacteria > Pseudomonadati > Planctomycetota > Planctomycetia > Gemmatales > Gemmataceae > Gemmata > Gemmata algarum. The sequence goes on from NZ_JAXBLV010000099.1 coordinate 71,865, forward strand.
ATGTCGTATCGGCTGACCGGCCCCGCCGTCTTGAGCCGGCCGCCGCGGGTGGCGAACCCAAGCAGTGTACCCGTTTACTCAAAGAGTGGTTTGGCACATTACGGACAACGTGATTTGCCGGCCGTTACGGTGTTGCTGCGCGTGTGTGGGATCCGTTGACCGGTGCTCCCGTTCAGAAATCGGCGAACCCGTTGTCGGCCCCGCGCCCGTTCGCGGCTGGGGCGACGGCGTCATGGGGCTCCGGTCTGGTGCCCTTCTTGGCCGGCTTGCGGGCAGGGCTGGGCGTGGGCGGGTGTCCGTTGTTGCCGAGCTTGAACCGCGCAATCAGGTCGCGGAGCTGGCCGGCCTGGTTGGAGAGCGCCTGGGCGGTGGCCGACAGCTCCTCCGTCTGGGAGGCGTTCCGCTGGGTGGCGGTGTCCATCTGCGACACGGCCTTATTGACCTGTTCGATGCCCACGGACTGCTCCTTGCCCGCGGCGGCCATCTCGGTGACGATGTCGGTGACCCGCTTGACGCTGGTGACGATCTCGGCCAGCGTGTCCCCGGACCGGTTGACCAGCTCGGTGCCCGTGTCCACTTTCTTGACGGAGTCGTGGATCAGGCTCTTGATTTCTTTCGCCGCGGTGGCGCTGCGCTGGGCCAGGTTTCGCACTTCCGTTGCTACCACCGCGAACCCGCGCCCCTGCTCGCCGACGCGGGCGGCTTCGACGGCGGCATTGAGGGCGAGCAGGTTCGTCTGGAACGCGATCTCGTCGATCGTCGTGATGATCTCCTCGATCTTCTTGGACGCCCCGTTGATCTCGCTCATGGCCCCGACCGCGCCGCTCACCACCAGCCCGCCCCGCTCGGCCACCTCGCGCGAGCCGTCGGCCAACTGGCGCGCCTGCTGGGCGTTGTCGGCGTTGCGCTGCACCGTGGCGGTGATCTCTTCGAGGCTGCTGGCCGTCTCTTCGAGGCTGCTGGCCTGCTCCTGGGCCCCCGAGGAGATCTCCTCGCTCGCGCCGGACAGTTGGTCGGACGCATCGGCCAACTGCTCGGACACCTTCCGCACGCCCTCCAGAGCCGTGCGCACGCTCACGACCGCTTGATTCAGCGAGCGAGCCATCTGCCCCACGTGGTCGGTCCCCAGGTCCGGGATCGACACCGTGAAGTCGCCCGCCGCCAGCGCGTCCACCCCCAACTGGATCGCGTCCACTTTGCGCTGCAACTCGGTTGCGTCGTCTTTAATTTTCTGTTCCATGAGCTTGGCGCCGGTCACGTCGGCGGCAAACTTGACCACCTTGTAGGGCTTCCCGTCGAGCCCGAGAATCGGGTTGTAGGAGGCCTGAATCCACACCTCCTTGCCGCCCTTACCGATCCGCTTGAACTCGCGCGCGATGAACTCGCCACGGTTCAGCCGCGCCCACAGCTCGCGGTACTCGGGGCCGTTCGCCTCCGCCGGCTTCATAAACATGCTGTGGTGCCGCCCCTGGATCTCCGGCAGTCGGTAGCCGACGGCCCCCAGGAAGTTCTCGTTGGCCGAAACGATGGTGCCGTCGAGCTTGAACTCGATCACCGCCATCGCCTTACCCACCGCCGCGATTTGGCCCGCGAAGTCGGCGTTCTGCTCCCGCTGGACCCCGACCGCCGCCCAGCTCAGCTTGTCTTGCTTCAGCGCAGTCTGGATCCCGGTAACCGTGGCGTTCAGCGCCTTGCCCAGACGCCCGAACTCGTCCTCCGACGTGACGACGGCCTTGCGGGTGAGGTCGCCGGACGCGACCGCCTCCAGCACCTGTACGGCCGCGTCGAGCGGGCGCACGATCTGCGCGCGGAAGAACACGCCGAGCCCGACGGCCGCGACGGCCGCGCCCCCGATGGCCAGGAGCGTGGTGGCCCGGGCGGACTCGTACTTGGCGCGGGCCGCCGTCGCTTCCTGGTTGGCTGTTTCGTTCTGAAGGTCGATCAAGGCGCCCAGCGCCGCGCTCGCCTGGTTCGTTTGCTCCGTGGACGCGAGGGCCAGCCTCTCGGCTTCGTCGACGCGGCCGGCGCTCAGAGCCGCCATCGTGGCCTCGTGGTCCTTGCGGAACCGCTCCAACAGCGGAAGGAACTCGCCCCAGAGGCGCTTCTCCCGGTCCGTCATCGGCTGCGCTTCGTACCGCTTGGCGGTGTCCCGGATGACGTCCCAAGCGGTCGCCTGGGCCGCCTTCGCCCGCCGGGTGTCGTCCTCGTTCGGGCTGCGGGCCGTCATGACCAGGGTGCGCTCGGTGCGCTGGACGGTGCCGATGCCCTTCCCGCGCAGCTCGGTCAGAGCCGTTAGTGAGGGGAGCAGCCGGCCGTTCGTGGTTTCGACGGTGCGGTTCAGCTCGTCGGCCGACCTCAACCCGCAGAGCCCGGCGCCGGCGCCGACGAGCGCCAGTAACAGGAACGCCCCCACGAGCCGGGTGCCGATGCTGAGGGTGTTGAAGCTCTTAATCACAACACGCTCGCCGTTGGTGTCCCCCGCGCGGGCGGGGCGATGAGTGGGGCCGTCCGCTCAAGCCGTCAGCGCGGCTCCCCCGGTCGTCGCGCCCACCAGCCGATCGATGTTGAGCAGGGAGACGAGGCGCTCGCCGTTGCGGGCGATGCCGGTGAGGAACGTGGTGTCCACGCGGGACCCGAGGTCCGGCGTCGGCACCAGCTCCTTGGCGTCCACGTTGAGCACGTCGGAGACGGCGTCGACGACGAGGCCGACCACCTTGGTGCCGACGGTGACCACAATGATGACGGTGAACCGGGTGTACTCGGCCTGGTCGAGCCCGAACCGGGTGCGCAGGTCGATGATCGGGACCACGGTGCCGCGCAGGTTCATGACCCCTTTGACCTCGGGCGGGGTGTTGGGCAGCGGGGTCACTTTGGAGTACCCCTTGATCTCCTGCACGCGCAGGATCTCCAGCCCGTATTCCTCGTCCGCCAGGCAGAAGGTCAAGAATTGACCGGTATCGGCCTGGACGGCGGCGGGGTTGTGGTTTTCGTCGCTCACGTGAGGGTCTCCTTGTGCTGTTGACGGGGGCCGCGCGGGGCACCGTGGGTTCGGGCTGCGATGATCTAAATGTTAGGTCACAAAACGCCGATAATCGGTGCGGCCGAGCACGAGGTGCCGATGTACCGCGCGTTACTCACGCCCGCCCTGGCTGTGGTTCTGGCGTGCGGGTGCGTCGCGCGGAACCACGGCGCCCCCGGCGAGGCGCCGCCGAAAGCCCTATTCGAGTGGTCCGGCCGCGAGCCCGAAAGCGGCTCCGAACCCGCGGACCGGTCGGGCGCCGAGCCCCCGATCACCACCGAGCGCCCGGACTTCACCAACTCCAGCCGCACCGTCGGGCGCGGGCGCGTGCAACTGGAGAGCGGGTACACGTTCACTACCGCCCGTGATCCCGTCGCCCGGGTCAGCTCGCACTCGTTCCCCGAGGCCCTGCTCCGGGTCGGGCTGCTGGCCGATTGGTTCGAGATCCAGGTCGGCCAGAGCGCCCTGAGTACCCGTTCCGCCGGTGCCGATGGGGTCGCCCGCGCCATCGGCTTCCAGGACCAGGGCGCCCTGAGCACTGGGGCCGCCGGTGCCGATGGGGGCGTCCGCGCCGCCGGCTTCCAGGACCTGTACTTGGCAACCAAGTTCGCCCTCACGGAGGGCTCCGGCTGGCGCCCGGAAACCGCGGTCACCTTGCAAATGACCGTCCCCACCGGGCGGCGGGAGCTGAGCGGCCGGCACCCGCTGCCGGGGCTGCTGTACCTCTACTCGTGGGAGCTGATCCCCGATCTGGTGTCGCTCGGCGGGACCACCGCCGCGGTCGCGGCGGTGGACGACACCGGGGGCACGTACGTCCAGCTCGCGCAATCGCTGTCGGTGGGGTACACTCTGACCGAGCGGCTCGGGGCGTTCACCGAGTGCTTCGTGCTCGCGCCGGCCGGGGCCGACACCCCACGGGCCGGCCCGCAGTATTACTTCGACAGCGGGCTCCTGTACCGGGTGACGCCGAACTTCCAGGTCGATGCCCGGTTCGGGTTCGGCCTGAACCGCCGGGCGGACGACGTCTTCGCCGGCGTCGGGTTCGCGGTGCGGTACTGACGGGCGGCCCCGGCGCGGGCGTCGGGGGCGCCCGCGGCCGGTCACACGGCGGCCGGCGCCAACATCGGTTCCGCGGCCCCGGCGCCTTGGGCGTGCAACTGGGCCAGCCCGTGGATGTCGAGGATCATCGCGACCCGGCCGTCGCCGAGGATCGTCGCCCCGGCGAGCCCTTCGACCCGGCGGTAGTTGGCGTCCAGGCTCTTCACCACCGCCTGCATCTGCCCCAGCAGCTCGTCCACCAGGATCGCGTGCTTCTTGCCCTGGTCCTCGACCAGCACCACCAGCCCCCGGCCCGGGTCCTCGACCCGGGCGGAGCGGCCGAACAGCTGGTGCAGCCGCAAGAGCGGCACCACCTCGCCGCGCACCGTCACCGCCTCGCCGTGCCCCGCGACCCGCCGCAGGTCCGCGGGGTGCGGGCGGAACGACTCGACCACCGACAGCAGCGGCAGCACGTACACGTCGTCGCCGAGCGCGACCATCAGCCCGTCCATGATGGCCAGCGTGAGCGGCAGCCGGATGGTGAACGTGGTCCCCTTGCCGGCCTGGGTGCGGATCAGGATGTTGCCCTGGAGGGCCTCCACGTTCCGCCGCACCACGTCCATCCCGACCCCGCGCCCGGACACGTCGGTGACGGCCTTGGCGGTGGAGAACCCGGGCTCGAAGATGAGGGCGTAGATCTCGGGGTCCGTGAGCCGCTGGCCCTCGGCGATGATGGCCTTCTCGACCGCCTTCTTCAGGATCCGCTCGCGGTCCAGCCCCTTGCCGTCGTCGGTCAGCTCGATGAACACGCTGCCGCCCTGGTGGTACGCGCGGAGCTCGACGTGGCCCTCCCGCGTCTTGCCCACCGTGGTCCGCTCGTCCGGCTCCTCCAGCCCGTGGTCGACGGCGTTGCGGACCATGTGCATGAGCGGGTCGCCGAGCTGGTCCACCACCGTCTTGTCGAGCTCCGTCTCCTCCCCGTGGAGCTCCAGCTCCACGGGCTTGTTCATCTTGCGGGACAGGTCCCGCACCAGCCGGGCCATCTTCTGGAACGTGCCCTGGAGCGGCACCATCCGCAGGGACAGGCTCAGCTCCTGGAGGTCCCGCGAGATCTTCGCCAGCTCGGGCAGGGCCAGCGAGCCCACGCCCGACCCGTTGGACATCTCGTCGAACTCCTGCTGGGCCATCGACTGTGCGATGACCAGCTCGCCGATGGTGTTGATGAGCTTGTCGAGCCGGTCCTTGTCGACCCGCACCGTTTCCTTCTCGGCGATGCGCCGCAGGCCGGTGCCCTCGGCCGCCGGTTCGGCCTTTTCCGCCTTCGGCTGCGGGGCCGGGGGGTGTTCGGGCTTTTCCGCCTTCGCGACCGGGGCCGCGACCGGCTCCGGCGCGACCGGGGCCGCGACCGGGGCCGCCGGGGCGATCGGGGCCGCGGACTTGGGGGCCGCCCGGGGCGGGGCCTCGGTCGCGCCGCTGGCGGCGACCCGCAGCTCCGCGACCAGGGCCGGCAGCGCCGGGTCCTCCGCGAGCCGCCCGCCTTCGGTGCTCCAGGCGCGGATGAACTGCACCTGGCGCTTGAGCGCGTCGGTGCTGGCGAACACCAGGTCCATCGGCTTGCCCTGGAGCCGCACCTTGCCGTCGCGGGCCAAGTTGAGCAGGTTCTCGGCCTCGTGGGCCAGCATCTGCACCGCGGCCAGCCCGAGCATGCTGGACACGCCCTTGATGGTGTGGAACCCGCGGTACACCGCGTTCAGCGCGTTCGCGTTGGTCGGGTCGCCGTCGATGACCAGCAGGTTCCGGTCGGCCGTTTCCAGGTGCTCGGACGCCTCCTGGCAGAAGTCGCCGATCATCGGGCCGTTCTCGAGCAGCAGCGACTGCCCCGGGGCGCGGGGCATCTCCACCGGCGGCGGCGGCAGGTCGCAGTAGCTGGAGGCGGGGTGCGGCGCCGTCGCCGCTTTGGCGCAGAACTGCACCGTCTCGGCGCCGAGCTGGTCCGGCGTCAGGGCCCCGGCCTCGACCAAGCACTCCCCGATCGGCGGGGCCTGGCGCTCCTGGGCCAGTACGAGCCGCCCGAGGTCGTTCTCGGACAGGTACCCGAGCCGCACGGCGGCGCTGCCGAACCCCTCGTCGGACCCCATGTGGGAGAGCATCCCCTTGAGGTTCTCGACGGTCACCAGCCCGGCCTCGACCGCCACGCGGCCGAGGGTCGGACGGGCCTCGTGCTGGCGGGCCAGCGCGTCGAGCGCCTGCGGCGGGGTGACGGTGCCGCGCTCGACCAGGAAGGTGACGAACCGGATCGGGTCCGGGACCGGGAGCTTGCGCTCGAACGAGGCGACCCACGTGGCGGCCGGCTGGCGCTGGGCCGGGGCCTGTGCCTGGGGCTTCGGCTTCGGCGGCGGGGCCGCCGCCTGGGGCTCGGCCTTGGGCGGCTCGGCCTTGGGCGCCGGGCTTTGCACGGCCGAGTCGCCCGGGGCCGGGCCGGGCGGTGCCACCTGGACGGTGGCGGTGACCAGCGCCGGCGCGAACGCGAACACGTCGCGGATCGCCTCCGGCGGCTGTGCGGTGGTCAGGCGCACCGTCCACGAGAGGTAGCACCGCTCGGGGTCCAGTTCGGCGAGCGTCGGCAGCCCCTTGGTGTTCACCTCGACCCGCTCGACGGTTCCCAGGGCGGCGATCTCGCGCAGCAGCCCCAGGGGGTCCAGGCCCGAGCGCATCGCTTCCGGGTGGGGCACCACGGAGACCGCGTACGTCACCGCGGCGGCGCCCGCCGCCGCGGCCGGCGGCTGGGGCTGGGCTTGCGGCTGGGGCTGGGCTTGCGGCTGGGGCGGTGCCGCGGCCGGCTTGGGCGCGCCGGCCTGCGACTGGAGCGCGGTCAAGTTCTGGGGGGCCGCCCACCACGACTTGGCGCCCGTCGAGGACCCGGCGTCGGCGGTGAGCCGGCCGAGCAGCTCCTCGACCCCCGGGGGCGGGGCCTCAGCGGCCCGGGCGGCCGACACCAGCCGGCCGAGCGTGTCGGTGGCCTCGAGCAGCAGGTCCAGCACCCGCCGGGGGATCTTGCCCCCGCCCCGGAACCGCTCGAGGAACCCCTCGAGGCCGTGGGTGAACTTGGCGATGTGCGGGAGCCCGACCGCGTCCGCCCCGCCCTTGACCGAGTGGGCGGCCCGGAACGCGGCGTCCACCGCCGTGGGGTCGTGGGGCCCGGATTCGAGCCGCAGCAGCGCCCCCTCAAGGGCGCTCACGTGCTCGACGGCCTCGTCGAAAAAGGTGCGCAAGTAGCGCTCGGGATCGAGTTGCATGGCGTCTGCCGTTCGTGTCAGGGCATTAACCGCTTAACCACCTGGACCAGCCGCACCGGGTCGAACGGCTTGGTCACCCAGCCGGTCGCGCCCGCCGCCTTCCCCTGCTCCTTGCGCGACGTCTCGGACTCCGTCGTCAGCACCAGGATGGGGGTGAACCGGAACTCGGGTTTGGCCCGGAGCCGCTCGATCAGCACCAGCCCGCCCATCACCGGCATGTTGAAGTCGGTGATGACCAGGTGGACCGTGCGCCCCGCGACCTTCGCGAGCGCGTCGGACCCGTTGACCCCTTCGAGAACCGCGTACCCGGCGCCGCGAAGCGTGTCGCCCACCATCTGCCGCATGGTGGGGGAGTCGTCCACGATCAGGATGGTCTTGTTCATCGTTCCTCGGTCCCGGGTTCTCGGGATAGGGCCGGTCAGGCGGCGGGCTGTCCGGCCAGTCCGGCCAGCCGTAAGTACTCTGTGATCGGGCCGGGGACCCCCCCGACGACGAGCTGCCGGCCCGCGCGCCGCACCTCGCGGCTCAGGCACAACAGCACCTGGATCGCGGCCGCGTCGAGGTGCTCCACCTCGTCGCACCGCACCGCCACGTTGGTCCCGCGGGCGAGCGCCTCGCGGGCCGCGGCGTGCAGCGGGTGGGCGTCGGCGACGGTCACCCGGCCGGCGAGCACCAGCCGCGCCCAGCCCGGGCGCTCGTCGTCGGTCACGCGAACCGGGGATGCACCGGCCATTCGTCGCTCTCCACTCGGCAATGCGTCCGGAAGGCTCCCGACGCTCACTCCGCTTATCGAGCGGTTCGGGCCGAATTTGCGGGCACACAGAACTTCGCGCCGCGGCCGATGGTTCCGTTGCGGCGCGAAATCGTGGGTTCCGGGCGGTGCCGTCGGAGCCGGTTGGGACGCGCACTAGAGTTCGGGCGTGCGTCCCGAATTCCTTATAGCACAGCCCCGGCGCGCGGAGCGGCGGGTCTCGGAGGGCCGTGGTGAACCAGTTGCGCGACGGGGCCCGGTCCGGGCCGGTGGGCGACGCCCGGCGGGCGGCGCCGGACCCGCCCCAGCGGGCGCCGGTGCTTGAGTTGCTGGCCAGCGGCGTCCTGCTCCGCGAGGAGTGGGACGAGCTGCCCGCCGAGGTGCGGGCCGAGCTCGCCGGGCAGACCGACACGGACGCCGCGCTGGCCGCGCTGATGGGGCGGCACCTGCTGACCCGGTTCCAGGCGGACGCGGTGCGCGCGGGCAACGGCGCGTCGCTGCTGCTGGGTCACTACCGCCTGTTGGAGCCCCTGGGGCAAGGGGGCATGGGGCTGGTGTACCGGGCCGAGCACCGGCACCTGCGGCGCCCGGTGGCGCTCAAGGTGCTGACCGAGCGGCACGCGGGCGACGCCCGGCTCAGCAACCGGTTCTTCCTGGAGGCCCGGGCGGTGGCCCGGCTCCAGCACCCCAACATCGTGAGCTGCCTGGACGCCGGCCGCGAGGGGCCGCTGCGCCCGGGCGGCCCGGCCCGCGAGTACTACGTGATGGACTTGGTGCCGGGGGCCGACCTCCAGGCCACGGTGGCCGGCGGCGGCCCGCTCCCGGTGCACCGGGCGGCGGGCCTGTGCCGCCAGGTGGCCGAGGCGCTGGCCGAGGCGCACCGGCACGGGCTGGTGCACCGGGACATCAAGCCGCCCAACATCCTGGTCACCCCGGACTGGAAGGCCAAGGTGCTCGACTTCGGGCTCGCGCGGCACTCGGCCCAGGAGCTGACCGAGCCGGGGGTGCTGATCGGGTCGGTCGGGTACATGGCCCCGGAGCAGGTTGAGTACCCGAGCCGGGTGGACGGGCGCGCCGACGTGTTCGGGCTGGGCGCCTCGCTGTTCCTGGCCCTCACCGGGCGCGACCCGTTCCCCGCCGCCGGGGACCTGATGGCGATGGTGGCGCGGCGGCTGCACGGGACCGTGCCGCGGGTGCGCGAGCACCGCCCCGAGCTGCCGGCCGAGCTGGACGCGCTGGTGGCCAAGCTCATGGACCCGGACCCCGAGCGGCGGTTCCCGTCGGCGGGGGCGGCGGCGGCGGCGCTGCTGCCGTTCGTCAGCTACCGGCCGCCGGCGCGGGCCGGGGCCGCCGGCGCGCCGCGCCCGCGGGTGCTGGTGATCGACGACGACCCCGACGTGCGCGCCTACGTGCGGGCGCTGCTCGGTGAGGGGTACGAGTGCGTGGAGGCGGCCGACGGGCGAGACGGGCTGGGGCGGGTCGAGGGGGAGCGGTTCGACCTGCTCGTGGTGGACCAGGAGATGCCGCGCCTGGACGGCTCCAAGTTCATCGCCCGGGTGCAGCAGATCGCCGCCCCGCCGGTGCCGATGATCCTGTACATGTCGGGCCGGGTGCCCACCGAGTCGCTCGGCGGTCTGCTCCTGGGCGGGGCCGACGACTTCATTCGCAAGCCGTTCACCCCGCCCGAGTTCCTCTCCCGGGTGCGGGGGCTGCTGGCGCGGCGCGGGGAACCCGGGCGGCAGCCGAGCGGGGGCTCGAGCGCACGGGCGCTTGCCGACGTGGCTGCCGACGGGGCCGCCTCCACCGCCATCGCTTTGTTGGCGCAGGGGGCGTGCCGGCTGGCCGAGGAGGTCGGCGCGGTGGACCGCGGGTACCACGCCCGCATCCCGCAGTACGTCCGTGCCTTGGCCGCCGCGGTCCCGCACACCGGCGCGTACGCGCGGCTGTCGCACCCGGTGTTCGTGGACCTGCTGGCCAAGGCGGCGCCGGCCCACGACGTGGGCATGCTGGCGGTCCCGCCGGACACGCTGTCCAAACGGGGCCGGCTGGACGAGACCGAACGGCTGGCGGTGCAGGCGCACCCGACGGTCGGCGGTCAGTTGCTCGCCCGGCTGGCCGCGGCGCACCCCGAAGCGGTGGGGGTGGCGGTCGCGGCCGACATCGCGAAGGGGCATCACGAGCGGTGGGACGGCACCGGGTACCCGGACGGGCTGCGGGGCGAACAGATTCCGCTGGCCGCCCGGATCGTGGCCCTGGTGTCCGTGTACGACGCACTGCGGTGCCGGCGCCCGTACCGGCCGGCGCTGAGCCACCCCCGCGCGGTGCGGGTCATCACGGCCGAGTCCCCGGGGCAGTTCGACCCGGTGCTGGTGGGCGCGTTCGGTCCGGTTGCCGATCAGTTCGACCGTATCTTCTTGGCCGGCGGAGAGCGCCCGTGAGCGCGTGTGCTACTCCCCGCTTCTCGCAATGGTGGTTCCGCACGCGTTGCGGAAACCTCATTGCGGGCGTCGCCGGCCGCGTTTGATGGCGGCGCCCTGGATTCGCGATAACCACTGTGCCGCATCTGAAGTACTTCGGGTGCGCTCTGCGAACAGTCTCAGGTTTGGGCACCAATTTGGTGCCGGCCGTACCGTGCCCCTGTCCGAGGATGAGATGGGCGAGCGACAAGACCCGGTGTACTTCGCGGAACCGGCCCCGTGGCCCGCCGGGCGGGTGCTGCTGGCCGGCGACGCGGCGGCGATTTCGTCGGCGCTGCGCCAGCTCTTGGAGTGTGCGGGGGTGGCGGTGGAGACGGTTGAGAACGGTCGCCTCGTGCTGGAGCGGGCGGGCACCGGCGCCTTCGATGCGATTCTGATGGATATGCAGATGCCCGAGATGGGCGGTTACGCGGCCACGCGCGCGCTGCGCCGGAGCGGGTACTCGCGGGCGGTGGTCGCGCTCACCGCGCACGCGCTGCCCAGAGATGAGGAGGAGTGCCTGCGGGCCGGATGCGACGCGTGCCTGAGCAAGCCGATTGATCCGGACAAGTTGATCCAGATATTACGACCTTATCTCCCGCCGGGTAGTTGGGGGTCGGAGTGCTCCCTGGCCCGGTTCACTGTGGAATCTTCTGCACCTCCCGCAGAAGCCGTTTCGCCGCGCCTGGCCCGGCTAACCGCCGACTACCGCCAAGCACTGCCTGAGAAGGTGCGGGCAATCGGCGCAGCACTCCGCGAAGGAGATCTCGGTCGGGTGTCCGAACTGGCTCACAAGTTGCGCGGTTCCGCCGGTATGTACGGGCTGCCGCACATCTCCGCCGCGGCCGGCGCCGTTGAGGATGCGTGCAGGGCCGGGCACGGCGCCACGCAACTGGGTGCGCTGGTTGGCTCTCTCTGCGTCGCCGCGGAACACTGATTGCGGCGAACCGCGACGCGCCGAAATCACGTTCGATTGGGGCATCGCTTCGGTGCGCCGGACATCACTTCTTCGGCAGTTCTGTTACATTTCGAGCCGCAAAACTGAGCCGTAGGAAGGTTCAGTCGCTCGTTTCCATTTCAGCCACCAACAATTGTGTTGGCCGCTTGCAGGCTCGGCCGGCGCCGCGTCAGGGGCGATGAGGTGCGCTGCCTGCGGCTAAACGCGGCACCGACTTGGCCGGACGCGCGGTCGGAATCCCTCACCGTTTCACATGTGGCACCGCGTGGAACGGAAAAATCCGGATTCGGTGTATGCAAGCTGTAGGGGCGAGCCTCTCAGTGGTAGGCGAACGCGCCCGGGAGCGTGCTATGTCGAGGCCAGGAATTCGGAACTACCTGCGCACAGTTGGGATAGACCCCACCGTATCCGGTTCGGGCGACGCGGAACTCGTCCGTCGGTTCGCAGAGACCGGCGATGAGACTGCGTTCGAGTTGCTTGTGTGGCGGCACGCGCCGCTGGTGCAACGGGTGTGTGTTGCGGTGCTTCGCGACCGCCATGCGGCCGAGGACGCCGCGCAAGCGACGTTCCTGATCCTGGCGCGGAAGGCGCAGACGTTCACCGGGCACGGCGCGGTCGTCGGGTGGTTGTACCGGGTCGCCCGGCGGGTGTCGGTGCGGCTCGCGCGGCAGCGCGCCCGGCTGCCCATCGGGACCGAGTTGCGCGACGTGGCCGCCCCGGCGGTGCCCGACACATCCGACACGGGCGCGCTGTGGGAAGAGGTGGCCCGGTTGCCGGAGCGGTACCGGGTCCCGGTCCTGCTGTGCTTCTGCGAAGGGCTGACACACGCCGAGGCGGCGCGCCGCACCGGGTTGCCGTTGGGCACCGTCGCGGGACGCCTGGCTCGAGCGAAAGAGCTCCTCGCGCGGCGGCTTTCGCGGCGCGGGTTCACACTCGGGGCGGTCACCCTCCCGGTCGCGGCAGGGGCGTTCGTCGGGAGCACCGCCCGGGCCGCGGCCGACCTGGCTGCCGGGCGCTCCGCCGGGGCACTGGTTTCTCCGCTGGTTCTCCAACTGACTCAGGGGGCGATGGGATCCATGACAACAACTCTCCTGAAAACGGCCGCCGCGGTGCTCGCGGCGTGTGCCGCCGCCGCGTCCGTGTGGGCGCTGGTACCCGATCCCGTGTCCGGGCTCCCGCTGCCGCCGGTTCCGGTGGCCGCACCGGTTCCGAAGGACAGCGGTAAGGCCGAGGACGGGATCGCGGACACGCGCCAGCGGCTCCGCAGCACGAACAACCTTAAACAGATTATGCTGGCGATTCACAGCTATGAGACCGTCTATGGGCACTTTCCGAACGACGTAACAGACAAAAACGGGAAGGCCCTGCTGAGCTGGCGGGTTGCACTCCTGCCGTACATCGAGCAGAACGACCTCTATAAGAGATTCAAACTGGACGAGCCGTGGGACTCGGACACCAACAAGCCACTGCTCGCGCAGATGCCGGACGTGTACCGGGTCGGCATCGAGGAGAAGGGGGCGGTGAAGACCTATTACCAGGGGATCTCCGGTCCGGGAACCGGGTTCGAGGCGGGGCGGCGGATTAAAATTACCGACGTCACCGACGGCACCTCGTTCACGCTCGGCGTGGTCGAGGCCGGGCCGCCGGTGGAGTGGACGAAGCCGGCCGACATCAGCTACGATCCGCGGAAGGCGTTTCCCAAGTTTGACGGGCCGTTCCGCAACGTGTGGATGGCGGCCACGCTCGACGGGGCGGCTCACACGCTGAAGCCGGACCTGAAGGACCAGGTTCTCCACGACCTCGCCACCCGGGCCGGCGGCGAGGTCGTGGACATTGAGAAGGCGAAAGCACCCGCCCTGGCCTATTCGAAAGAGGACAAGGAACTCGCGGTGAAGATCCAGAAGGAGAACCTGAAGCTCCTTCAGAAGCGGGTGGAACTGTTCCAGGAGTGGGCCAAACTGACCGCGGAGTGGGCGAATAGGGCCGGCGCCCTGGGGCCGGACCTGGAGAAGCTGCAGCAGCAACAGGAGCAGTTGCAGAACGAGGTCCGCACGCTGGTCACCGAGATCGAGAACTTGAAGAAGGAGCTGGGCAAACGGTGATTGTTCGGGCGCCCGGCTTTCGGGAATCGCTCACGAGTTAGCCCGTGTGTCAGGTACCGGGCGGGGCGCTACGGCGCGCGGGCGGCGAGCAACTTCACCAGTTCGGCGACCGACCGCGCGTCCACCTTCTTCATGAGCCGGGCGCGGCGGTCCTCGACCGCCCGCACGCTCAGGCCCAGGGCGTCGGCCATCTCGCGGTTCGTTTTCCCCGCCGCGATCAGGTCCAGCACCTCGCGCTCCTTCGGGGTGAGCGCCGCGAGGCGGGCGTCGGCATCGGCCGCGTGCTGCCGGTTCGCCCGCTCGGCGCGGTCCTTTTCGAGCGCCCGGCGGACGTGCGTGAGCAACTCTTCAAGCCGGAACGGCTTTTCGAGCAGTGTGAGCGCGCCGAGCGTCATGGCCTCTACCGCGATCCGCACGTCCGCGTGCCCGCTGATCATCACCACCGGTATGTTCAGATTCGCGTCGGCCAGCGCGCGCTGGAGTTCCAGGCCGGTCATTCCCGGCATCTTGATGTCCAGCACCAAGCACCCGGGCTGGTCGCGCTCGTACGCGCCCAAAAAGGATTGTGCCGACGTGAACGTGCGCACGGGGCAGCCGAGCAGCCTCCCGGCGCTCGCGAGCGCGCGGCCGACGGCCTCGTCGTCGTCCACCACGAAAATCGTCGGCTCGGCGCTCACTTCGGTTCCTCAATGTATGCGGGCAGCACGCAGACGAACTCGGCCCCGCCGTCGGGGCGGTTGGCGGCGGTCAGCGCGCCGCCGTGGGCGTGTACGATGGACCGGCTGATGGCCAACCCGAGTCCCATCCCGTCAGGTTTGGTGGTGTAAAAGCGCTCGAAGATCTTCTCCGGCGCGCTGACCCCCGGGCCGGTGTCGCGGACCCGCACCTCGATCGCCGCGCCGGCCGGCCGCGTTTCCAGGACCACCAGCCGCGGGCCGCTGACCGCTTCGACCGCCTCGAGCGCGTTCTGAAGTAAGTTCACGAGCACCTGTTCGAGTTGTACACGGTCCCCGTAGGTCGGTGGAAGGTGATCCGGCTCAAGGGCGAGCGAAACCCCGGCGGCGGCCCGCCGGGCGCGCCAGTCGAGCAGGCGCGCCACGTCGCGCACGGCCTCGTTGATGTCGACCGGTCCGCGTGCGGCGTCGGCAGGGCGTACCGTTCGGCGGATCGAGCGAACGATGTCCGCGGCCCGGCGCGACTGCTCCGCAACCTCGCCGAGCGCGGCCTTCAACTCGGCCGGGGCGGCGTCCGTGGCGAGGTGGACGGCCAGATCCGCTTGCAAGCATACGGCCGCGAGCGGCTGGTTCAGTTCGTGCGCCAGAACGGTCGCCAGCTCCCCCGCGACCGCCACGCGGCTCATCCGGGCGAGCAACGCTTCGTGCTGGCGGACCCGCGCTTCGGCGCTGCGCCGCAGGAGCCCGAGAAGGGTGGTCATACCGATCGCAAAAAGGGCGAGGCACCGGTTCGCGATCACCTTCCACATCTCGGTGTTGCCGCGCTCCGGTACGATCCCGATCTTCGCGCCGGTCAGCACCACGCACAGTCCAGCCACCGCCGGGCCGACCCAGCCGGGCTTCGCGCGCAGCGCGAGGAGCACCGCGAACGTGTACGGTACCGCGCTGGCAACGCCCAGCGGCAGGGACAAGTCCACCGCGAACACGAACGCGACCAGCGCGAGGGCGAGCGTCGCCGGACGGGTCGCAAGCCGCTTACGCATCGCTCAGTATGCCCCCGGTGCGCGCGACGTGCCCCGTTGATGGGCACTGAAATCGGGCCGCTGCCCCGACCGTGGGCGAATCATGCCACCACGTCTGTTCGCATCCAACAGCATTTTTTGCGCGATAAATCACTGGAAATATATGTGGTTAACCACGTGTTTTGCGACTCGATGCGTGGTCATATTCGGCTCTGGCACACCGAGTGCAATTAGCGACCGTCGTTTCCAAAACTTATGAACCCGATCAATCTCCTGCACACGGTGAGCCGCATTCGGCCGCGCCGTGAGGGGATGCTACGTGCGGAGGGGCGCCGTGAGCCGGTTCGCGTCGGGTGGGGTCGTGTACTTGGTCGGCGCCGGTCCCGGTTCGCCGGACCTCATCACGGTGCGCGGGCTGCGCGTTTTGCGGTCGGCTGATGTCGTGCTGCACGACGCGCTCCTCGCGCCCGAGTTGCTCGATGAGGCCGGCCCGGACGCCGAAATCGTTTCGGTGGGCAAGCGCGGGTACTGCGTCGGGTCCACGAAACAAGAAACGATTCACGACCTGATGGTGCGGTACGCCCGGGCGGGGAAATCGGTGTGCCGGCTGAAGTGCGGCGACCCGTGCGTCTTCGGCCGCGGCGGCGAAGAGGCGGAGGCCCTTGCTGAGGCCGGCGTCCCCTACGAAATCGTGCCGGGCGTGACGTCCGCGGCGGGCGCGCTGGCGGCGGCCGGTATCCCGCTGACGCACCGGGCGGCCGGTCAGGCGGTGGTGCTGGTGACGGGGCATCATGATCCCGATTCGCCCGACTGCACCCTGGACTGGAACGCGCTGGCGAGGTTGCCCGGCGCGGTGTTCTACATGGCCGTGCGGCACGTCGCGAAGATCGCGGCGAAGCTCGGCGCCTGTGGGCTGCCACCCAACACGCCCGCAGCGGTCGTCGAGTCGGGCACGCTGCCGGGGCAGCGGGTGCTCGTCGCCGATCTCGGGGACATCGGGTGCCTCGCAGACGAGGCGGTGATTACCGGCCCCGCGGTGTTCGTGGTCGGCGAGGTGGTCCGGTTCCGCGAGAAATTGTTGTCCCTGGCTGCCGAATCCGAAGGAGCTGCTCGATGATCCGCGCGCTTCATCCGCAGAAGCCGAAGCTGGTCGTGGTCGGGAACGGGATGGCCGGAGCACGCTTCCTGGAGGACGTGCTCGCGCTCGACCCGGAACGGTTCGACATCACCGTGTTCGGCGACGAGCCGTACGGGAACTACAACCGCATCCTGCTGTCCAACGTGCTGAACGGCACCCAGGACGCGAAGGAGATCTTCCTCAACCCGCTGGCGTGGTACGAGGAGAACGGGATCGACCTGCGCGCCGGGGCTCGAGTGACCCGCATCGACCGGGACGCGAAGGTGGTTCACGCGGGCGACGCCGCGGTGCCTTACGACTACCTCGTGTTCGCGACCGGCAGCAAGCCGTTCATCCCGCCGATCCCCGGCACGCCGCTCCACGGGGTGTTCGCGTTCCGCACCCTCGACGACTGCCGCAACATCGCCGAGTACGCGAAGGGCTGCAAGACGGCGGTGGTGATCGGCGGCGGCCTGCTCGGGCTGGAAGCCGCGAAGGGGCTCATGACCCACAACGTCGAGGTGACGGTTGTGGAGGTGAACCCGTGGCTGATGAGCGTGCAACTCGACGAAGCCGGCGGGAAGGTGCTGGGCGAGACGATCGCGAAACTCGGCATCAAGGCCCGCACCGGTACCGTCACGAAGGAGCTGCTCGGTCACCTGAAGGTCAACGGCGTGCGGTTCGGTGACGGGAGCGAACTCCCGGCCGACATCGTGGTCATCTCCGCCGGCATCCGGCCCAACGCCGAACTCGCCAGGGAGTGCGGCATCGTCTGCGATAAGGCGATCGTCGTGGACGATCAGCTCCGCACCAGTGATCCGGCGGTGTTCGGCGTGGGCGAGTGCGTCCAGCACAACGGGATGATCTACGGACTCGTTGCTCCGCTGTGGGAGCAGACGAAGGTGCTCGCGAAGGTGCTGACTGGCGCCGATACCACCGCGACGTACACCGGATCGAAGATCGCAACCAAGCTGAAGGTGATGGGCGTCGAGCTGGCGAGCATGGGCCGGATCAACGACCTTTGCCCGACGGACGAGGTGGTGCAGTTCAGCGAGCCCGCCCGCCAGGTCTACTGGAAGGCGATCGTCCGCGACGGCAAGGTGAGTGCCGCGTGCCTGCTCGGCGACCTCAGCCCGGCGGACGACCTGATGCGCATGTTCCAGGCGGGTGTGCCCGTGCCGGAGCGCCGGCTCGAACTGTTCTTCACCGCCGGGTCGGCCAAGAAAGAGGCGTCGCTCGCCGACCTGCCCGACGCGCACCAGATTTGCGACTGCAACGGCGTGTGCAAGGGCACCATCGTGCAGGCCATCAAGAAGGGCAAGTGCACCGTCCCGGCGGTGGGCAAGGCGACCCGCGCCGGCACCGGCTGCGGGTCGTGCAAGAAGCTCGTGAAGGGGCTGATCGAAGCGGTCGCCGGGGGCGTGAAGGCCGACCCGAGCGAGTCCTGGTACGTCGCGGCGGTGCCGATGGACAAGCCCACCCTCGTCGCGGCGGTGAGGGAGCGCGGGCTGAAGAGCGTGTCGGCGGTGCTCCGGGAACTGGGCACCGCGGACGACGAGAAGAGCCGCAACGGCCTGGCATCGATGCTCAAGGGCATCTGGGGCACGGAGTACATCGACGAGCGCGATTCGCGGTTCGTCAACGACCGCGTTCACGCGAACATCCAGAAGGACGGCACGTTCTCGGTGGTCCCCCGCGTGTACGGCGGCATCACCACGGCGGACGACCTCATCAAGATCGGCGAGGTTGCGAAGAAGTACGCCGTGCCGATGGTGAAGTTCACCGGCGGGCAGCGGGTCGACCTGCTCGGGATCAAGAAGGAGGACCTGCCGGGCGTGTGGGCGGACCTCGGGATGCCCAGCGGGTACGCGTACGCGAAGGCGCTCCGCACCGTGAAGACGTGCGTGGGGTCGGAGTTCTGCCGGTACGGGACCAACGACAGCACCGGCCTGGGGATCGACCTGGAGAAGCGGTTCCAGGGCTTCGAGTTCCCCGCGAAGGTGAAGCTGGCGGTCAGCGGGTGCCCCCGGAACTGCGCCGAATCGACGGTGAAAGACGTGGGCGTGATCGCGACCGAGGGCGGCGAGTGGGAGGTCTCGATCGGCGGCGCCGCCGGGGCGCACGTGCGGAAGACGGACGTGCTGTGCCGGGTGCAGACGAAGGGCGACGCGCTGAAAGTCATCGGCCGGTTCCTGATCTACTACCGCGACAACGCGAAGTGGCTCGAGCGCACCTACGACTTCGTGCCACGGATCGGGGTGGAAAAGCTGCGCGAGATCATCGTCAACGATTCGCTCGGCGTCTGCGCCGCCCTCGATGTCGAGGTGGAAAAGACGATGGCGGCCTATGTCGATCCGTGGCTCGAGCGCGACAAACCGGTGTACGCGGGCCAGTTCGACGAGGCGAAGCGCGTTCCCCTCCCGCTGATATCTTAACGAGGACCGCACCGTGACAGCCACAGTGACTCGTGTTGCGCTCTGCACACTGGACGATTTGCCGACCGGCCTCGGCCGGGCCTTCGAGGTCGGCGGGCGCTCGCTCGCGGTGTTCCGCGGGCGCGAGGGCGAGGTGTTCGCGGTCGACGGGAAGTGCCCGCACAAGGGCGGGCCGCTCGCGGACGGGATGCTGATCGGCTCGCAGATCGTGTGCCCGCTCCACGCGTTCCGGTTCGACGGCCGCTCCGGCGCGTGCGACCAGGAAAACGTGTGCGCGACCGGGGCGTACCCGGTCGAGGTGAGCAACGGCCAGGTGTTCATAACGGTGCCGCAATCGTGACCGCGCTCCCGCCGATCCCGCTGGCCACGCTGTCGCAGCCGGAACTGGCGGTGCGGACGCACTGCCCGTACTGCGCGTTCCAGTGCGGCATCCTGATGGGCGAGGACCTCGGCGGCGACCGACCGCGGGTCAGCGGCGACCCGCACTTCCCGGTCAACAACGGGCAGTTGTGCATCAAGGGATGGTCGTCGGCCGCGCTGCTCGGGCACCCGCAGCGGGTCACCGTGCCGCAGTTGCGCGACGGCCGCGGGCGGTGGCGGCCCGCGGAATGGGACGAGGCGCTCGACTTCGTTGCGGCGAAGCTCGCTTCGATCCGCGCGCGGTGCGGCGCCGACGCGAACGGGGTGTTCGGGTCCGGCGCGCTGACCAACGAGAAGGCGTACCTCCTCGGGAAGTTCGCCCGGGTCGCGCTGGGCACCGCCAACATCGATTACAACGGCCGGTTCTGCATGGCGAGCGCCGCGGGCGCGCAGAACCGGGCGTTCGGGATCGACCGCGGGCTGCCGTTCCCGGTCGCCGACGTGGAGCGGGCCGAGGTGGTGCTGCTGGTCGGGGCGAACACGGCCGACACGCTGCCGCCGATGATGCAGTGGTTCGACCGGCAGCGCGCCAACGGCGGGCGCCTCATCGTGGCGGACCCGCGCCGCACCCCGACGGCCCGGCGCGCGGACCTCTTCCTCCAGGTGACGCCGGGCACCGACCTCGCCCTCGCCAACGGCCTGCTCTACGCCGCAATCGAAGAGCACCTCATCGACGAGCGGTACGTCGCGGACCGCACGAACGGGTTCGATGCGGTGCGGGCGGTGGCGCTCCAGTACCACCCGGCGCGGGTGGAGCGACTCACGGGCGTGGCGGAATCGCAGTTGCGCCAGGCGGTCCGCTGGCTGGCGACCGCAAGGAGTTCGATGGTGCTGACCGGGCGCGGCACCGAGCAGCACAGCAAAGGTGTGGACAGCGTTCACGCGTGGATCAACCTGATGCTCGCGCTCGGGAAGGTCGGGAAACCGAGCAGCGGGTTCGGCACACTGACCGGCCAGGGGAACGGGCAGGGCGGGCGCGAGCACGGCCAGAAGGCCGACCAGCTCCCCGGCTATCGGCTGATCGAGGTGGACGCGCACCGGGAGGCGGTCGCGAGCGTGTGGGGCGTCGATCCGGCGTCGCTGCCGCGCAAGGGGAAGAGCGCTTACGAACTTCTGGACGTGCTCGGGGGTGAGGTGAAGAGCCTGCTCGTGATGGGCTCGAACGTCGCGGTCGCGGCCCCGAACCTCGCACGCATTCTGCCGAACTTGCAGGCGCTCGAACTGTTGGTCGTGTGCGATGCGTTCCATAACGAGACGAGCGAACACGCTCACGTTTTTCTCCCCGTGTACCAGTGGGCCGAGGAAGAGGGCACTCTGACCAACCTCGAAGGCCGGGTGATCCGACGCCGGGCCGTTGCCCGTCCGCCCACCGGGCCGCGCGGCGACCTTCGCGTGCTGTACGACCTCGCGCTGCGCCTTGGTGTCGGAGACAAGTTCGCGTTCCGCTCGGCGGAGCACGTGTTCGACGAGCTGAAGCGCGCGACCGCCGGCGCCCCGGCCGACTACTCGGGCATCAGTTACGCGAAGATCGAGCGTCAGGACGGGGTGTTCTGGCCGTGCCGGAGCGAGGACGACCCCGGCACGCCGCGCATGTTCGCCGAACAGTTTCATCACCCCGACGGGCGGGCGAAGTTCTTCGCGGTCGAGCACCGCGACGCGGGTGAGGAGCCGAGCGCCGAGTTCCCGCTGTTCTTCACGACCGGGCGCTACAAGGAGCACTACAACTCCGGCGCCCAGACGCGTGGCGTCGGCAAGCTCGCGAACGCGCAGCCGCTGCCGCGGCTGGAGATCCACCCGCGGCTGGCCCGGCGGCACCGCGTCTCCACCGGCAGCCGCGTCACGGTCGAGAGCCGACGCGCGAAAGTGGAGTTCGTGGCCGAGGTGACCGCCGACATTCGCCCGGACACGCTGTTCGCGCCGTTCCACTGGGGCGGACGCCAAGCGGCGAACCTGCTCACGAGTGGCGCGCTTGATCCGACGAGCCGGATGCCCGAGTTCAAGCTCGCCGCGGTCCGCATCGCCAGCGTGCGCGACGGGGCGCAGGGGTAGCGCGCGTGGGCGCGCTTTGGTAGTGCAAAGCGTTGCCTTTCCCTGGGACCGCGGGCGTCCCGCCCGCTGCGTTGTCGGTCGTGTCGCTTTCGAGAGCGTCGATTTCCGGCCCGCGCCGAATCGCGGCGGGCGGGACGCCCGCGGTCCCAGGAGAAGACTCGCCTGACCCGTGTTTGGCGACAGAACCGATCGAGAGATGAGCCCATGAAGAAGCGCCTCGCGATCGTCGGGAACGGTATGGCCGCCAGCCGGCTGCTCGACGAACTCGTGCGCCGGAACGCCGCCGCGCAGTTCGAGGTTTCGGTGTTCGGGGAGGAGTCGCGCGGTGCGTACAACCGCATCCTGCTGGGCCGGGTGCTGTCGGGCGAGGCGCCCGAGGCGATCGCGCTGAAGCCCGTCGAGTGGTACGCGGATCGTGGGGTAACGTTCCACGCCGGGGTGCGGGTCACCCAGATCGACCCGGTCGGGCGGCGGCTCACCACCAGCACCGGCGACGCCCACCCCTACGACGTGTGCGTGCTGGCGACGGGCAGCTCGCCGCTCGTCCCGCCGGTGGCGGGGCTGAAGAGCGACGACGGCTCCCCGCGCGACGGCGTTCACGTGTTCCGCACGGTCGAAGACTGTATCGCGATTCGCGACCGCGCTAAACCCGGGAGCTGCGCGGTTGTGGTCGGCGGCGGGCTGCTGGGATTGGAGGCCGCCAAGGCACTTGGGGACCTCGGTCTGCACGTCACCGTGTTGCACCTCAACGAGGTGCTCATGAGCGCCCAACTCGACAAGCACGGCGGTGAACTTCTGCGGCGGGCGCTGGAGAAAAACGGTCTGTTCGTTCGCACCGGCACCACTGCGGACGAGGTCATCGGGAACGGTCACGTCGAGGCCGTGCGGCTGCGCACCGGCGAGGTGGTGCCCGCGGACCTGGTCGTCTTCGCCTGCGGGATTGTGCCCCGGGTGGAGGTCGCGAAGGCGTCCGGGGTTCCCGTCAACCGCGCGGTCCTCGTGAACGACCTGCTCGCGACCCAGGTGCCCGGGGTGTACGCGGTCGGCGAGTGCGCCGAGCACAACGGACAGGTGTACGGGCTCGTCCAGCCGATCTGGGAGCAGTGCGCCGTGCTGGCCGATGTCCTCACCGGAACGAACCCGCGTGCCCGCTACCGGGGTTCCAAGATTTATGCGCGTCTCAAGGTGGCCGGCGTCGAAGTCGCCAGCTTCGGCGTGCCGGACGCGCAGTTCCCCACGGACGAGGTGCTCCAGGTGTTCGAGGAGCGGCGCGGCGTGTACCGCAAGCTCGTCGTCCGCGACGGCAAGCTCGCCGGGGCGATGCTGGTGGGCTGCGTCGAGGCCGCGCCCGCGCTGGTGCAAATGTTCGATCGCGATGAGCCGCTCCCCCAGAACCGCCTGGACGTTCTCGCGACCGGGAACGCCCCGACCGCCGCGACCGAGCGCGAAATCTGTAACTGCAACCACGTGACCGAGGCGGCGCTCGTCGGAGCGATCCGCGACGGCTGTGACACTCTCCCCGCGCTCTGCGAGGCGACCCGGGCCGGTA
The DNA here is from genome assembly GCF_034097035.1 of Gemmata algarum. Classification (NCBI taxonomy): domain Bacteria; kingdom Pseudomonadati; phylum Planctomycetota; class Planctomycetia; order Gemmatales; family Gemmataceae; genus Gemmata; species Gemmata algarum. The sequence goes on from NZ_JAXBLV010000099.1 coordinate 94,751, forward strand.
CCGGCTGTGGGTCGTGTCGCGGGCAACTCGTGACGCTCCTGGCGACCCACGCCCCCGTGGCCGCCCGCTGAGCGGGCTTACCGTCCCAAAACCTCTCCGCGAGTCCGTAACCCGAACCCCGCGAGATGTCGTCCCATGATCCCCGACTCCCACTGTGCCGCGGACCCCGCGGCGGGACAACGCGCGCGCGTGCTCACGTTGTCCACGGTCGCCTTCACGCTGCTGTTTGCGGTCTGGCTCATGCTCGGGATGCTGAGCATCAAGATTAAGCCCGAACTCGGGCTGACCGACGGGCAGCTCTACAACCTCACGATCGCCGCGATCCTGTCCGGGGCGCTGCTGCGGTTCCACTTCGGCGTCTGGACCGACCGCTACGGCGGGCGACGGGTGATGACCGCGCTGATCCTCTTCGCCGTGGTCCCGACGTTTCTGGTCAGCCGCGTGACGAGTTACACGGAACTGCTCCTGTGCGCGGTTTTGTACGGCGTGGCCGGCAACTCGTTCTCGGTCGGCATCGCGTGGTGCGCGGCGTGGTTCCCGAAGGAGCGCCAGGGGCTGGCGCTGGGCGTGTTCGGGGCCGGCAACGTGGGCGCGTCGGTGACCAAGCTCGTCGGGCCGGTGCTGATCGCCGCGGTGCCGGCGGCGGGTTTTTTCGGCGGTGTGGTGCCGGGCGGGTGGCGGTTCATTCCGGTTGCCTATGCGGGGCTCTTGGTGCTGTTGGCGCTGGCGGTCTGGTTCCTGTCGCCGCGCGAGGACCGGCGCCCGGCGCGGGGGCGGCCTCTATCTGAACTGATGGCACCGATGAAACACGCCCGCGTGTGGGAGTACAGCCTCCAGTACACCGTCGTGTTCGGCGCGTACGTCGCGCTCTCCGGCGTACTGCCGCAGTTCTACTACGCGACCTACGGCAAAAAACTGGCCGTGAGCTTCCACCTGAACGAACAGCTCGTGAGCGAGTTCGACACCATCAAGGGGCTCAAAGGCGACGCCTACACCGCGTACCTGAACGCGCACCCGGTTGTGAAGGACGACCTGAACACCCTGTCGAAGTGGATCGGGCTCCTGGCGGCGGTGTGCTTCGTGTTCCCCGCGAGCCTGTTGCGGCCGGTGGGCGGGTGGCTGTCCGACAAGTACGGTGCCGCGCGGGTCATGGCGGCGGTGTTCGTCGCCATGCTGGTGGCCGGGCTGGCGCTGGTCCTGCCGCTGGGGCTCGGTGTGTGGGGCTTCACGGCCGCGCTGTTCATGTTGGGGGCGGGTATGGGCGTGGGCAAAGCGAGCGTGTACAAGATGATCCCCGACCACTTCCCGCGCGAAGTCGGCGCGGTGGGTGGGCTCGTGGGGCTGCTCGGGGCGCTGGGCGGTGTGCTGCTGCCGCTGGCCTGGGCGGCGGTGCCGGGCAGCACGTTCGCAGCGCTGCTCACGCTTACGGTTATTAGCGCGATGTGGTTCGCGGCCGGGCTGGTCCTCGAACGTAAGCCTGCGGCAGTCCCTGTGTAGCTAGAAGAGTGTTTGACAGGATCAACAGGATAAACAGGATTTAAGAGACAGCAAGCTGTTCGCTTAATCTCTCTTCGATCCTGTTGAACTCTCTTCGCACTTAGCCATGTATTGATTTTTTGACAGGATCAACAGGATTTAAGAGACAGCAAGCTGTTCGCTTAATCTCTCTTTGATCCTGTGTATCCTGTTGATCCTGTCAAAAAACTCTTCACTCTCTTGCGGTTATTATCCACGCTCGCAGCCCTCGTCATCACTCTCGCCGCAGCGCAGGAATAACTGGCACCCGCAGCACCCCGGCCGTTGCGACCGTCGCAACCGTCAGCCCTGCCACCAGTACGGCCCCGAGCATCAGCCCGAGGCGCGCCCACGGGATCGCGGCCCCGCTCAGCACGTGCGGGGCGACCGAGGCCAGCGCGGTCAGCACGCCCGCCCCCAGGCCGACGAGCAGGAGCAGCCCGTTTTCGACGATCACAAGGAACTGGAGCGCCCGCGTGCGATACCCGACTGCGCGCAGCAGAGCGAGTTCGCCCAACCGCTCCCACACTCCGCGCAGCACTACAACCGCGAGCCCCAGCACCCCGAGTAACAGCCCGAAGCCGCCGAGCAACTGGAACGTCGAGAGGTACGCGCCGATGACCGCCTGGAACGACGCCACCTTGTCCCGTGTCGGCGTTGCGGCGAGCCCGTTCGCCCGGAACCCGATTTCTAGCGCCCGCGCGACCGCGGTTTGCTTGGCCGCCGGGGTGCGGATCAGGAACGCGCGGTAGCCGGTTTGCTTGGGGAACGCTTTCACGAACGCGGCGTCGCTCGTAATCACTTCGCTCTGGAACGGGCTGTCCACGAGCGTCCCCACGATCCGAAAGCGCACCTCGGCGCCGTCGTCGCCGGGCATCGCGAATTCGTCCCCGATCGCCTTCTTGAGCATCCACTGCGCGGTGTTGTTCTCGCAGAACACCGGGACCGCGTTGTTGGGCGCCGGCTTCGCGAGCAGTAGCCACGGGTTCGCTTTCTCCTCGGCAGACGCCGCTTCGGTCATGTAGAACTTGAATCCGCCGCGAGCGATCAGCGCTTCCGGCACGCCCAGCACGCGGGGCCGTGCCGCCTGGAACAGGTTCATGCAGCTCGCGTCGTCGCCGCCGCGCAGCCGCAGCGGGAACACCTCTTCCAGACCGGCACTCAGGTCCGCTTTTGCGGCCCGGTAGGCGTCGGTGTCCGGCGGTGCGTCAGGATCGCTACCCGGCGGGGCGTATGCCTTCTGGAGTTGCTTCTCCAGATCGGCGCGGCCGAGCCCGCTGTCGAACGGCTGGAACAGTGGTACGTCCGCTTCGGCCAGAAGGTTGAACCCGCCGCTCCCGCCGCTCTTGTCGAGGAAGTCGCTTTCGGGCGTGCGGCGGAAGCTCTCGACCGCGACCAGCAGGAACGCCGCCGATGCCAGCAGCGCCGCAGTTAACAGGCTGCGGGCCGGATTCCGGGCCGCGTTGCGGGTTCCCAGCTTAGCGAGCGCGGACAGCCCCCGGCCGTTCACGACCGCGTGTCGGGTGCGGCGCATCCACCACCGTACAGCCGCCAGCGCCGCGGTGAGGAGCAACCCGCCGCCGCCGAAGAACGTCATGGCGCGGAAGTCGGGGTTGCTGACCGTACCGCCGGCCGCGATCAGCGCGATGCCGACGACCAACCCGCCGATTGTGACGATTTTCGTGACGAGCCCGGTACCGTCCGTCGAGCCGGCGGGCAGTGCGGTTTCACCGCGGAGGAGAGCCGGCGGCGCGATCCTCACGAGCTCGCGAACGCTCCACCACTGCGCGGCGAGGGCCATCAGCACCGTGATTCCGAACCCGAGTGCAAAGCTGAGGGCCGAAGCGTGTGGCTGGAAGTACGCCTTCACGCCCTGATCGGGCCACAAGTCGAGCAGCACCACGAGCAGCAATCGGTTGTACGCCACCCCCGCGATAAGCCCGAGCGCGGCGCCCAGCACCGCTACGAGTAGCCCCTCCGCCAGGAGCAACCGCCGGACGTGCTTGACCGCGAACCCGGTCGCGAGCAGGAGCCCCACTTCCTTCGCCCGGCGGTCGATGGAGAGCCGGAACAGTAGCCCCACCAGCATCAGCGCCGCCGCGATGAGGAACAGGCTGAACCCGAGGAACAGCCCGCCGAAGTCCGTGCCCCCCTTACTCGCGGTGAGGAGTCGGGCACGGACGGGATCGAACACCAGGCCCGCGGAATCGGGGTCGAGGTGCTTGGGCAGCTCGGATTGAAGCCGTTCGCTGAACTTGTCGAGCGGCTCGTTGTTCGCCGGCGCCACTCGAACCGACGTGTCGGTGCCGTACCGGCTGCGGAACAGCTTCCGGGCGGTGGCGAGGTTCAGGTAGGCCATCGGCACGGCCTTGTTCTGGTTGAAGAACGTGCCGCGCGGGTGCGGGGTCGGTTTCTCGGGCACGCGCCGCTTGATCTCGGCGCCGGGCAGCACCGGCGGGCGGTCCCAGTCGAACAGGTTCGCGCGGTCGTCGGTCACGCCCTTAATTTCGGGCGTCAGGTCTTTGTCGCGCGCCGGTCCGGAGAGGGGGATGTACCCGCTGAGCGTCAGTTCCGCTTCGCGCTTCAGCCCCTCGCCCTCGACTTCGGGGTCGAAGTAGACGAGCTTCACCTTCGTGCCCCGCGGCAGCCTGTTCAGTTCGGACCCGGGCCACGTGAGCAGTTCCACCTCGTCGTCGGCAAGTGACGGTGTCGGGATGGGGGCCAGTTCGTGCGGACTGAGGGGCGAAGGTGCGGTGGTGTTCAGACCCGCGACGATCGGGTAAGGGATCTGCTTGTCGCCCACGGCGAGCGTGTCCGCCACGTACACCACCGTCGGCTCGGCGCGGGCGCCGACGGCCTGAGCCGCCGACCGCACCGCGTCTGATACCTTTGGCGGAAGAATGAGTTCCGCCGATTCGACACTCAGGTAGCCGCCGCGTCCGAGCCGGCGGGCGACCTCGCGGAACTTCAGGCCGTAGTCTTCGGGCCGGAGGCGGTCCTTGAGCGCGGCGTTGAGGGCGTCGTGGGGCGCGTCGCTCGCCAGCAGGACCGTTGCGACCGGCTCCGCGTCCCCGGTGACCATCCGCGCGAGCGTGCGCACCGGAACGAACACGTTCAGCGGCGCGGCCGGGTTCGGGGTCAGGTTGAAGTCGTTTTCCGGCGCTTCGGGTGGAAGTACCGCAGCGACGGTGAACTGCTCCGCCGTCGTGACATCGTCGGAGCTGCGCTTCGCGAGCGAGGAGGAGCGCGGTAGGTCCGAGAACCGTTCCGCGCTCAACGTGACGGTGTCACCGGTTTTCGCGTTCAGCTTGTCCGCAACGCGGTACGACAGCACCACGGGCGGGAACGTGTTGGTTGATCGGTTGCGGCGCACGTCGCCGGCCCAGTCCACCTCGGACACGCCGCCCGGGGCCGAACGCGGATCGATCCCGAGCACCGTGACCTTCCCGAGGTACGGGGCGGTGGCCGGGTCGCCGCTCGCCTGGACGGCCCCCGGCACGAGGAGGACCGGTTTGACGGTCCCGGGCATTCCGTCCGCGATGCCCGCGCGCACGGGGCGCGGGAAGAACGCGACCGAATCGACGCCGCCCAACTGCCGCTCGACGCGGTCGCGGAGGGAGCCGCGGAGCGAGTCGCCGACGAGCAGCGCCCCGGTGAACACGGCCGACCCGACCGCGACCCCGAGCAGCACCGCGAGGTTCCCGCGCGCGTGGTACACGAGGTTCCGAAGGACCAACCCGGAGAAGCTGAGCATGAGTGCGCCGGTGAGTGTGTCAGGCGGGTTGGAGCGCGCCGTCGTTCATCTCGAACCGGCGCGGGAACAGCTTCGCCAGGTCGGCGCTGTGCGTCACCACGACCAGCACCGTGCGCTCCTGCCGGTGCAACTCGAGCAGCAACTCGCCGACCGCGTGGGCGCTGGTGCGGTCGAGGTTGCCGGTCGGCTCGTCGGCGAGCAGGAGGGTCGGTTTCAGCACGAGCGCCCGCGCGACCGCCACCCGCTGGCGCTCGCCGCCGGACAGTTCCGCGGGGCGGTGGTCGAGGCGCCCGCCCAGCCCGACGCGGTCGAGCAGTTGCCGGGCGTAGGCTTCGGTTTCCGCGGGGCCGGTGGTTTTATTCACCAACGTGGGAATGAGGACGTTCTCCAGCACCGAGCACTGCGGCAGCAGGTGGTGGTCCTGGAACACGAACCCGATCTTCGAGTTGCGGAACGTGCTCAGCGCGGCTTCGGGGAGCGCGAAGGGGTCGGTGCCGTCGAGCGCCACCGTCCCGCCGGTGGGCCGGTCGAGGGTACCGAGGATGTGGAGCAGGGTGCTCTTCCCGGACCCGGACGGACCCATCACCGCGATGGCGTCGCCGCGGTCGAGCGTGAGCGAGGCCCCGCGCAGCACCGACAGCGGAGCCCCGCGGGTGGCGTACTCTTTCGAGACGTTATCGACGACGAGTGACATCGTGTGGTCATTCCGTGGCGGGGGCGGGCGGGTTCGGGTGCTCGGGATCGTTCCCGTCGTCGAGGTACACGAGATCGTCTCGCGCCGCCTCGGTGTACTCCGTGTGGTCCGGGTAGATCAGTTCGATGCCGAACAGTTCGCGGCCTTTGTGACCGATCGGGCCGCGGAACTCGATGATCCGGCCCCGCAGGCCGGTGAACGTGCGCAACTGGACGCGGTCCCCGAGCCGGGGCGGGCGCGTCTGGTCGATGGTTTCAGCCGACATGGCTCACCCTCCGGCGGTCACCAGGGCGGGGTGCCGAACAGTGCCTGAAGGTAATCATACATGATGCGGTCCAGTTCCGCCGCCAGCCCGTCGCACGAGACCTGCCACACTTGAGGAAGTGCCGGCGTGAGCGCCGGACCGGGAGGCGCCGTGACCCCGTGATGCACCACAAAGTTGCGCCACTGGTTCAGCAGCGCGAGGTGATTCAGGCGCACCGCGTTCGCCGGGTCGGCGTCCAGCGCGGCCCGCACGCCGACGCCAAAGCGGTCGAAGTCGCGGACCAGCGTTTGGAGCGTCGGGTTGCCCGTGCCGAGGCCGATTTGTGCCATGAACTGTGTTCGCACCACTAACCCCATGCCGGGCGGAAAGGTGCGCACGATAGACTCGACGGACTCGCTGTATAAGTCGCGACAAAATCCCTGGAAGTGCGCGCACAGCATCGCCACGAAGGCGCGCAGGTTTTCGTCCGTGAGAAGGGACGGCGGGCCGGACGCCACCTGCGCGTCGAGTGCGCTCAACCGCGGAACGCGGTCCGTCTGCCAGCGCAACAAGGAATGAGAGGGCATCAGGGCGACCCCCAGCGAAACGCGGCCCGGGTACCGAGCCCCGAGACCGCACGGAAAAGAGCGATCGTTCTCGGCACCTCTGCGATGCTCTTTGTAGGAGCTTGTTGGTACGCATTCGCTCACCAACGGTTGTTTCCTCGATCCGCAACATCGGGGCACTCCTGGTCCGCACCACTTCCATTCAGGTTGCCGAGTGGTACGGCTGCGCAATCCGCTCCCTCTCTCTATCCGATGGCACGGGCCGGAATGGCCGCGCGACCCGCCCGGAGCTGCGAACCTGCGAGCAGCTGTAAGTGATATTCGTGTATGGTTTTGTTCTCCCGATTGCGAACGTCACTGGGACCGAAGTCGATCCGTTGAGCGGGCCACCCCAGACGCCCGTCCACACCCATCACGGGTGCCGGGGGCTTGCATACGCGGCAAAATCGGCGGAACTGGTCGGCAGTCGCGTGGTAGCAGTGCCCCAGCAGTTGGGCAGCGGCGTACCAGCGACGCGGTAGCGGTGTACCAGCGGATGCCCCAGCCGGCGTCACCGACGGTCGGTGACGCCTTCGGCGGCCCCGGAGTCAGATTCGGGAGGGGCCAGTGCGCTCCCGTCGCGCGGTCCGCCGAGGCCGCCGTACACGTCGCCGCGCCGGAGCTTGCCGCGGACCATCAGCATGCGGTCCACGGCCCGGCGGTAGAAGTCGAGCAGCGGCTCGGCGACCGCGTCGCCCTCCAGAATGCCGAACGCCTGGGCGACCGCTTCATACGTGGACATGCGGTGCCCGAGCCGGTTGCGGCGCAGGGCCAGCCCGGCGAGCGCCCGGCTCGGGAGCTCGACCTTCACCGCGCCGGCGAGGAGCGGGATCCGCTTGACCATGCGGCTCGCCTGCCGCCAGTTGCCGTCCGGGACCACCAGGGCCGGCGGCGACGGTAAGCCGGCGACGAGTTCCGGCGTCAGCGGTTTGGCGCCGTGCCCGGGGAAGAGCACGATCGGGGTGGTGCCGGCGGGCACGTGGGACGCGGGATCGGCCGGGGCCGGGAACGCGCCGTGCGCGAGGATCGTGGCGTTACGCGCGGCGAGCGACAGGAGCCGCAGCGTGTTGGTCGTCCGGCCCAGGTCGTGGACGTGCGCGACGAGCAGGAGCGGGGTGCGGGTCGCGATTCGCGGGGCGAGCGGGCACACGCACAGCCACCCCGGGAGGCGACAGGCGGGGCAGGGCGTCTGATCGCGGTCGGCGGACATCGGGCTCCGGATTGGTCGGGCAGTCAGGACGGGCGCGTGGGGTATCCTGCGAACGACGCGCGCGGGTGCTGACGCCGGGCGTCTCGTTCCGGCCCCAAAATAGGAGTTTATTGAAGTGGGGGGCGAGAAGCGGCTTCCGAGTATGAACGGCGAGACGAGGCTTGATCCTGTGGAGAATAGCACTCGACGCGCTCAAACAGCCTAATTCAATCTCTGCGTAGCCCTGACGCCACGAGGCCGCGGTTGTGCAACGCAAGTAGGCCACCACCGGTATTGCAAGCCGGGTACGAAATCATGGGCGTCGCGAACAACGACGACATCGCTTCCGAAGCCGTCCGGAATTTCTCAAATCTTTTACGAAATTTGCTTGGGTTTTCCCTGCGGCCGCTGACTAACGAGTAAGGAGCGGTCACCGGAGCTACTGCATGGGACGGCACGTGCCGGACGGGTTCACCCACTACCTCCGCGGGTTGGCCCGCACGTTACGAGACGACCCGCGGCCGGACGCCGAGTTGCTCACCGCGTTCATTGGCGGGGAGCAAGCCGCGTTCACCGCCCTGGTGGTTCGACACGCCCCGTGCGTTTGGGCTTCGTGCCGGCGCGTGCTGGGCGACGACGCGGCGGCCGAGGACGCCGAGGACGCTTTCCAGGCCAGTTTCATCGCGCTCGCCCGCCAGTCGCGGGTTGCTCCGCCCACGTCGGTCGCGGGTTGGCTCAGCCAGGTCGCCCGCCGCGTGTCGCTCAACGTCCGTGCGTCCGCCCGCCGCCGCGCCGCCGCGCACCGCCGGCTGTACGAAATGGCGGCCCCCCGCACTGACGGCCCGCCGCCCGATGACGAGCTGCGCGCGGCGGTTCGGGAGGAGTTGGCCGGTCTGCCAGAGCGGCTCCGCGTTCCGCTGGGCTTGTACTACCTGGAGGGGAAAACGCAGGCCGAGGTCGGGCGCCTCCTCGGGGTCACGGAGCAGGCGGCGGCGCAGCGCCTGCGGCGCGGGCTGGACGCGCTCCGGGGCCGACTGGCCTTGCGCGGCGCGACGGTGACGACAATCGTCCTGGCCGCCATCCTCGGCGACCTGCCGACCGTCGATGCCGTCCCGCCCGGGTTGGTCGAGGCCGCCGCCGAAGCGGCATTCGAGGCCGGCGGCACGGCGGTGACGACTGCCGCGCGGCTGGCTCAGGACGCTCTCCGGGCCTCGGGCGGGTCGCGGCACGGCCTGTACGGCTTGGTGCTGGTCGCCGTCGCCGGTACCGCCTGTGCGGGCGCGGTCTGGTCCGAGCCCGACAAAACCGACCGGCCGGTGCCCGTCACGCCCGCGGCGAGCGAACCGCCGGCCGGCCGGCTCGACCGGTTCGGCGACCCGCTCCCGGACAAGGCCCTCGTCCGGATCGGGACCAACCGCCTCCGCACCGCGCAACTCACCGGCGATGCGTCGCTCGCGCTCTCGCGCGACGGAGCAACCATCTACTCCGCGGACGGCCGGGCCGCGGTGCGGGTGTGGGACGCGGCCAGCGGCCGGGAGTCGCAAGTCATCACCGGCCCCCCGCAGTGCATGTCGGTTGCGGTTTCGCCCGACGGGCGCTGGCTCGCGGCCGGCGGGATGTTCGAGGTGTGGGCCTGGGAGATCGGGCCGGACGGCCCACAGTTCCGGTGGAAGCGGAAGCCGAAGGGGATCGCCTACCGGTCGCTGGCGTTTGCCCCGGACGGGCGGACCGTGGCGTGCGGCGGGGACGACGAGCACGCTATTCACCTGCTCGCGGCGGCTACCGGAGAAACAACCTGCACGCTCGACGGGCGTGGGCACAAGCTGGTCTATTCGCACGACGGCCGGAGCCTCGCCTCGTGGGACCGCGCCCGCATGAGCGAAGTGTGCGTGTGGGACGTGGCCGCGGCGGAGAAGCGGCGCGTCCTCTCCTGCGGCCGCGACCGGGCCGGCTGGGTGACCAGCTTCGCGTTCTCGGCCGACGACCGGACCGTCGTCACCGCCGGGCGGGACCGAACCATCCGCCTCTGGGACCTCGCCACCGGCCGGCCGCGCGTCCTCACGGACGCCGCCAGCAACAACCCGTTCGTCGCGTTCGATGCGGACGGGGGCGTGCTGATCGAGGCCGGCGACCGCCGGGTCCGGTTCTGGGACCCGGCGACGGGCAAGGCGGCCCGGCCGACGGTCGAGGCCCCCGACATGACACTGAACCTCATCTTCGACGCCTGCCGGGTGTCGGCCGACGGGCGCCGGATCGCGTCGGCCACGTCCACGACGATCGGGGTGTGGGACCTGCGCACGGGCCGGGCGATCGGCCCCACCGGGGCGCCGCCCGGGTACGTGGCCTCGGTCGCGTTCGCCCCGGACGGGCAGACCGTCGGGCTGATCGCGTCGGCCGGCGAGTTCCTGTTCGTGACCCAGTTGTACGACGCCCGAACCGGCCGGCACCGGGGCGAGTTCCAAACGAGCGGGGAAGGCCAAGGCATCGTCGGGATGTCCGCGCCGATCGCGGTCGCCGCGAAGGGGGAAATCGTGGCGGCGGGGGCGCGGGTCCGCCTCGCACGCGAGTTCGCGATCACCGGGCTCTGCTTCTCGTGGAGGCCGGGAGAAAAGGCTCTTGCGGCCGAAACCGTGGTGGCCGGAACGGGGGTCGGCGGCGGCACCGGCCTTCTGCCGGCCCCGGCCCTGTCGCGGGACGGCCGGTTGCTCGCGACGAACCGGTCGGGCGGCGTCGTTGTAGTGGACCGGACGTCCGGGACCACGGTTGCGACGATCAACATCGGACCGGTCACGCAGCTCGTCTTCTCGCCCGACGGCGGGTCGATGGCGTGCTGGGAGCCCGGTGCCGAGAATACGACCGTTTCCGTCTGGGACACACGAACGGGAACGCGGCGCGGCCGTTGGACGGTCAACGCCGCGCCCCACGCACCGGCCCCCCCGCTGGCCCTTTCTCCGGGCGGAACGCGGCTGGCGATCGGCTCTCCCGTCTTCAGCCCCGGGAACGACACCGGGTCGGTCAGGGTGTGGAACGTGGCGACCGGGGAGCGGGCGTGGGAGGCGTCGCTGCCGACCAACCCCGCTTGCGCGGTGGAGTTCTCGGGCGACGGACGGGCCGTGGCCACCGGCGGGGCTGACGGCGTGGTGCGGGTGTGGGAGGCGCAGAGCGGACTGGAGCGGTTCCACCGCGCCGGGCACCGGGGGCCGGTGCTGGCGCTCGCGTTCTCCCCGGACGGCCAGCGGATGGCGTCCGGGGGCGCCGACGCCACGGCCCTCGTTTGGGACGTGCGGCCGGACCGGGCGCCGCCGGCGGCCACGCCCGGGGCGTATTGGGACGCTCTGACCGGCCGGGACGGTCCCGCCGCCTACGGGGCGGTTCGGGCGCTCGCCAACGACCCGGCGACCGCCGTTCCGCTGCTCAAAGAGCGCCTCACGGCCCCGCCGCCGCCGCCCGAGCAGGTCAAACGGTGGATCGCGGAACTGGGGGACGAGCGGTTCGCGGTCCGGGAAGCCGCCACACGGGCCCTGGCCCACCAGGGCGCGACAATCGAGCCCTCGCTGCGTGCGGCGCTGCGGGCCGACCCTCCGGCGGAAGCGGCGACCCGGTTGAAGGACCTGCTGCGGGAGTTGGGGCCGCGCTCGGCGCACAAATTGGGGGCCGTGCGGGGCGTCGAGGTGCTGGAGCTGATGGGCACCCCGGCCGCCCTCACACTTTTGCGAGAACTCGCCGAAGCGCCGGCCGACACGCTCCTCGGCCAGGAGGCCCGCGCCGCATGCCGGCGGCTCGCCGAGGTGGGACGAACACCGGCCCCGTGACGCCCCGGGTCCGCCTCCGTTCCGGAGCGGAACCGTACCGGAAGCACGCCGCGGATGGGATAACAGGCTCACGCGCTTCGCCGACGAAATAGGCGGGCGGGCCGGCAACGTGTCGGTTGGTGATCGGTTCGACTCGCACGCCCTCTCCCTTTCGATCCGGACGCTCTTCAGAGCGGTGGGCTTCGGCCCGTATTTATTTCCTTCGGGAGGTTGGATCATGTCGATCACTCCGTATCTCGCCCCGCCACACGAGACGGGCCGGGGCACACGTTCTCACCGCCCCCCGGCCCCCCGCCCGGCCGGGTTCACGCTGATCGAGTTGCTGGTGGTGATCGCGATCATTGCGATCCTGATCGGCCTGCTCCTCCCCGCCGTCCAAAAGGTGCGGGCGGCCGCGGCCCGCATGAAGTGCGCCAACAGCCTCAAGCAAGTGGCCCTCGGGCTGCACGGCTTCGAGAGCACCCGGGGCCGGTTCCCGCCGGCGGCGGCCCCGGTCTCCGGTGACAGCTTCCAGACGCCGCAGGGCCGGTACCGCGGCTCGCCGAAGGACGTCAGCAACAACCGGATGGGCCGGTACAACTGGGTGATGGTGACGCTGCCGTACGTCGAGGCGGACGCCTACTACCAGAAGGCCGTGGAGACCGAGGGCGCGGGCCTCAACAACCCGGCATCGCCGTACTACGCCGGCGGGCGCAGCGGGCTCGCGGCGAGCCTGCCGAAGTTGTTCCTCTGCCCGGCCGAATCGATCGCGGACCCGGTGTACGCGAGGGCCGCGCCGTTCGACCCGTCCGGCGCGACCACCTACACCAGCCTGTGCAGCTACGTCATCAACAGCGGCACGTACCTGCACAGCGGCAACCCGGGCGACGACGAGCAGTTCGACGTGCCGGACGACGGCGTGGGGTACTGGAGCTCGGCCACCCAGATCACGCACATCATCGACGGCACCAGCAACACGCTGCTGCTCGGCGAGCGGGCGTTCACCGACCCGGCCTACGAGATCGTGGCCAAAGCGGTCATCAGCGAGCAACTCGCCGCGATGGGCTACCCGGCCGCCTATTACGACCTACTGAGCGGGCTCTTCGGCGACCGCCTCGATGCGCTCGGCGTGTGGGACGGTGCCACCCCGAACGACTTCGTGTCGCCGCGCGGGTACGCGGTGTCGGGCACCCCGATCAACTACCGCATCCAGCTCACCCCGGGCCAGCTCGCCAACCCGTCCGGCTCGGACCCGGCCTTCCTCCTGGCGTACGCCCAGCGCCGCCGGGCCTACGGCAGCGGTCACCCGAGCGGCGCGAACTTCGCGTTCGTTGACGGCTCGGTGCGGTTCCTGAACAGCGCCACGCCGTTCCAGCTCCTGCGCAACGTGAGCAGCATCGCGGGCGGCGAGGTGGTTCCCGGGGACTTCTAACCGCATCCACACCCGTCCGGCCCGCGGCGGCGCCGCGCCGGTATACATCCATACATACTTGGTGAGCCCATGCTCCGGGTCGACACGCGGATCGTGCTGTTCTGGTTAGCGGTTGCGGCCGTGGGGCTCGCGCCCGGGTGCGGCAGGACCCAAGACGTGTGCCTTGTCGAAGGGCGCGTGACACAGGGCGGGCGCGGGGTGCCTGGCATCGCGGTCATGTTCATCCCGGTCGCACAGGGGGCACAGCCGGCCGCCCGCTCGACCGGCATCACGGACGAAAACGGCCGCTACGCGCTGGCGTCTGACGACGGGCGGGCCGGGGTTGCGGCGGGCACCTACCGCGTGTGCCTGATCGACACGCGGGCGCTGTCCCGCCCCGCGGTCGCGCTACCGGCCGCCGTCATCAAGCACCTCGGGCCGCCCAAATTGGACCCGTCCAAGACCCAGGCGACCTCGTCGCGCGTGGCACTCGCGTACAACGACCCGGAGCGGACGCCGATCCCGCCGGTCGAAGCCAAGCCGGGGCCTCAAGTGTTCGATTTCGACGTGCCCGTTCTGCCGAAGCCGGCACCGGGGAAGTGACCCGAGCCGACAACATGGCTCTCGCCGGCTCCGGGTCACACCTTCTACTGCCCGGGCGCCGCCGCGATTCGGCGCCCGGGTAGCAGGAACTACAGTGGTTAAAGTGGCGGCACACGTGGTGACGAACGTACGATTGGGTGCTGGCGCCAGGATTTGTGGCACGTGCCACAGTTCGACCGCGCCCGCCGATAAGGACTTCGGGTCAAAAGTCGTCAGGTCAGCAAGTCGTAAAGTCGCAAACTATCATTATCAGTGTGTTTGTGACTTTACGAATTTCGACGATCGGACTTTTGACCCGAAGTCCTAAACATCAATAATCGCTCTATCGCAATCGCTTTGAGCCACACGGCCGCACGCGCGGGATGCGCGGCGGGCCCTTGCGCATATGCGCCCTCCAGCTCGTACCGGCCCCACCGCAGGCATCTTCAGATGCCAATTTTCAGGTACGTCAGGGGTTCTTGGCGTCGCACTCGTGCGAACTCGCGGTTTGCCCATTTTTTCTGACACGAAGACACAATCTATCAGTTGACAATCGTGAGAATTCGATAGGTTCGAGGCGTGTTCGTCTCGGACATGGAACGGTACGAGAACCGCTGATCGCTGACCGCGTCATTGCAACGAGCAAATATCGCGAAAGGTTACGATTCCGAGGTTTTCAGTGGGGCGCTGGGCCGAAAGGTCGCGCGCGTGCGGAGGCACGCGAGTTCGAGGAGTGTTGTGCTCGCGCGACCGGATCGACCCGATCGGTCGCAACTCCACGTCCATCGCGCACCTCTACCGCCACGCGCAAAGGCGTACCACTCCAAAGGAACGCCCCGACCGCGTGCGAAGTGTCCTGCTCCCAAGCGCAAGATGGTCCAACGGACCCGTTGGTGCCTAGCCGGCGGTCCAAGACGATCCGTATGAACAGCTCTCTTGGATCCGGTTGCCCTTGTGCCTCGGCCGCGGTTACGCCACAGACCTTCAGCCCCGCTCTCGCAGGTGCAACGGTCCGTCCGTCCGCCGGTGATTCTTGAAAATATGCGTGCGAGTTCATTTGGTGTTGAGTGAAATGGGAGTTGAGGTGCGCGGCCGGTTCAAGTCCCGATACTGGGCGCGGCACACAATAAAATCATACGCTAGTTGAATTAATGACGGCCTGCGCGGCACGACCTCAACACGGAGAGCCGCACGGGTCGCGCCCGACCGAGGGTCGGACCGGTTCGAAGCGGGGCCAATCAAGCCGATGTTGTCGTTGCGGTGGTTTCGCACCGGCGGGCTATTTTTCGAGGAGAAACAGGATGCCGCGTTCGCGCTCTTTGCGACTGGTGGTGGCTCACTCCCCCCGACCGCTGTCGGTCCTCGGCCTGGTGCTGGCGCTGGCGGGCGCGGCGCAAGCCCTGTCCCCGTTCAACACTGGGGAGGCCCGAAAGAGCGTCGTGTCTTTCAAGCGGATCCCCCCGGCCCCTGGGCCGGCCGTCGGTTCCGGCGTCCTCGTCCGCGACGGCAGCGTGACCTCCACCAACCGGCACGTGGGCCTCTCGTCGCCCTCCCGACCGGACGAGCGGCCGGTCACCCCCCCGACGGCCCCGCGGGTCGATGCAAAGCCGGGCGAGTTGCCAGGCGCCGCGCCCGAACTCGACAAGGCGCCGCTCTTCGACCTGACGAAGGGAGCCGGACTGCCCGGCTATCTGAAGGCATCGCCGACCATGCTCGGGGACGCCCGCGGGCTCCGCGGCGGCGAGGCACGGGTCACGGCACCCGACCTGGGGGGCAAGGATTTCACCTTCGACGTCCTGTTCCGGTTCGACGACGACGAGCGCGCGATCGGCCTGATGGGCGTGACCACGGCCGGCCCCGCCACCCGGGCGTTCGACGCGAGCGTCGGCTCACGCGTTCACGGACCGGGGTTCGGCGGCTACGCGACCCTCAGCATCACCGGTAAGGCGGAGGGCCAGCTGGGAGGGAGGGCGTTCAAGACGGCCGGCCCGCACCTGTTCCGGATCGACAAGAAGGGCGACGCGCTGACGTTGGCCATCGGCGAATGGAAGGACGGCAAATTCGGCCCGTACTCCGTCAAAACCCTCGCCATCTCGAAGGACGCCCCCGTTCTCGCCAAGGAGGGCGGGGTTCCGTTCTTCGGTCACGACGCCACGTACCTGGGCGTGCGGCTGGCCGTGGACGGGAAGGCGGTCGATCCCGGGAAGCCGGCCCCGGCTCCGGCGGACGTATCGAAGGTCCCGTTCACCCCGCTCGGCGGAGCCAGCCCGCTCCCGGCCTACCTCGCCACCGACGCGGCCGGGCTCGCGGACAAGGACGGGCTCCGTCTCGACAAGGCCGCGTATCGAACGAACATCGCCGGGCTCATCGACAAGGACTTTGTTTTCGACTTCCGGTTCCAGTTCCAGGAAGGGGAGCGGGGCATTTTCGTCGTCGGGCTCGCGGGCGAAAAGGGCGCGGGCGTCAGCTCTCGGGTTCACGGGCCGGGGTACGGCGGGTACGGCACGCTCGCCATTTCCGGCCAGGAAGAGTTGCAGCTGGGGGCGTTCAAAACGGCCGGCCCGCACCTGTTCCGGATCGAGAAGCGCGGCCCGGTGCTGACGCTCGCGATCGGGGCGGAAAAGGACGGGGCGTTCGTCCCGACCGCGGCCAAGATGATCCCGCGGCTCGCAACGGTCGCCCCGCACCTGACCCCGCAAGCGTGCGCGGTGTTCGTGTCCGGGGGCGGGGGGAGGTTGGAAGCGGTACGTTTCGTGGTCAACGGGAAAGCGGTTCCCGCGAGTGCCGCCGGCGGTCCGAAGGTGGGCGACCCCAAGACAACGGGTCCGAAGACGGCGGCCCCCAAGACCGCGGCCGCAGCGAACGGCATTGAGGGCCGAGAGCATCTGATCCGGCTGGCCGACGCGCCGCTCCCGTCGTACCTCAGCGCGCAGCCCGGTCTCACGTTCGAGCCCGCCGGCGGGCTCGTGCTTCGTGACCGCCTGGTTCGCACCACGGCGGCGGACTTCGCCACCAAGGACTTCACCCTCGACGTGGTGTTCCGGTTCAAAGACAAGGAGCAGGCGATCTGCGTGGTCGGGATCGGGGCCGCCGCCCCACGGCCCGGCGGCGGCATAGACCTGAAGGACAGCGTCTGCTCCCGGCTCCACGGGCCCGGGCACGGGGGCTACGGGACGGTGACCGTTTCCGGACAGGAGGAGCGCGGGCTCGGCGCCTACAAAACGGAGGGCCCGCACCTGTTCCGGCTCCGGAAGAAGGGGAACGTGCTCACGATGGCGGTGTGCATTGGGTTCAGCGGCCGGTTCACCGCCGACATCGAGCAATCGATCACCGACCTGAAGGCGGCCGCCCCGTTCTTGACCAGAGAGAACAGTTGGCTCTTTTTCGGCGCGGGTGGGGGCGTGGAGTCGGTCCGCTTGGCGGTCGACGGCGAACCGATCGAATCCCGGGACCTGGCACTGAACCTCCCGGCCCGGGTGGTCGCCGGGCGGGCGCTGAAGCGCCCGCTGGTTTCGACCCCGGGGAGCAAGACGTTCGCGGTGGCGGCCGGCCCGAAGGGGTTCGCCGTTACTGCCGACGGCAAGACCTCCTGGGTACCGGCCGTCGAGCAACTCGGCCGCCACGAGGTCCGCATCAACGTCGCCGGCCCGAAGGAAACGGTACAAGCCGTTCTCGCGATCGAGGTGGTCTCGGCTGCGGACGCCGATGCCGTCGGCGGGGACCTGTCCAAGATCGACCGCCTGTACCGCCTGCCGCTGGCCGCCGAACCGGCCCACATCGCCCCCGGGTTCGACCGGGCGTCCCTGCTGCTGGTGGAGGGGGAACGGCTGCGGCGGTTAACCGGCGGCGGGCTCACGGTGAAGGAGGAGCTGCGCCTGCCCGCCAAATACGAGCGGCTGTTCGAGCGGGAGGGGTATTTCGTTGGCCTCTCCGACGAGAAGAAGGCCCTGCACGTGATCGACAAGAAGACGCTGAAGGTGCGGCGCAGCGTTAAGATGGACTACCGGGCCAGGACCGACCTGGCCCCGCACCCGACCCGGGCGGTCTGCTACGTGTGCGTGGTGACCGGCGGGGACGGCCCGCCGGCCCGGATCCTGATCGTCGAGGAGGACACCGGCGACGTGCTCGAACCGGCCGGGCTGTTCGGCTCGTGGGCCGTGGTGTCGCCCGACGGGCGCGAGCTCTACGCCGGCTACCGGGAGACCTACCAGAAGGGGGCGCGGCTGCTGTTCAACCCGGACCGGATCCACGTCGTTCCGGAGTACGGGACGTTCGACGCCCTGATCGTGTACGACATCACCCGCGACACGCCGGCGATGCGGCGGCTCAAGGAGGGGCCGGGGGGGAACGGGAGCGGGGTGGTGATGTCACCGGACGGCAAGCGCCTGACCTACCTGTCGCACACCGGCTATCCGGTGTCGTCCGGCGAGATCCCGGCGTGGACGCCGACATCCTTTGACAAGCGGCCGGTCGGCTACCCGACCAAGGAGCATCAGGCGTCCACCGCGTGGATCGCGTACCACCCGACACTGAACATCGCGGCGGTGCCGGCCAAGGGAGGGGTGGTGTGCTACGACCGGGAGACGGGCGATGCCCAACCGAAGCGGGCGGACCTGACGTACCCGTCGCTTCGGGACGTGACGGCGAAGCGGGTCTACTTTTCGCCCGACGGCCGACACCTGCTGCTCGAGTGCGAAGACAGCGGGGGGCGCTCCTTGCGACGGGTTCGTCTCAACCTGACGCCCGCCGAAGCCGCCAAGTTATCGAAGTGAGGACGTGGTCCGAAGAACAGATGAAACGCGGGCGGGGACCCGGGGAGCCCTGGATCTGGTCTGAGCCGAGCCCCTGTGGGCGACCCAGATGGACCCGGTTCGGGTCACCGTCCAGAACACCTGCGCGTGCGTTCCCGGCACCGGGGCGATGAGCGGTGCCGTGCCGTCTCGCATCGCGTCCCGCACCCGCGCCATCGTATCAGGTGCCCTCAAGCTCTGCGAGAGCGGTGGGCAGGTGCGTCGTGACCCAGTTCAGCAACTGCCCGAGGGCGGCTTCGTAATCGAGGAGCGCTTGCGGTGCGGCACACCGCGAACCGTCGCCGGCCGCCCCGCTTGCGGCCGCCGGGTGTGCATCGCAGGCCGTAATTCCGAGCGAGCTGCCGGCATCAACGAACGCGAACACCTGCTCGAGTTCGCTTCGCGGCTGTTGCGTGTCGAGTACGACCACCCACTCCAAATAGCTCTGGGCCGGGTCCAGGGCGTCGATCTCGGGCACGCGGCGGGTGTCGACCGCGACGGACCGGACCGTACCGCGTTTGGCGAGGTTCCGGAGCAGCAGCAGCGGATCAGGGCCGTCGGTCAGGAGCAGCGGCCCCGGCACAAAGGTCACACGAAAGGTCCCGGATTCAGGCCCCGCCGTCCGTGGCGAGAGGGGAGCCGCGGCCGGGCCGGCGCCGGCCGCCGCGTTGAGTGCGGCGATCAACTCATCGGGGGCGCGCGGTGCCCCCCCGCCGCGCGTCGCGGCGAACAGCACGTTCAATCCGTCCACCGCGCGGAACAGCAGATCGATGCGATCGCGCGTGACCGGCAGTTGGCCCTTCCGGATGCGATCGAGCAACTGCTCCAGGGCGTGTGTGAGCCGGGTGATGGCGTCGAACCCGAACAGCCCGCTGCCCCCTTTGATCGAATGGGCGGCCCGGAACACCGCGTTCAGCACCTCGGCGTCCGCGGCCCCGTCGTTGACGCTCAGCAGCCCTGATTCGAGGGCGGCGAGGTTCTCGTCCGCCTCGTCCAAGAACGTGGCCAGCAACTGATCGCTCTCGGTAGGCATCGTTCGACTCGCGACATGGTTTTCGGCAGCAAGCGACACCGCGGCGGCGCCCGCCGTCACGCGGGCGCCGCCGTTCTGAGGGACTGTTACGGTCGGTCGTCCCCCGACCGAAAGCGGCCGATCAGGGGAGCAGGTCGCGAACGACCTGCACGAGCTGCGCGGCCTTGAACGGCTTCACGATCCACCCGGTGGCCCCGGCCGCCTTGCCCTGCTGCTTCATCTCGACCTGGGATTCGGTGGTCAGCATCAGGATCGGGGTCGTCTTCGTTTGCGGACGCATGCGGGCCTGCTTCACGAACGTGAGGCCGTCCATCACCGGCATGTTGACGTCGCTGATGATGATGTCCACCCGGGCGCCGGCCAGCTTGTCCAGCGCCTCTTGACCGTTGGCCGCCTCGAGGACGGCGAACTGCGCGTCCGTCAGGGCCAGCGCGACCATTTGCCGGAACGTGAGCGAGTCGTCGACGATGAGTGCCGTTTTGACCATCGGAGTGTCCCTTAAAAGAGTTCGATCGATCCCGGGGCGGAGTCGCCCGCGGGGGCCGGGTCCTGCACCGCGACCTGGTTCAGGATTTGGCGCTCGGACTGCATGGTGGCGCGCGCCCGCAGGCGGCCGAGCAGCTGCCCGGTTCGGCTGTCGTCCCCGGACTCCAGCGCGTCCCGGGCCTCGCGCAGGGCGATCCCCGCGTGGTCCAGTTGCTGGTTGACGGCGTCCTGGAACTGGAGCGCGGTCATGGCGTCCTCGATGTCCGCGGCGAGCTGCTCGGCGCCGGCCGCGCCGGCCTTCACCTCGGT